>JAKJGY010000331.1 GCA_022704145.1 Verrucomicrobiota bacterium
TTCTCGTGGCAGCCCACGCAGCCGTAGGTCTCCCCGGGCTGCACGTAGGCGCCCGAGCGCATCGACTGCACCATCATGCCGTTCTCGTCCAGCGCTTGGAAGAAGACGAAGGTGTTGGCCGGCACCTCGAAATACGCGCTGCCGTCCTCCTCCACCGGCACCGTGCCCAAGATGCGCTTGTTCTCGAAGTTGAGCCAGTTCATGCCCGGCGCCTGCGCGCCCTGGCCGAACCATTCGCTGCCCGAAAAGTTGCGCTTTTCAGGCGACTCGACCACGCGCAGGGCTTTGATCGCGCCCGGCGTCACGCCCTGCATATGCGTGCCCACATACACGTTCTGCACATAGAAATAGCCGGGGGCGTTCGGATCCTCATAGTTCCGGCGGCGCGGATGGATCGGCGGCGCCGGCCGCGGCGCCAGCGGCATCGGGTCATAACAGCCCGGCGCCTCCGCATGTATCTGCACCTCGTTGCCATGCAGGTCCAGATAGTAGAGGCCCATCTCCTCGCCCCTCCCCGTCATCCGCGCGCATACGAAATGACGGTCGTCCAGCGGGTACGGATCCTCGTACTTGACCGGCAGCCTCACCGTCGAGTCGAAATCCTGCCCCTCGGTCTTGATCCGCTTGATGAAATCGGCCGGCCACGTGCGCAGCACCGGCTCAGGGCCGTCCACGCCCTTGGAGCGGTCGATCAGCCCCAGCGCACCCCACGGCCGGTCGTGACACGCGCCCAGCACCGCGATCGCGAGGTGCGCCTGCGACAGCGCACGCGCGTCGATCACCCCGCCCGGGCTGGTGGTGTTATTGCCCCAGTAGAGCGCATGTCCCGTTCCGTCCGGATAACAGACCCAAAGCCCCTGCGCGTCGCCAAAGTTGCGGTCCACATACTCCCAGCGATCATAGAGCACGCGACCGTCAGGCAACAGCGAGGCGTGCCCCTCGAAGAGCGTGGACTTGCCGATCTGGTGGATATTCGCGCCGTCCGCCGCCATGCGGTAGAGGTTGCACATGATGTGGCGGTTGCACATGCAGTACTTGGGCTCGCGCGTCGCGGAGAACAGGATGTCGCCGTCCGGCAGCCAGATCGGGTCGATGTCCGACACGCCCGGCGCCGCCGTAAGCTGGCGCAACCCCGTGCCGTCCGCGTTCATGACGTAGATGTGGTAGTCGTCCTCGATCCCCCGCCGCATCGAGAAGACGATCCGCCGGCCGTCGAAGCTCACGTCCGGATCGCGCACCGTCGCGCCCGGCCCCGGCGCGAAGAGCGTCCGCACCGCGCCGGACGCGGCATCCAGCACCTTGAAGGCGCCCTCGGTGTCATAACTGCGCGTGTTGATCTCGCCCGTCTGAAACATCGTCTCGGTGTTGTGGTGGTCGGGCCGGTACTGCTTGCGCGTCACGAAGAGAAGCGGCCGCTCCGTCAGCAGCGGGTTGCGCGACACCAGCGCCTCGCCCGCCAGCGCCACCAGCGCCGCCGCGTCCTCCCCCGCCCGCGCCGCCTCCAGCCGCGCCAGCAACGCCGCACGCGGATAACGCTCGCCGGCGCGCTGCCCCAGCTCCTCGATCGCCGCGCGCAGGGCGTCCGCCTGCACCGCCCCCGCCACCGGCACCAAGACCCGCCTGCGCGACTTGAAGCGCGCCTCGCTGGCCGCCGCGTCAATCGCGCCCTGGCACACCAGCCGGTCCAGCGTGAGGTGGCACCACCCCTCCGTACCCCGGTCCACGACCCGGAAGAAAACCGGCTTGCCCACCCGTTCGGGCACCGACCACCGGCGCTCGACCAGCTTCTGCCCGTTCTCGCCGCGCGCGTGGGCGACCTCCTTGCCGTCCGGCGTGCAGAGCGCCACGTAGACCTGCTCGCCCTTGCCGCCGCCGACCAGCAACGTGATCTCCGGCCCCGTCAGCGTCACCACCGGCGACTCGATGACGCCCTCGAAACCGTCGTCCGGCCGCGTCCCGTCCTTGCTCTCCAGCGTGGACAGGAACCACGTGCCCTCCTTGGTGTATGGCCCGCCCGTGTGGTGCTCCTTGGCGCGGTCGCTCACGACCTTGCCGAACGCGCCCTCCACCACGCGCCACCCCTGCAGGTCGCCGCTCTCGAAGTCGAAACGCACCTCCGCCGCCCCGCACCCCGCCGCCGCCCATACAGTGACAAACCAATACAGAAACTTCATTCTCCCCCCTATGCGGGCCACTTCGCGGGCAGCAAGAACTCACCCCTGCGCCCCACCGGGCTCACCGCGCCTTTCCAGACGCCCCGCCCAAGCCCACGCACCCTTCAGCCGGCGAAAACAACGTTTTCACGCATGAACGCCCGTATTACAGGTGAGAATCTTGCGCCATTTCGGTCTCGCGGCGCAAGCTCTATTATTGCCCAATCTTTCGGCGCTTCCGGGTTTAGTGTGTGAAAAGCCATTGGGTTTTGTAAACTGTACGGCATGAAAGACACGAGCCTTTACCAGCAGATTCTCGGGGACACCTCGCCATGGCATGTGGCGGCGGTGCGGTT
>JAKJGY010000127.1 GCA_022704145.1 Verrucomicrobiota bacterium
GCCGTCCGCCGACACACCGCTATGGACCGTCCCGGTATTGCGGATACGCAGCCGCACCGGATAGCGCGCGTCCAACCTCCGGCTGTAGCGCACGAAGTCGTTGGAGGTCGCCGCGTTCAGCTCAACGACGTCCAGCACCTCCCACACGTGGTCCAGCCCGTTGGTCGAGGGCGGCAGGAGCGTCGGCACGACCGCGCTCGTCGCGACGTTCACCAGATTGCTGGCCACCTCGACCGTGATCTGGTTAGTATACGTGACCAGACTGTTGATCGCCTCGAAGTAGAGCGTGCCGACCCCGTTGGTGAAGACCGGCGACACCAGGTGCGCGCCGGCGTCGTTCTGCAGGTTCGCGGCCAGGTTCGTCGCGACGAACGGGCTAGGTGGCGTGGAGGCCGGATTCTTGGGCGGCACTATACGCGCGGCCGCATTGTAATAACCGGCGCAGCCTGTCCGGCAGGCCCTGAGGAACCAGCCCGTCCGGTGATAATGGTTGGTGCCGGGCAGCAGCGCCCGAACCGAGGAGAGTCCGGTCGGGGCGGGCCCCTCATGGATCCAGACGGCACTCGGCGCATTCGAGGCCGTATAATTGTCGAAATCCAGGGCACGGTTCTCCGGCAGCACGGCCACCGGCCCTGCCAGCGCGCCCAAGGCCCACATGCCCAACACCGTACAGGCCATCCGTTGATGCAGCTTATTCATCGAGCGACTCCACACTCCTAGTCCGTCGTTGATCGCGGCCCACGCCCCAGTCCGGCGCCCCCTTACGGGATCTTCCACTTCGTCACGTCGACCGGCAGCTCGTACCCGTTGCAGAGGAAGTACGTCAGGCCTTTCATCCGTTCCACCGTCAGACTCTTCTCAGACGCCTGCAGCACGTCCACATGGCCGTCGGCAAAGGCCACGTGCGCGACATAGCGCTTACCCACCAGATGGTTGAAGCCCAGGATCTCGCGCGGCGGCTTGGTCTTGGTGTCCGCACCGTCGTTGTACCCGTCAATCTCAGTCTCGATCACCGAATCCGTGGACAAAACAGGGTCCACATCGGTCTGTGCGACCGGCAGCTCGGCAAAAAGCAGCAGATTCGCCGCACTCCCCCGGTCCGAAAGCCGGTTGGCCGAAATGTGGCGGTGGGCGCGGTAGACCGGTTCGTAGTCCTTGTTATATCCGAAATACCCGTTCATGAAATAGGACCGATACACGGGCGCCGAGCCGCCCTTACTGAACTCGCGCACCTGGCGCTTGTGCGCGTCGCACACATACGCGCCCATGTCCCGCCCCATATAGCCCCAGAGCGTGCCGTTGGTGACCGAGGCGAAGCCGCTGCGGTTCACCATGTCCGAGATCATCTGACCCTTACTTGAGAAGGAGGGGCCCCCTGAGTAGTCTTTAGGCCACTTTTCAGTGCTTCCGTCGCTGCGCGTCCAGTCGACCCACCCCCTACGCAGCACCACTCGCGTCTGATAGCTGTTGCCCACCCTCTGCGAGTCCACCTGCTCGTGCGACCCGGCCCACGGCAGATATCCCGTATCCACGCCGTAGTTGATCGCGGCCTGCGCCAGGTTCTTCAGGTTCGACTTGCACTTCACCGCCCGGGCCGTCTCCCGCATGTTGGTGATCGGGACGATCAACACAGCCGAGAGAATGCCGATGATGCCGATCACCACCAGCAATTCGACCAACGTGAAACCTCTATTTCGCCAATCCGACATGGGCACTCCTCTGCGCTTTATAGTCTTGATCATTGTCCCTCATGTACCCCGTGTGAGGCAAGGGTTTTCGTCCGGCTTTTTTCGCTTGCGGTTCACGCATATTTTCGGTCAAATAGTTCGCAATTGTTTAAGCCAAAGAAGATTAGGAAGGAACAGCCCCCTATGCGCTGGTCGCGAACCTTGATCACAACCCTGCGGGACGACCCCCAGGAAGCCGAAATCCCCAGTCACAAGCTGATGGTTCGGGCGGGACTCATCCGCAAGCTCTCCGGCGGCCTCTACACCTTCATGCCCCTCGGCCTGCGCGCGCTGCACAAGGTCGCCCGGATCGTCCGAGAGGAGATGGACCGCGCCGGCGCCCAGGAGATCCTGATGCCCGCCCTCCAGCCGGCCGAGCTTTGGGAACGCTCCGGCCGCCTCGCCGCCATGGGCCCCGGCATGTTCAAGCTCCGCGACCGCGCCGAACGCCTCATGGCCCTGGGCCCGACCCACGAGGAGGTCGTCACCGAGCTGCTGGGCCACGAGATCAGCTCCTACCGCCAGCTTCCCTGTACCGTCTATCAGGTCCAGACCAAGTTCCGAGACGAGATCCGCCCCCGCTTCGGCCTGATGCGCTCCAAAGAGTTCATCATGAAGGACGCCTATAGCTTCGACACCTCGCTCGAGGCCGCCGACGCCTCCTACCAGGCCATGTACGACGCCTACGTCCGGATCTTCGCCCGCTGCGGCCTCCTGGCCCGCGCCGTCGAGGCCGACACCGGCGACATCGGCGGCAAGTGGTCCCACGAGTTCATGGTCCTGGCCGACTCCGGCGAGGACGGCCTCGTCGACTGCCCCGCCTGCGGCTACGCCGCCAACCAGGAGCGCGCCGAACGCGCCGCCCCGGCCGCTGACGCCCCCGCCTGCTGCCCCGACCGTGAGCCGGTCGCCACACCCGGCGTGCGTACCGTCGACGAGCTGGCGACGTTCTTCGCCTGCCCCGCCGACCGCTTCATCAAGACGCTCGTCTACCTCGCGGACGGCAAACCCGTAGCCGCCCTCGTGCCCGGCGACCGCGACCTGAACGAGCATAAGTTCAAGCGCCTGCTGGGCGCCAAGAAACTGGAGCTCGCCGACGAGGCCACCGTCCAGAAGGTCACCGGCGCGCCCGTCGGCTTCGCAGGGCCCGTGGGCCTTGCCGTCCCGACCTATGCCGACCCGTCGCTGCAGGGCGCCGCGGACCGGATCACCGGCGCCAACCTCGCCGACACGCACCTGCGCCATGTCGACCTCGCGCGCGACGCCGCCGTGACCGCCTTTGAGGATCTCGTCATCGTCGGCCCCGGCGACGCCTGCCCGCGCTGCGGTCAGCCGCTGCAGCTCAAGCGCGGCATCGAGGTGGGCCACGTCTTCAAACTCGGGACCAAGTACTCCGAGGCGTTTGAGGCCAAATACCTCAACGAGAAAGGCCAGAGCGAGCTGATGGTGATGGGCTGCTACGGCATCGGCGTCACACGCACCCTCCAGGCGGTGGTCGAACAGTGCCACGACGCCGACGGTATCGTCTGGCCCGTGTCCGTCGCCCCCTTCGCCGTCACCCTCCTCCTGCTCGACCCCAAGGATCCCGCAGTCTGCGCCACGGTCGACGCCCTCGAGCGCGACCTCCAGGCCGCCGGCATCGATGTTTTCGTCGACGACCGCGAGGAGCGCCCCGGCGTGAAGTTTAAGGACGCCGACCTGATCGGCTGCCCCATCCGCGTGGTGGTGGGCGCCAAAGGCCTGGCCAAAGGCGGGGTCGAGGTCAAGCTGCGGACGTCCAAGTCCGCCGACCTCATCCCCCCCGACCAGGCGACCGACACCATCCGGACGCTGATCGCCGGATTGACTTCAGCGGCCACCCGATAAATAATAGGTTCAGCTTCAGGAGGCGGTTATGGACACGGACGACACCAGACAGTCAGAGACGGACGCAGGCGCGGCGCTGACCAAACGTGACCTCGTCACCCAGATCTCAAAAGAGACCCATATCACCCAACTGGACGTCTATGCGATCGTCCAGAAGACGCTCGACGGCATCATCGACGCGCTGGAATCCGGAAAGCATGTCGAGTTCCGCGAGTTCGGCGTCTTCGAGATCACCCAGCGTAAGGCCCGTATCGGCCGCAACCCGAACAAGCCCGAGGACGTCGTCCATATCCCCGGCCGGAAAGTCGTCAAGTTCAAACCCGGCAAGCGCATGCGCCAGATGCTGGCGGGCAAGCAATAGCGGAACGATGGAAGGGTGGAACGATGGAATGCGGGGGCCGGCAGCCCCCGCTCTCCTCCATAATCCACCATTCCAAGATTCCAACATTCCAACATTCCAACATTCCACCATGAACCCCTCCGCCCCCCTCTCCTTCGAGCCCCCGCGCGGCATGCGCGACTTCTACCCCGAGGACATGCTCTGGCGTAACCGCGTCTTTGACGCCTGGCGCCAGGCCGCCGTGGCCTTCGGCTTCCAGCCCTACGACGCCTGCGTGGTCGAAAGCCTCGAACTGCTCCAGCGTAAGAGCGGCGAGGAGGTCTCCGAACAGATCTACCACTTCGAGGACAAGAGCGGCCGCCACCTCGCCCTGCGCCCCGAGATGACCCCCACCCTCGCCCGCATGGTCGCCGCACGCCACGGTCAGCTCACCTTCCCGCTCAAGTGGTTCACCCTCGCCCAGTGCTTCCGCTACGAGCGCATGACCCGCGGCCGTAAGCGCGAGCACTACCAGTGGAACCTGGACATCATCGGCGAGGAGAGCGTCTCCGCGGAGATCGAGATCCTCGCGGCCGCCGCCGCCGGCCTCCGAGCCATGGGCCTGCCGGACGCCGCCTACCGCATCCGCGTCAACAACCGCGCCCTGCTCGCCGAGCTGCTCGCGAAATCCGGCATCGACGCCGCATACCACCCCGCCGTCTTCCTCGCCCTCGACAAGCGCGGCAAGATTTCCGACGATGAGATCGCCGCCCTGCTCAAGGCCGAAGGCCTCGACAGTGACGCCGTGGCCAAAGCCTTCGAGCTGCTTGCCGTGCAGACCCTCGACCAGGCCGCCGCCCTCGCAGGCGCCGACTCGCCCGCCCTCGCGGCCCTGCGCGAGCTGTTCTCGCTCGCCGAGGTCTACGGCATCGCCGACCGCCTCGTCTTCGACATCTCGGTCATCCGCGGCCTCGCCTACTACACCGGCATCGTCTTCGAGGCCTTCGACACGGAGCGCAAGTTCCGCGCGATCTTCGGCGGCGGCCGCTACGACAGCCTGCTCACCATGATCGGCGGCGCGCCCACACCCGCCGTGGGCCTCGGCTTCGGCGACGTCGTGGTCGTCGAGGTGCTCAAGGACTTGCTCGGCGAAGCCGCCGCAGCCGA
Organism: Verrucomicrobiota bacterium; assembly: GCA_022704145.1. Classification (GTDB taxonomy): domain Bacteria; phylum Verrucomicrobiota; class Kiritimatiellia; order RFP12; family UBA1067; genus JAKJGY01. The sequence goes on from JAKJGY010000127.1 coordinate 5,080, forward strand.
AAAGCGCGGCGTGATCGTCGGCTACATGTTCCCAGAACAGCGTGAGGCCGCCACCCGCCTCGCCCGTACCCTGCGCGAGGCGGGCGAGACCGTCGACCTCCAGCTCGGCCGCCAGAAGCCTAAGCAGTTCTTCTCCCGCGCCAGCGCCAGCACCGCCGCCGACGCGGTCTTCATCGGCCCTGACGACGTCGCGCGCGGCACCGCCAAGCGCAAGAACCTCGCCACCCGCGAAGAGACCGAAATTCCGCTGAACTAGATTCGGCCCGATTCCTTCTATTCCGTCGAGATCATCGGAATCTTCGAGCCCTCAACCGAACAGCCGCACGGCGTTCTCCCGCGTGATCTCTGCGATGTGTTCCGCCGTCGTGCCGCGCACCTGCGCCAGGCACTCCGCCACATGCGCCACAAAGGCCGGCTCATTGCGCTGACCGCGCTTCGGCACCGGCGCCAGGAACGGCGTGTCGGTCTCGATCAGGAGCCGGTCAGACGGAACGTACGCCGCGCTCTCGCGCAGCATGTCCGCGTTGCGGAAAGTCACGATGCCGCTGAAGCTGATCGCGAACTGCCGGCCCAGCAACTGCGCCGCAAAGGCCTTGTCGCCCGTGTAGCAGTGGATCACGCCGCGCAACCCCTCGCCGCGCCACGGCGTCCCGTCGAGCACCCGCAAGGTCGCCTCGTCCGCCTCACGCGTGTGCACGATCACCGGCAGGCGCCACTCGTCCGCCAGCCGGAGCTGCGCCGCAAAGAGCGCCGCCTGCGCCTCGGCCGTCTCAGGATGATAATGGAAATCCAGACCCGCCTCGCCTACCGCCGCCAACGGGTGCGCGGCCGCGAGCCGCCGCAACGTCTCGACGTAAACCTCGGGCGCCGCCGCCGTCGCCTGGTCGCGGTCAAACCCCAGCGCCAGCCGCACCCGCTCCGGATACGCCTGCGCCGCCGCCAGCGCGCCCGCGTTGAGTGCCGCGCTGCCGCCCACCGCCACAAGACGCGTCACGCCCGACGCGAAGGCCCGCCCCAGTACCGCCGCCGTCTCCAGCGGCGCACCCTCAAAATGCGCGTGCGTGTCGTAATAGAGGTCGCTCATAGGCGTGTCCGTCCGCGCGGCCATGTCGGCGCACAGATCCCATATCCCGTTCCTGATACCCGTGATCTTCACACATCACACCCGCGTTGTCAACGCGCGCAACCCCGCGCCACCCGCTCGCGCTTCCATGCGAACGATCGCGGCCCGCACGGCGGATGACGCTCACACGCCGCACCACCAAAAAGGATGGAAGCCGTACCCTCTTTCTCCTATACTTCCGTCCTATGTCCCCATGGCGTATCGCACTCATGATCGCGGCGCTGGCGGCCGCCTCAACCGCCGGGGCCGCACCCGCCGTCGTGATCTCGGAGTTTATGGCCGAGAACAACGCCCTCTATTATGACGCCTTCGGCAACGCCTCCGACTGGCTCGAACTCCAGAACACCACCCCCGCACCCGTCAGTCTGGAGGGCTGGTCCCTCACCGACAACCTCAGCCAGCCGCGCAAATGGGTGCTCCCCGCCCTCACCCTCCCCCCCTGGGGTACCCGCCTCATCTGGGCCTCCAACGCCGACCTCCGCGACCCGGCCGGCGAACTCCACACCAACTTCGCGCTCAGCAAGAGTGGCGAGTACCTCGGCCTCTATGACGCCTCCGGCACCCTCGTCCACCATTACGGCACCAAGTTTCCTGCCCAATACGAGAATATCGCCTACGGTTACGCCCTTGAGTTCACCACCAACACGGCCCTCCTCGTCTCGAACACCGCGCCCGTCCGCGCCTTCTGCCCGGCCGACAACGCCCTCGGCACCCTCTGGCGCGCACGCGACTTCGACGACACCTCGTGGACCAACGGCCACCTCCCGGTCGGGTACGCCACGAAGACGCCCGCACCCGCCTTCCTGGAGGAGGTCAACATGAGCCTCCAGCCCCTCGCCTATGGCAGGCCGGGCGTCTACCTGCGCATCCCCTTCCTCCTCCCCGGCGCCGCCGCCGTCCAGTCGCTCAGCTTCGAGACCACCTACGACGACGGCGCCGCCGCCTTCGTCAACGCCGCCTTCGCCTGCGGCCCTAACGCCCCGGCCGTCGAAACCCTCTCGTACGCCAGCTACGCCGCCTCGATCCTCGGCAACCCCTCCACACTCGAGCCGACCGACATCTCCCACGTCAGCCCCGCGCTCGCCGACGGCACCAACATCCTCGCCGTCCACCTGCTGAACGGCAACGCCTCCAGCAGCGACCTCTTCCTCAAGGCCACCCTCTCCGCGACCCTCCGCTCCCTCACCCTCACCGACGAGCCCGCCTTCCTCTTCGCCGCCACCCCCGGCACGCTGAACGGCGGCCCCTCCCTTCAGCGCCTGCCCCAGACCGTCGCCTTCTCCGTCCCCTCCGGCATCACCACCACGAACCTCTCGCTCAGCCTCTCCGGCAGCCTGCCCGGCCAGACCATCCGCTACACCACCGACGGCTCAGACCCGACCCCCGCCACCGGCCTCCCCTACTCCGAACCCCTCACCGTCACCGCCTCCGCCCACCTCCGCGCCCGCGTCTTCGACGCCGCCGGCCGCAGCGGCGAGACCGCCACCGCCCACTACACCTTCGCCTCGAACGACCCTGCCACCCTCTCCTTCTCCACCTCCCTGCCGATCCTCATCCTCACCGCCGCCGACCCCCTCCGCGACGGCATCCCCACCGCCGAGTCCACCAACTACACCGCCTGCGGCTACCACCTCGTCGAGCCCGTCGCCGGTTCCGCCTGCCTCACCAGCGCCCCCGCCCTCTCCGGCCGCGCCGGCATCCACGTCCGCGGCTCCTCCTCCTCCACCTTCCCCAAAAAGCCCTACGCCCTGACCTTCTGGGGCGAGGACAACGACGACCGCAAGGTGGACCTCAAAGGCTTCCCCAAAGGCTCGGACTTCGCCCTCATCGGCTGCTGGAACTACGACCGCACCTACCTGCACGACCCCCTGATGTTCGACCTCTCGCGCCAGATGGGCCGCTACGCCCCCCGCACGCGCCACGTCGAGGTCTTCTTCATCGGACGCACCACAACCCCGCTGCTCGCCACCAACTACTACGGCCTCTTCGTCCTCGAGGAGCGCGTCAAGGCCGACTCCGACCGCGTCCCGATCGACGACACCGTCTCCCCCTCCGACACCGCCCTGCCCGCCCTCTCCGGCAGCTACCTCTTCAAGGCCGACCGCAACGACGCCGACGAGTTCTACTGGCGCACCGCCCGCAACTTTCCGAACAGCTCAGGCCGCTACATGGTGCTCGCCTCACCCAAGCTCGACGCCGTCCAGCCCGAGCAGAGCCGCTACCTCGTCGACGCCTTCAACGCCTTCGAGGACGCCGCCTATGGCGCCGACCCCATGCACCCCGAGACCGGCGTCGCACGCCACATCGACGTCGGCTCGTGGATCGACTTCCATATCCTGAAGATGTACTCGATGGACGTCGATATCTTCACCCTCAGCTCCTGGTTCCATAAGGACCGCGGCGGCAAGATCATGGCCGGCCCCGTCTGGGATTTCGACCGCTCCCTCGGCCCCTACGGCTACGCCGAAGCCACCTACCCGAACGTCAGACGCTGGGACGCCTGGACCTTCGCCTCAGAACCCTTCACCCGCCCCGACTTCTGGGGCCGCCTCCACGCCCAGCCCCACTTCCGCCGCCTCTACTGGGACCGCTGGTTCGAACTGCGCCAGTCCGTGTTCTCCGCGACCAACCTCGCCGCCACCGTCGCACGCCTCAAGGCCCCGCTCCCCGACGCCGCCGCCCACCGCGACTACACGCGCTGGAACATGTGGCCCACCAACGACGCCTTCGGCCGCACCCACTCGGGCGAGGTGAGCTGGATGACCTGGTTCGCCACCAACCACGCCGCCTGGATCGACCAGAACCACGCCGCCAAAAGCTCGCTCCTCAAGGCCCCCACCCTCTCCCCCGGCTCGCGCACCCTCCCCGCCGGAGCCCTCGTGCGCGTCACGCTCTCCGCCCCCGAAGGCGACTCCGTCCGCTATACCCTCGACGGCACCGACCCCGCCCTCTGGAACGGCCAGCCCTCGTCCGTCGCGCACACCTGCGCGCCCGGCACCGTCCTCACCCTCACCCAGCCGGCCCTGCTCTGCGCCCGCGCCTACCGCTCCTCCGACAGCCGCTGGGGCCTCGCCGCACGCGCCGAATACCTCATCGGCGCACGCCGCGCCCAGCCCGGCGATATCCAGCTCAGCGAAGTCCACTACAACCCCGCCCTGGACCGCAGCGTCGCCAACCCCCTCCCCGAACAGAGCGCCAGGCACTACGAGTTCGTCGAACTCCTCAACGTCGCGGACCTCCCCGTCAGCCTCACCGGCTGCCGCTTCCCGGACGGCCAGCCCGCCGACGCCCTGACCCTCGGCCCCCTGCTGCTCCAGCCCGGCACCCATGCCGTCATCGCACGCCACCCGGAAGCCTTCCGCACCCGCTACGCCGACGCCCCCTCCCCCGCCGCCCACTGGCTCTACGGCGCCCTCAGCGACTCCGGCGAGACCCTCACCCTGCTCAGCGCCGACGGCCTCGTGCTGGACACCCTCGACTACAAGACCGGCGGCACGTGGCCCAAGAGCGCCGACGGCCGCGGCGACTCCCTCAACCGCGCCGCCTTCGGCCTCGCCCCACGCACGCCCTGGAAGGCCGCCCCGCCCACCCCCGGACGCGGCGGCTACTGGGAGTGGTCCGGCCTGCGCGGCCTCTCCGACCCCGACTCCGACGACGACGGCGACGGCGCCGCCAACCTGCTGGAGTACTACACCGGCGCGGATCCCCTCGACCCCTCCGACCGCGGCCTCTCCAATATGCAGGGCACCGCCTCCGAGCAAGGCCTCCACGTCTGGTTCCACCAGGCCGCCGACCGCCCCGACGCCCAGGCCGCACTCCAGTATTCCGACGACCTTCTGGAATGGTTCGACCTCGACCCCTCCGCGCTCGCTTCCGAAGACACCGGCAACGGCCTGCTCTGGTCGCTGCGCCTCACCCCCGACGAGGTCGCCCTCCACCCCAGCCGCTTCTTCCGCCTCTCCGTCAGCCCCGCCGCAGCCTCAGCCTCCTCCGGCCTCCTGCCGCCCCCCCTGCCCTGAACGCCGGCAACGGCCCGCTCACTCCGCCGCGCGCAGCCAGCCGACCTGCCACGGGGCCAGCGCGGGCAGCACGGCCAGCACGTCCTGGCCCTCCCAGCGCACGTTCACGGTCACGGGCCTCTCCTTAGGCGTGAGCCACAGCAGGCGCGCCACACCCTCGGGGCAGCCGCGCAAGCGCAGCGTCAGCGGCGGCTGCGCGTCGAGTGTGGCGTTCAGCACGACCACGCTCTGGAGGTCCCCGGCCTGCGACACGCGCGGCACCACCACCACCCCGGCGGCATCCTCCACCAGGACCGGCAGACGGTTCTGGCACACCCAGTCCGCCGCCAGCAGCAGTTGCCTCCGCCGCGCCTCGCTCGCGTACGGCGAGAAGCCGTCAAAGCCGAACGCCGCCAGACGCCCCCCGGAGGGCAGCTCGAGCAGCACCGACGCAGGCTCGGAAGCGCCGCCCCCGACAGCCTCGTAACGCCCGATCACCCGCGCCGCCTCGTTCGAGGGAAAGAGCGCGAACGTCTTGTCAGACGCCAGCGGACGCCACACGTACCCCACCCGGCCGACATTCAGCTCGTCGTCCGTAAACACTTCCGTGCCGCGCTTCGGGTCGCGCGCCCCCGCCGTGAGCTGGATCTTCGCGCCGTAACCCCGCTGCTGCAGCGCGGCCACCGCGCCGCCGTCCAGCAGCACCCCGCCGGAGAGCGCCCGCTGCAGCTCCACGTCGCTCAGGCCCTCGACGTTCGACGCGGATAGCAGGTACCCGACCGGATACGGCGAGCCGGGGCACGCGGCCAGGCCGAGCGGCGCAAGCGCGTCCGCCGCGCCCAGCGCCCCCGGAAGGGCCTGCGAGGCCGCAGTCCGACGCCCTTTACCCTGAAAAGGCAGGAGCCCCCCCGCGCGCGTCCCGCGGTTGTAGCGCACGTAGGACTGGAAGAAGGGACGCCAGAGCGTCAGCTCGCTGAAGTAGGTGTTCGCATACCAGGAGGCCGGCTCATGCGCGCTTCTCAGGAAATCGAACTCCACCGCCTCCGCGCCGTAAGCCAGCAGCAGAAAGGTCTCGACGCACAGGCCGTGCGCGGTCGCGTCCGACGCGAACCCCCGCCCGTCGCCCACGCGCGCCACCGTCTGCGTCGACTCCGCCGCGAACCTCAGCGCCTCGCCGATCAGCCGGCGCGGCATGTCGTTATCGGGCAGCCGGCAGACCACCGCACGCTCACCGCCCGGCGCAACCACCGCATCGAAGCACGACGGATAGCGCGCCACCGCAGCGGCAAGCGACGGCTCCGCCGCCGCCTCGCCAAGCAGCGTCATAAACGGCGGCTCCGCCGCGCGGCCGCCCCGAGCGGCGACAAGCCCCAGCGTCAGCGTCAGACAGCGAACAGCAGCTTTCATCGGCGTCCCCTCCGTTACTATCCGGCCCCGCACAACAGGGCACAGGAACGCCTTGCGGCGTCATGACGAACGACCGGCCCCGCCGCGCCTCACACCACCCGCGCGCCGTCGGCGGGCTTGATCACGC
>JAKJGY010000128.1 GCA_022704145.1 Verrucomicrobiota bacterium
CCCGCCTCGCCTGGAGCGAGCCGTGCGGCAACATCGTGGTCGCCGACACCAACGGCGCCGTCACAGCCCGCCTGCGCCCGGCCTCGGGCATCGACAGCTACGACTGGTCGCCCGACGGCCGCTGGCTCGTCGCCGCGCTCGCCGACGACTACAGCAACACCGACATCTGGCTCCTGCCGGCCGACGGCAAGGGCGAGCCCTACAACCTCTCGCGCCATTTCAGTTGGGACGGCCACCCGCGCTGGTCCCCCGACGGCAAGCTGATCGCCTTCGTCGGCCAGCGCCCCAACAACGAGACCGACCTTTTCTATGTCTGGCTCAACCGCGAGGACGAGGAGCGCCAGACCCTCGACCGGCAGACGGAGTCGGCCCGCGAGGCCCTGCGCCGCGAACGCGGCGGCGAGCGCAAGGAGGAGGTCAAGCCCGCCCCCAAGACGGCCGTCATAGACTTCGACGACCTGCACCTGCGCGTGCGCCGCGTGGCGCTCGCAGGGATCGTGCCCGCCCGCCCGTTCTTCTCGCACGACAGCCGCACCCTCGCCTTCGAGGCCAACGTCAAAGGCGTCTCCGGCACCTTCAAGGTGGTGCTGCCCGATAAGCTCACCCCCGAGCTGCTCACCCCGCGCCGCGGCCGCGCCCTCTCCTGGCTGGCCAAGGACAACCGCCTGCTCTGGCTGAGCGATAACCTTCCGGCGCACCTCGACAGGACGTTCTCCTTCTCCGCCTACCAGGAGACCGACCTCGCCGACTATCAGGAACTCGCCTTCCTGACCGCCTGGGGCAAGCTGCGCGACTGGTACTACGACGCCGGCTACCATGGCGCCGACTGGGCCGCGCTCAAAGAGAAGTACCGGCCCGCCGCCCGCGCCGCCCACGGCTATTCGGTCTTCCAGCGCGTGCTCTGGCTGCTGCTGGGCGAACTCAACTCCTCGCACCTCGGCTTCACGCCCTCAGACGGCAGCAAGAAGGAGTGGGAGAAGGCCGCCACCTTCCAGTCGTGGACCACCGTGACCGCCCACCTCGGGCTGCTGTTCGACCCCGCCCATACCGGCGCGGGCTGGAAGATCCGGTCGATCGTCCCCGAAGGCCCGGCCGACCTCGTGACCCGCAAGCTGGCCCCCGGCGACCTCGTCACCGCGATCGACGGCGTGCCGGTCGACGCCTCCACCGACCCCACCCTTGTCCTGAACGGCCCCGAGAACCGCAAGGTCTCCCTCACCGTACGCTCCGGCGACCCGACCAACCGCACCGTCGTCCTCCAGGCCTCCACCTTCGGGGCCGTCCGCGACAAGCAGCGCGCCGCCGACTTCGACAGCGCCCGCAGGCAGGTCCACCAGGCCGGCGAGGGCCGCCTGGGCTATCTCAACATCCGCCGCATGAACTGGGACGACTACTATCGCTTCGAGCAGGAGATCTTCGCCGAGGGCTTCGGCAAGGACGGGATGATCATCGACGTGCGCGATAACACCGGCGGCTTCACCACCGACCGGATCCTCGGCGTGCTGTGCGGCAGCGTCCACTCGATCGCCGTCGCGCGCGGCGCCGCGCCCGCCTACCTCTCGGGCTACTGGGGCCGCCCGGTCTGGGACAAGCCGCTGGTCGTGCTCTGCAACCAGAACACCGCCAGCAACGGCGAGATCTTCACCCATGCGATCAAGACCCTCGGCCGCGGCAAGATCGTGGGCGTCACCACCGGCGGCGGGGTGATCGCCACCACCGACGTGCCGCTGCTCGACCTGGGCACCCTCCGGCTGCCGCACCGCGGCTGGTTCCTGCCCGACGGCACCGACATGGAGCTGAACGGCACACGGCCCGACGTCCTGGTGTGGCAGGAGCCCGCCGACCTCGTCGCCGGCACCGACCGCCAGCTCGAGTCCGCCCTCCGCGTGCTCAAGGAGGAGGTCGAGGCGGAAAAACGGAAACAGCCCCCGGTGCGGCTGCAGTATGCGCGCTAGACAGGAGGCCCCCATGCGTACCGGACGCCTCTGCCTCACCTGCTGCGCGGCCGCCCTGCTGGCCGCCGCGGCCGCGACGCCCCCCGCGGACGCCATCCGCGTCATCAACAAAGGCTTCTCGGGACGCAACAGCCGCGACGCGCTGAAGCTGCTCGACGCCGAGGTGCTGCCGCTCAAAGCCCAGCACGCCGTCCTCTTCTTCGGCATGAACGACGCGATGAACTCGGCCAACCTGCTGCCCCTCGGCCAGTTCGAGACCAACCTCGTGACCCTCGTGACCCGCCTCCAGGCGGGCGGCGCGCGGACCGTCGCGCTGGTGACGATCCACCCGGTGATCGAGGAGTACGTGCGCGCGCGGCACCCCAAGCATCCCCAGCGCGACACCCTCCAGTCGCACCTCGCCGCCTACGACCAGGCGGTCCGTAGGCTGGCCCAGTCACGCCGCCTGCCGCTCGTCGACCTGCGCGCCTGGGTGGAGCGCAACGGCGGCGCGGCCGTCGCCCCGGACAGCCCGCTGCGCTGCGAGGCGAACGGCGGCGGCCGCGACGGCGTCCACCTCACCCCCGCCGCCTACGCGCAGCTCGGACGCCTCGCCCATGAGGCCCTCGCCTCGCACGTGCGGCCCGGAGAGACGGTCGTCTGCTTCGGCGACAGCCTGACCTTCGGCGCCTCCGTCAAAGGCGCGGGCACCGCCACCGGCGAGACCTACCCCGCCGCGCTCCAACGCCGCTTCGAGGGGGCCCCATGAGCCTGTTGCCGAAACTCCTTCCCGCCCTGCTCCTCGCCCGCGCCGCCCTCGCCGCAGGCGAGGATCCCGCCCTCCCGTACGTCCGTTACACGCTCGAGAACGGCCTCACCCTGCTCGTGCACGAGGACCACAAGGCGCCCCTGGTGGCCGTCAACGTCTGGTACCACGTCGGCTCCAAGGACGAGCGCCCGGGCAAGACCGGCTTCGCCCACCTTTTCGAGCACCTGATGTTCAACGGCAGCGAACACTTCAACGACGACTTCTTCAAGGCCACCGAACGCATCGGCGCCACCGAACTCAACGGCACCACCGGCCGCGACCGCACCAACTACTTCGCGAACGCCCCCAAGGAGGCCCTGGACGTCCTGCTCTGGCTGGAGTCCGACCGCATGGGACACCTGCTCGGAGCCGTCACCCAGGACCGGCTGGACGAGCAGCGCGGCGTGGTCCTCAACGAACTCCGCCAGTACGAGAACCAGCCCTATGCCCTCGCCTATCGCCTGATCACCCGCAACACCTGGCCCGCAGGCCACCCCTACGCCTGGCCCGTCATCGGCGAGGCCGCCGACCTGGAGGCCGCCACACTGGACGACGTGCGCACCTGGTTCAAGACCTTCTACGGCCCCGCCAACGCCACGCTGGTCGTGGCTGGCGACGTCGAGCCCGCCGCCGTCCACGAGGCCGTGCGCCGCCACTTCGGCGCCCTGCCGCCCGGCCCGCCCGTGTCCCGCCACAAGGCCTGGATCGCCAAGCGCAGCGGCACCCGCCGCCAGGTCGCGCAGGACCGCGTGCCCCAAGCCCGCCTCTATAAGGTCTGGAACATCCCGCCCTACGGCACGGCCGAAGGCACCCGCCTCGAGCTGGCCGCCGCCGTCCTCGCCGACAGCCAGACCTCGCGCCTCTACCGGCGCCTGGTGCGCGAAGAGCGCCTCGCCACCGAGGTCAGCGCCGACGCCGACCTCGACGAGCTTGCCGGGCAGTTCTTCATCACCGCCACCGCCGCCCCCGGCGCGGACCTCGCGCGCCTGGAGCGCGCCCTCGACGAGGAGCTGGCGCGCCTGCTGGAGCACGGCCCCGACCGCCGCGAGCTGGCGCGCGTCCAGGCCCAGGCCGAGGCGGCCCTCGTGCGCGGCACCGAGCGGATCGGCGGCTTCGGCGGCAAGGCCGACCTGCTGGCCCGCGACAGCGTGCTGCTCGGCCGCCCGGACCACCACAAGGTCCGCCTGCGGGAGATCCGCGAGACCACCCGCCGCTCCCTCCGCGACACCGCCCGCGACTGGCTCGCCGACGGCGCCTACGTGCTCGAGGTCCAGCCGTTCGAGGCCCGCGCCGCAGCCTTCCCCGACGTCGACCGCAGCCGCGTGCCCGCGCCGGAAATCCGCCCTGAGGCGCGCTTCCCCGAGCTGCGGCGCGCCCGGCTGGCCAACGGCCTCACCGTGCTCCTGGCCGAACGGCCCGGCGCGCCGGTCGTCCAGCTCAGCCTGCTGCTCGACGTCGGCTCCTCCGCCGACGCGCCCGGCGCCAGCGGCACCGCCCGCCTCACGCTCGACCTGCTCGCCGAGGGCACGCGCCGCCGTAGCGGCCAGGAGCTGAGCGACGCGCTGGCCCTGCTCGGCGCGCACTTCTCGACCGCCTGCGGCCTCGACACCTGCACCGTCTCCCTGAACACGCTGCGCCGCCACCTCGATCCCGCCCTCGACCTCTACGCCGACGCGCTCCTCAACCCCCTCTTCCCCGAGGCCGAGTTCGTCCGCCTCCAGACGCAGCGCCTGGCCGAGATCCGCCACGCGCAGTCCGGGCCCGCCACGCTGGCCCACCGCCTGCTGCCCGCGCTCCTGTTCGGCCCCGGCCACCCCTACGGCGCGCCGGACACCGGCACCGAGGAGACGGTCGGCCGGCTGACGCCCGCCGACCTCGCGCGCTTCCACGCCGCCTGGTTCCGGCCGGAGCGCGCCACCCTGGCCGTCGCCGGCGACGTCACGCCCGAAACCCTGCTGCCCGCCCTCGAGCGCCGCTTCGGCGCCTGGCGGCCGGCCCCGGCCCCGGCCGCGCCGCCCGCCGCGCCGCCCGCACCCGAGACCGCCCCCGCCCTCTATCTCGTCGACCGCCCCGGCGCGGCCCACAGCCTGCTGCTCGCGGGATGCGTCGCGCCGCCCCGCGACAAGCGCGACGAGCTGGCGGTCGGCCTCATGAACCGGCTGCTGGGCGGCGCGTTCACCTCGCGCATCAACCTCAACCTGCGCGAGGAGAAGCGCTGGACCTACGGCGCGCGCACCGCGCTGGCCGAGGCCCGCGGGCCGCGCCCGTTCTGGGCCTCGGCCTCGGTCCAGGCCGACAAGACCGCCGCCGCGATACGGGAGGTCGACCGCGAGCTGCGCGGCCCGCTCGGCCCGCGGCCCTTCAGCGACGCGGAGGTCGCCGCCGCGGTGCGCGCCGAGACGCTGCGCCTGGCCGGCGCGTGGGAGACGGTCGGCAGCGTGGCCGACGCGCTCGTCCACCTGTCCCGCGCCGGCCTGCCGGACGACGCCTACCAGACGCTCCCCGCGCGGCTCCAGGCCCTCACGCGCGAGCCGGTCAACGCGGCCGCCGCCCGCGTGGTCCGGCCGGAGCGCGCCGTCTGGCTCGTCGTGGGCGACCGCGCCCGCCTCGAGCCCGAACTCCGCGCCCTGGCGCAGGAGCTGGGCCTCGGCCCCCTGCGCCCCATCGACGCCTCCGGCCGCCCCCTCCCCTAACCGTCATGGGCTACGCGCCCGCCTCAACGTCGCACGGGCATCTTGCCCGTGCCGAGGCCCGTGGGCGGAGGAGCCCGTGGCGCGCGTGGAACCGGGGGCACGGGCAAGATGCCCGTGCGACGGAATACCGGACCGGCATACGGGCGGCGGTTAAGGGACAGGCAATTAGAGGTGACAGACCGGCCTACGGGCTACGCGCCCGTGCGACGGAATACCGGATCGGCCTACGGGCGGTTAAGGGAGTTAGGACAACACGGGCGCCAGGCTCGCCTACCTGCCGGCGGCCCAACGGATCGCGTTGGCCACGAGCCGGCGGTAGTTCGCGTCCTCGTAGGCGACGTGGTCGTGCCCGAGTTGGAGATAGACCACGCGCGCCTTTTCGTAGGTCTTGGCCCAGGCGAGTTCCTTGCCGCTCGTCGGCTCGTCGGTCCGCAGGAGCACCTGCACGTCCGGCGCGACGTCATAGCCCTTGTAGGTCTCGTCGTGAAGCGTGAAGTCGCTCAGGCCGGCCGTCACGGGATGTTCGGCGGCGATCTTGACCGGGATGTCCACGCCGTGCTTCCAGAGGCAGCGCTTCTTCTGGACGCCGTTCACGACCTTGTCGGCCAGATAATAACGCCCGCCGATGATGGTCTCCCACTCGTCCCACGCCTGGTAGTTCGCGATACTATGGTGCAGCGAGACGAGGCCTTTGCCCTGCTTGAGGAGCGCGACCAGGTTCGTCTTGCCGCCGTCGCTGATCTTCTGCCACATGTCGTAGAGCACGAGCACGTCGAACTCTTTCGCCGCGTCCGGCGCAAGCGCCAGCTCGAACGGGTCGGGCTTACCGGCGGCGTCCTTGGCGTCCGGATGCTCGACGGCCGTGAACGCGAGCTCGGCGTTGTCCTCGAACAGCTTGAAGAACTGCGGCCGCTCGAAGGCGTGGCCGCCGGTGACGAGCAGCACGCGGATTTTCTCCGCGGCCTCGGCCGGGAGCGCGGCCGCCGCGAGCGCGAGGACTGCCGCAGGGATAAGTCGGAGGATTCGTTTCATAGGTGTCACCTGTGGGTCGGGTCGGGTGCGAGGTAGACGAAGCCTGATTCGTACAGGCGCATCGCCCGCGCGTCCGACCCGCTCTTGTGCTCTAGAGCGAAACACAAAGCCATCATACGGCTTCCACCGCGCCTCGTCAACGCCGAGCGGCAAGGGACGGGCGGCTAAGGGACAGACAATATACGGGCGGTTAAGGGACAGGCAACAGGAGGCCATATACGAGCGGTTAAGGGGCGGTTAAGGGACAGACAACAGGAGGCCGGACCTACAGGAGGCCATATACGAGCGGTTAAGGGACAGACAACAGGAGGTCGGACCTTTGAGCGGCTAAGGGACAGACAATATACGAGCGGTTAAGGGACAGGCAACAGGAGGCCCTTGCGTTCCTGCTTGGGTTGCGGACGCGGCACGCGCTAGAATACGGGCATGAAAAGGATTGTGCTGGCGGGGTTCTTGGCGGCGGCGGGTGTGGCGGCGGCGGGTGTGGGGGAGTCGCTGCTCCCTAACGGCGACCTCTCGGCGCTGGACGCCAAAGGGTGGCCGGTGGGCTGGCCTGCGGGGCGCGGGGCGCGGGTCGCGCGCGACGCGGCGGGCAACCGGCTGGTGCTGGAGGGCCCCGGCGCGGGCGTGCCCTTCAAGATCGCGCTGAAGCCCGAGTGGGGCCAGCTCCGGCTCTCGATGGGCATGCGGGTGACGGGCGTGACGCCCGGCAAGGAGAGCTGGCAGACCGGCCGGCTGACGATGTCGTTCCACGACGCCTCCGGCGCGCGCGTGGGCGAGTGGCCTAACGTCTTCGGCTGGGTCGGCACCACGGAGTGGCTCGCGTGCGAGCGGCTCTATCCGGTGCCGACGGAAGCGGTGGCGCTGCACCTGAGCCCGTGCAACCTGGGCGCGGCGGGCACGGTCGAGTTCCGCGACCTCGCGCTGACGGTCTCGCGTGTGCGCGCCTTGGCCAAGGCCGACGCGCCGCTGCCGCCGGGCGCGGAGGCCGACCCGGACGCGCTCGAGGGCGCGTGGCGCGAGGTGACGCCCACGCGCGAGCGGGTGTGCCTCAACGGGCTGTGGGGCTTCCGCCCGGTGGTCGCGGGCGAGACGGCGGCGGCGGTGCCTGCTGCGGGCGACTGCTGGGGCTGGTTCAAGGTGCCGGGGATCTGGCCGAGCGGCACCTGGGAGTTCGCCGACGGCGCGCAGCGGGTGTGGCTCGCGCCGTGGCTCGAGGAACGCGGCGGCGGCACCCTGTTCGAGCAGGCGTGGTACCGGCGGCGCCTGAAGGTGCCGCCGGCGTGGGCGGGCAGGCGGCTGGCGCTCGAGTTCACGATGCTGAACACGCATGTGCGGGCTTTTGTGGACGGCGCGCCGTGCGGCGAGCTGTGGTATCCCGGAGGCGGGCTGGAGCTGACCGGCGCGCTCAAGCCCGGCGCGGAGCAGGAGCTGGCGCTGCTGGTGACGGCGCGGCCGCTGACCGCCTCGCGCGACGCGTTCATGGCGCCCGACCGGATCATCACGGACAAGGCGAGCGTCAAGCTGAAGGGGATCACCGGGGACCTCTTCCTGTGCGCCATGCCCGCCGCCGAGCGGCTGGAGGGCGTGCAGGTGATCGCCGAGGTGCGCGCCGAGGGCGTGACGTTCGCGGCCGAGACGTCGGGCCTGGGCGAGGGCCCGTACCGGCTGCGGGCCGAGGTGGAAGGGTGCGGCGAGCCGCCGCAGAGTTTCGAGGCCGCGGGCCTCAGGCCCGACGCGTCGGGCGTGCTGCGCTTCGGCGTGCCGTGGCCGGACGCGAAGCGCTGGGATACCGACACGCCGCAGCACCGCTACACCGCGACGCTGACCCTGCTGGACGCGGCGGGCAAGGTGCTCGACACACTGACGCCCGTGACCTTCGGCTACCGCGAGATCCGCATCGAGGGGCGCGACTTCCTGCTGAACGGCACGCCCGTACACCTGCGTGCGCTGCACAACACCACGGCGAACGGTGCGGCGGACAAGGCCTCCCTGCCCGCGGCGCGCGAGCTGTGCCGCCGCATGGCGGAGTACGGGTTCAACGCGCTGATCAGCGGCAACTACGACTTCGCGCCGGGCTCCGTGGGCTATCTTGACGGGCTGCTGGAGGCGTGCGACGAGACCGGGATGCTGCTGGCGTTCTCGCTGCCGCACATGAAGGACTTCGGCAGCCGGCTGCACGAGCCGGAGATGGCGGAGCGCTACCGCGCGCAGACCGCCTGGCTCATCCGCCGCGCGCGCAACCACCCGTCGGTGGTCTTCTACGCGATGAACCATAACAGCACCGGGTACTACGGCGACCAGAACCCGCTGAAGATCGACGGCGTGTATGAGATCCCTGAGGTCGAGGCCGCCAAGAGCGCCTGGTGGGCGCGCAACCGCAAGCAGGCGCGCGTGGCCGACGCGATCGCGAAGGCGCTCGACCCGACGCGGCCGGTCTACCACCACCAGTCCGGAAACCTGGGCGACATGCACACGGTCAACTGCTACCTCAACTGGGCGCCGGAGCAGGAGCGCAGCGACTGGCTGGCCCACTGGGCGCGCAGCGGCGTGAAGCCGCTCTTCTTCGTCGAGTGGGGGCTGCCGCACATCTCAAGCTGGTCGAGCTACCGCGGGCCGCAGTTCATCTGGCGCTGCGAGGCGTTCCAGAGCCTGTGGGCGGCGGAGTACGCGGCGCAGCTCTGGGGCGACGCGGCCTACCG
Organism: Verrucomicrobiota bacterium; assembly: GCA_022704145.1. Classification (GTDB taxonomy): domain Bacteria; phylum Verrucomicrobiota; class Kiritimatiellia; order RFP12; family UBA1067; genus JAKJGY01. The sequence goes on from JAKJGY010000128.1 coordinate 9,170, forward strand.
CGACGACGACGCGGCGGTGCGGGCGCTGGCGCACGAGGAGGCGCTCTGGGCCACGGGCAAGCCGTTCCGCTGGAGCGAGCTGAACCAGCCGCTGCGCAAGCTGACGCAGAACTACTCCGCCGTGCAGGCGCGCTTCGCGGACGAGAACTGGCGCGCGCACCGCGCGTGGGGCGTGTCGGCGATGCTGCCGTGGGACCAGGGCGACTTCTGGACGCGCGTGGCCGAGACGCCCGCGGCGGAGGCGCCGGGCGGCCTGACGGGGCTCAAGCGGCCGGGGCTGGTGCCGGACCGCCTGCTGTCCGGCTCGCAGTACATCCAGGACCTGGGCGCGCCCGAGGCGTTCCTGCCCACGCCGATGGGGCGGTCGCTGCTGCGCTGGAACCGGCCCGACTGCGCCTTCATCGGCGGCCCGGCGGGCGCCTTCACCGCCAAGGACCACCTGTACGCGCCGGGAGCGCCGGTCGCGAAGGGGCTGGTGCTGCTCAACGACCGCAGGCGGCCGCAGACGGTGGAGTGGACCTGGCGGCTGTGGCGTAAGGGCGACAAGCTGCTTGAGCGCGCCGGCCGGAGCGAGGTCGCGGCGGGCGGGCGCGCCGACGTGCCGGTGTCGTTCCGGCTGCCGCCGGAGGCGCGCGACGGCGAGGTCTACCGGCTGACCGCGGTCTTCACGTTCGAGGGCGGCCTGGTGCAGGTGGACGACCTCACGCTGACGGCCGTGGCGCCGCCCGCGCCTCAGGCGGCGGTGCGGCCGGTGCGGCTCTACGACCCGAAGGGGCTGACGGCCCGCACCCTTGAGCGGCTAGGCGTGCCGTACCGGCCGACGGACGCGGCGCGTCCGCCTGCCGCGGACGAGGTGGTGGTGCTGGGCCGCGAGGCGGTCGACGCGGCGACGGACCTGGCGTGGCTGCCGCCGCTCGCGGCCGGGGCGCGGCTGCTGGTCTTCGAGCAGCGCGCCGCGACCCTGGAGGGCCGCTTCGGCTTCCGCGTGGCGGAACGCGGCGCGCGCCGCCTCTTCCCGCGCTTCACGCACCCGGTCACGCGCGCGTTCGACGCCGACGCCTTCCGTGACTGGTCGGGCGCGGCGACGCTGCTGCCGGACGCGCTGGAGGGGCTGCCCGAGGCGGAGACCCACGACCCCAAGTGGCGCTGGTGCGGCTTCGAGAACACGCGCGTGTGGCGCTGCGGCAGCCGCGGCAGCGTGGCGTCGGTGCTGCTGGAGAAGCCTGCGCGGGGTGACTGGCGGGCGCTGGTGGACGGCGCGTTCGACCTGCAGTACGCGGCGCTGCTGGAGTGTGTGGAGGGGCGCGGGCGGGCGCTCTTCTGCCAGTTGGACGTGACCGGCCGGACCGTGCCCGAGCCGGTGGCGGACCGGCTGGTGGCGGGGCTGGTGGCGTATCTGGACGGCGCGCGGCCCGAGGCGCGGCGCGTGACGGTGTGCGGGGCCGGGGCCGAGGCGCGCGCGCTGCTGAAGGATCTCGGCGTGCGGGTGGGGGCGCAGGCGGAGGCCGCGCCCGGCGCGGGGACGCTGCTGGTGGTCGGGCCGGGCGCGCAGGCCCAGCCGGACGTGGCGGCGCAGGTGGCCCGGGGGCTGAACGTCCTCTGCCTGGGGCTGGGCGGCGAGGAGCTGAAGGCGTGGTGTCCGGTGCCGGTGGAGACGGTGCGGACCAACGCGTACTTCACGCGCCTTGAGCGGCCTCCGGCGGAGCTGAACGGGCTCTGCAACGCCGACTGGGCGTGGCACGGGCGGATGGACTTCGACGCGCTGGTCGTGCCGGAGGGCGAGCGCGAGGGGTCGAACGCGGCGCTGCGTGTGGTGCGGCACGGCAAGGGGTGCGTGGTGCTGTGGCAGGTGCCGCCGTGGCGGATCGACGAGGCGGCGCGGCCGTACCTGCGCACGAGCAAGCGGCGGGCGAACGCGCTGGCGGCGCGGCTGCTGGCCAACCTGGGGGCGGCGTTCGAGACGCCGCTGGCGGCGCGGCTGGCGGGGCCGCAGGTGGAGGAGGCCTGGCTGAAGAGCTACTATCTCGACAGGCCCGAGGCCGGCGACGACCCCTACCGGTATTACCGCTGGTAGGGCGCGTCCGGCGGGGGGGCGAGGAGCGCGGCGGGCTGCCAGCCACGCAGCGAGTTGACCAGCCAGAGGGCGGTAGCGCGGCGGAGGTCGGCGGGGGTGAGGGCGCGCTCGGTGACGGTGCCGGCGTCGAGCAGCTCCTGGCGCAGGGTGCCGGGCAGGAGGCCGCAGCGTAGGGGCGGGGTGACGAGGCGGCCGTCGAGCTGGGCCACGAGGTTGGCGCGGGTCGACTCGGTGAGTTCGCCGTCGGTGTTGCTGAGGAGGGTGTCGTCCGCGCCGGGGCAGGCGGCGAGGGCCTCGGTGTAGCGCTGTCGGCGGGTGGTCTTGTGGTAGAGGGCGGGGTCGGCCGGGTCTACGGGGAGGGGGGCGAGGGCCAGGCGCAGGGGGGCGGCGTCGGGCGGGGGCGGGTCGAAGGGGGCGGCCTCGACGGTGAGGGCGCCGTCGGGGGCGACGAGCAGGCGCAGGCGGTGGG
>JAKJGY010000129.1 GCA_022704145.1 Verrucomicrobiota bacterium
GTCTCCAACACCGTGGTCACCGCCCTGGCCGGTACGGGCGGACTGCACAAGTTCATGCCGCTCGAATTGAGCTACACCAACTTCCTGACCCCGACCGCGACGGTGATCTACACCAACGCCTCGCTCGCGGACTATTACGGCGCGTCCGCCGTCATGTGGGGCTCTTCGATCGCCCGCCGCCCTGCCGCCGCCTATCACTTTGTGAACACCGGCCTCACCAACACCTTCCAGTTCCAGGCCTACGATGACGTTTACACCAAGTGCGTCAAAGTGGAGCTGGTTCAGGCCGGGCCGGACATCACCGCCCGTGCCGTCTACGCAAAGTACGTCAGCGGGAACAACCTGGGGTACAACTTCGACGCCGGCGGGAACACCAGCTCGGTCGCCACGAACGCGACCGCTAGCGGCTACGGCGTCGCCCAGACCTACCTGTTGCCGCTGACGCGCTCCTACGAGCCCTTCGTCACCGCAACGCCAACCGTCGCCTTCACCAACGTGTCCCTCGCGTCCGTCCGCAGCGTCTCGGCCCGAATGGGGGGCTCTTCGGTCTCCGACGGCCCCGCCCCGGCACTCCCGTTCTTCTTCAACAACAGCGGCTCGACCTGCACCGTGCAGATCCAGGCCTTCAACGGCAACTACACCAAGTGCGTCAAACTCGAGCTGACCCAGTCTGGCCCAGACATCGCCGCCCGCGCGGTCTACGCCAAATACTACAACGCGGCCGGAACCAGTATTCTGGGTTACGATTTCGACGCCGCCGGCACGGGCAGCACGATCGCCACGGCCTTCAATAACGGCGCCTACGGCCTCTGCCTGCTGCGGCTCCCGCTCTCTCAGACGCTCGTCTTGGGCGGCACCAACACCTACGCTGGCGCAACCGTCATCGACGACGGCGTCCTGGAGATCGGCGGCACCGGCCTGCTGGGCGGCGGCTCCTACTCGGGCGCGGTCGCCAACGCCGGCACGCTCCTCTATAACAACGCGGTCGACCAGGTGCTAGCCGGCCCCATCTCCGGCACAGGCTCGCTGGTCAAGCAAGCCTCTTCCAAAGTCGGAATCCCAGTGACCTATTCCTCCTTCCTGCCGGCGACACCGACCACTGCTATCATTCTTCAGAACACACAGCTTACTGACTGTATCGCGGCGGCGGGAACTCTGGGCGGGACATCCATCACGGGCGGCTCGCGGCCCGGAACCGCCTTCTATTTCACAAATGACGGCACGAACGCAACCTGGCAGCTCCAGACCGTCGCGGATACACCCTGGACGAAATGCGTCAAGGTCAGACTGAGCCAGAGCGGGCCGAATATCGTCGCCACAGTCCTCTACGCCAAGTATGTCAATAACGGCAGCGTCTTGGGCTACGACTTCGATACCCAGCCGGCTAACAACAACACCATTGCCACCTCCGCCGCTTCCGGCGGGTACGGCGCCGCAACGACGGTCGTCACCGTCAACCGTTACGCCCATCTGACCCTGTCCGGATCCAACAGTTACACCGGCGGGACGCTCGTCGACAGCGGCACGCTGAAGGTAAGCGGCACGACCGCATCCCTGCCCACCACCGGCGGCATCATCGTCAACCGCGACGCCGAACTCCTGCTCAGCGTTCCCGGCGATCCCGGCATCTACGGCAGCGTCGGCGGCAACAACCCGATCACGGTCCGGGGCGGCCTGCTGACGATTAACGGCATGTTCAACGCCGGCCACGCCCGGCTGATCACCATCGACGGAGGTGTCATCAACAGTACGGTAACAGCCAATGACGACAACTCCAACTACATGAACAATTTAAGTTTGATGAACGGCGCCTCCGTCACCGGCCACAAGATCCGCGTGGGCTATGTCTCGGTGCCGACGATCACGGTGTCGGGAACCAACGCCTGCTCCATTCCCGCCGGCATCAACATGGTGAAGGTCGGGGAGAATCCGATGACCTTCAACATCGCGGACGTGACCGGCGACGCCGCGGCCGACCTGACCATCTCAGGGGTGATCCGCGATTACACAGGTGCGCAATACGAGTACATGCCGATCGTCAAGACCGGCGCGGGCACCCTCAGCCTTTCAGGGCTCAATACCCACAAAGGCGTCTATACCCTCACGCAGGGCGCTCTGGCCCTGGCCGGCAACGGCGCGCTGAACGCCAACAACAACGTCGCGTTGAACGGCGGCACGCTGGCCATGGGCGCGGTCACCAACACGTGCGGCACGCTGACGATGTCCGCCGACAGCGCCCTCGCCCTCGGTGAGGGCCGGCTGGCCTTCGCTTCCAGCACCGGCGCGGTGTGGGCCGCAGGCGCGGACCTGACGCTGACCGGCACGCTCGGACGCTACACGCTGCGCTTCGGCACGGACGCTTCGGCCCTGACCCCCGCACAGCTCGCCGCGATCTCGTATGACGGCGGCGCCGTACGGCTGCGTCCCGACGGCTACCTGGCCGAGTCCGCCAAAGGCACGCTGATCCTCGTGCAGTAGGCACGGCAGGCGCGGGCGTGCCGATGCACGCCCCGCCTGCTTGCCCAACCCCTATTTCAGCAGCTCCCTCACCTTGTCCTGGCCGCCCCCGATGCGGCGCTCCATGTCGGAGGCGGTCTTGGCGCTCGTACCCGCGATATCGGCCGAGACCTCCTGCTCCAGGCTCTGGGTCAGCTCCTCCATCGACGGGATACGGTCCTGCAGATTTCCGGTCGCGCCCTCCATCTCCTTGTCGTAAAGCGTGGCCCAGAAACGGTCCGCATCCTGCTGCTCGCCGAGCAGCTCGCCCGCCGTGTCGAACACGTCCTCGACCAGCTCCGGATTGATCTCGGTGACGCGGTTCACCGCCGCCAGCGCGTTGGCGAACTCGGCGTCCGTGCCGGCGGTCTCCATCTTCATCAGGTACTGCTCGAAGACCCAGCGCTTCTGCTCCAGCTTGGTGATCAGCACCTGCGCCGCACGATAGCTGGTGAGGGCCCGCTGGGCCGCGGCCCGCTTGCCCTCCTTCAGCGCGTCGCGCGCCTTTTGCCAGTCGGCCTCGGCCTCCTTCTCCATGCGTTTCGCGCGGTCCCTCACGTCCTGCACCGCATTCTCCGCCTGACGGAAGGCCCGCCGCCGATCCTTGCGTGCCTCGCGCGCCTTCTCTTTCTTTGTCTTGATAAACAGGAACGCCATACTGTACTCCTTGGTTAGTGCCGCTTTCCGTATCCCGCCCCGATAACGAACATCCTGAGCATCTGACCCCACCCCTGTCTCCTGACGGCTCAGAGCGTGAGCACCAGCCGGAAACCGCCCGCCTTATTGCGCGACTGCGCCCCGCCGACCGTCTCACGCTGGTCACATTTTAGGCTGTCCGTGCTCAGGCTGAGCCACGACGCGCCGCGCCAGGCGCCGAACGACGAGCCGGACGATCGGGACGCGCAGGCCTCACTCACATTCCCCCCGATCCCGAATAATCCCCACTCGTTCTCGCCGCTCCGCTCAACCGGACACGAAACCGCAAAACCGTCGTTATAACCGTCGATCACCCTCCAGTCCGTGTACCGTGAGACGGCCGCGAGATCCGCGTAGTTGCCCCGTGTCGGCTGCTTTTTGGACCCCCACGGAAACTCGCGGTCGGTGCCACACCGTGCGCACGCCAGCCACTCCTTTTCGGAGATCACGCGATACTGGTACTTCTTTGCACTCCACCGCTCCTTCTCCGACATCCACTCGGCATACGCCTTGGCATCCTCGAAACTCACATAGACCACCGGCTGGCGGTCGCCATCAAGACTTCCGCCCCTGTCTTCCAGACTCGTATGCCTAGGGTTATATCTGCGGTACTCGCCATTCGTCACCTCATATTTGCCCACCCACAGCTCCAACTCCTTGACCCAGACAAACTCCATACCCGTCAGCGGCGAGACCCACGCCTCCCCTATGATGGGCTCCCTGACCTCCCGCAGTTCAACCGTGAACGTCTTCGCACCTTTCCAGTTGACCGTGAACGGCATCTCGGCACGGTAGAGCCTCCCCCCGCTGTTCATCGTGAACAGGGGCTTGTATTGGCCGCCGTCCCGTACCGTCAAGCTTTTGGGCGTCTCAAAGGACGTCGAGCCGACCACCACCTTGGCCGCGACCTCCCGGCCCTCCAATAGGGTCTTAAGGCACACGCTCGGCGGAAGATTCTGCTCGGCCTCGGCCTTGAGCGCGGCCGCCGCAAGATGCCCCGGCGACAACGCGAGCACCTCCTCCGCCGCCTTGACCACCGCTTTCCAGTCGCCGCTCCTCTTGGCCGCCTGGGCCGTTGCTAGAGCCTCGGCGATCGTCACCGCCTTGCGACTCTCACGCTCGGCCTCCTCATACAGCTTACCCGCCTCCACCTCCTGTGGCGTCTTCTGCGGCCCCGCCGCAAAGGGCCGCCCAGCCTCAAGCTTCAGCACGCTGTCGGCCTGCGTCTTCGCCTCGTCCCACCGCCCGGCCTTCAGCGCCGCGCGCGCCAGATCCAGCGCGGCCGCGGACTGCTGCGCCCGTCGCGCCTCCCGCCGCTCGGCCTCCCGAGCCTCTGCGACCGCCCCCGCCAGGCCCGCCTGCGCCTCCCGGTAGGCGCCCGCGCCCTGTTGCGTATCCCCCTTCTCCGCCCCCTCTAGGACTTTCTGCTCCACCTGCTTCCACAAAGCCCCGCCATACTGCTTCAGCAACGCGCCCACCGGCGCAAACTCGCGCCCATAATCGGCCTTCGCGGCGAGGTAGTCCTGCGCATCCTTCTGCCGCACGACCTCCACCTTCGCCGCCTCGACCGCAGCCGGCAGCCGCTTGAGCGCCTCCTGATAGTCGCGCGCGCCCCCCACAGGATCATCTTGCTCGGCCGCCTCAGCCTTCTGACACAGCCGCTCCACCTGCCCCCATAAGACCCCGCCATACTGCTTCAGCAACGCGCTCGACTGCGCGTACGCGCGCTCGAAATCCGCCTTGGCGTCGCGATAGTCCTGCGCGTCCTTCAGCCGCCTGGCCTCCTCCTGTTCCCGTTTCAGCTCCGCCGTCTTCTGTCTGGCATGTGCGAGTATCCGGCGCGCCTCCGCCGCCTGCGGCGTCTCCGGCTGTCCCGCCGCGCCGGGCCGCCCAGCCTCAAGCTTCAGCACGCTGTCGGCCTGCATCTCCGCCGCGTCCCACCGCTCCTCCTTCTGTGCCGCACGCGCCTCCTCCAACGCAGCCTGCGACAGCCGCGCCCGCTGCGCCTCCTTCCCTTCGGCCGCACGCGCCTCAGCCACCGCCGCCGCCAGGCCCTCCAGGGCCTCCCGGTAGGCGCTCGCGCCCTGTTGCGTATCCCGCCTCTCCACCCCCCGCCGGGCCTTCTGCTCCACCTGAACCCACAACACCCCACCAGACCGCTTCAGCAACTCGGCCACCTGAGCGTGCTGGCGCTCGTACTCGGCCTTCGCCGCGAGGTATTCTTGCGCGTCCCGCTGCCCCTTCGCCTCCGCCGCCTCGTCCGCGTTCTTCTTGGCCTGCCGCTGCACCTCTTCCGGATCCGGCGCGACGATATCTATTTTGACAGGGGGAGATGGCACCTCGGACTTTCCGAAATAGGCCTTGTAGGACCGATAGGCCTGATAGCCCCCCAAACCCAGCGCCGCCGCCAACAGCACGCCGTAGGGCCAAGTCGTCCTCTCCTTACCCTTTCCCAGAGCTGCCGCAAACTCGCCGCATGAGGTGTAACGCGCGGCAGGCTCCTTCGCCAACCCCCGCAGCAGCGCCGCGTTCTGCGCCCGCGTCAGCCCCGGCACCGGTTCGGGCACGGTCTTGAGGACCGACTGCCGCAGCACCGCCGGGTCGTGGTTCTCGAAAGGGCAGCGCCCGGCCAGCAGCTCATAAGCGGTCACCGCCAGCGCGTACTGATCCGTGCGCGCGTCCTGCCGCCGCCCCTCCCACTGCTCCGTCGCCATGTACGGGCCCGTGCCGCTCGTCCCGTACCGGACCTGGCTCGCACGGCTCAGGCTCGTGTGGATCTGCGCCGCCAGGCCGAAGTCCAGCACCTTCACCACGCCGTCCGACCGCAGCATGATGTTGGCGGGCTTCACATCGCGGTGAATGATCTTCTGGCCATGCGCGAAATCCAGCGCCGCCGCCGCCTGCCGCAGCACCGGCAGCACCCTCTCCAACACCACGCCCCCAACCCGCTGGCCGTCGGCCGACGCGCATCCCTCGCGCTTGCGCCACTGACGCAGGTTGATCCCGTCCACGCACTCCATGATCAGGAAAACGTCGCCGGTGGCCGGATCACGCTCCAGCGTCTTGACGCTCGCGATGTTCTGGTGCACCAGCCCCGCGACCAGCCGGAAATTCTCGCGCACCTCCTCCATCTCGCCGCTGTCGCGCGCCACGACGTGCGGCAGCGCCTTCAGCGCCACGTCGATACCCGCCGTCTCATCGAAGCAGCGGTACACCACGCCCATGCCGCCCTGGCCCAGCTCGCCGGTCACGCGGTAACGCCCGAGGACAACGTCGCCGATCCTGAAACGGCGCCCGGCCGGCGCGGCCGCCTGCCCCGGCAGCGTGTCGCGCTCGCCCAGGCTGCGCTCGCCCGAAAGCCCTTCCGCAGCGCCCACACGCCTAGGCATCGTCGCCCTGTCGCCGATCGAGTTATCCATATCCAACCACCCCCTCGCTCACAGCCCTACGCCTATCCCTGGGTCACCGCGCCTTCACGCCCCAGGCACCCGTCTCCTGCGCGAGCGAGCGCAGGGCTTCCTCGATCCCGCACACCCGCACCCCCGGCGCCAGCTCGTAACCGTCCTCCGCCATCGGGCAGATGACAAACGCCTGAGACGGCCGCAACAGCTCCAGCGCGGCCTTTCCGCCGCGCGTCAACTCCGGTGACAGCGAGGCCTTGAATTCGAAGGCCAGCCGCCGCGCCCCGCGCTCAAGCACAAGGTCCACCTCCTGCCCGTTGGAGTCGCGGTAGAAGGACGCGCGCCAGCGCGGCAACGCTGCGGTGATCTGCTCCAGGCACCACCCTTCCCACGACGCGCCCAGCACTGGGTGCCCCAGCAGACCGTTCTGATCCTGCAACTCCAGCAAGGCGTGCAGCACGCCGCTGTCACGGAAATAGAGCTTGGGCGACTTGATCAGACGCTTTTTCAGGTCCTGCTGCAGGGGCGGCAACAGCCGCACCATGTACAGCGACTCCAAGAGCCCGAGATAGTTCCGCGTCGTCGTATGGCTGATCCCGAGCGTCTCCCCCAGTCGCGAACTGTTCAGCACCTGACCGTGGACATGCGCCGCCATCCGCCAAAGCCTCCCCACCGTCTCGGAGTAGGCCACGCCGCCATACAGCGGAATGTCCCGCTCCAAGAACGTGGCTACGAACTGCTCCCGCCACAGCAGGCTGGCGGCCTCGGACGCGGCGAGCAGGCTCCCGGGAAAACCGCCCCGCCTCCAGTGCGTGAAGAAGGCCGGCACGTCGCGCGTCTTCAGCTTGCTCACCTCCCGCCATTGGAACGGCGTCAGGTGATGATAGCGGATGCGGCCAGCCAGCGTCTCGGAACTCTGCCGGAGCAGCTCGGGCGCGGCCGAGCCCAACAACAGGAAACGGAGCTTCAGCGCGCCGTCGTCGGCCAGCGACCGCAGCACGGGGAAAACCTCCGGCAACCGCTGCACCTCGTCCAGACACACCAGCCGGCCGCGCTGCTGGCTCAGGAACAGCTCCGGGTCGCGCAGCCGCCGCGCATGCGAGGGCCGCTCCAGGTCCAGATAGACCGACTCGCCCCGCCACTCCGACAAGAGCCGCCGGGCCAGCGTCGACTTGCCGCACTGGCGCGGGCCGAGAAGGGCCGTCACCGGCACCTCCTTCAACGACCGCACCAGTTCGGCCTCCATCGCCCGGTGCCAATAGTTATGCAATCTGAATTCCATAATTTCAATTTACATACTTCATGGTCTAAACGCAAGTCTCCCTTGCGCAGCGCGGTTCACACCGGATCGCCCTCCGTACCTAGCACTCATCGCGCCACAAACCCTTCGTCACCCGGCAGAACACAACGAAACCCGGAGATGGCCTGTTTATGGCCGACGCTATCGTGGCGCCGAAAAGACAACAACAAGCTTTCGGAATCACTGGTGACCCACGACCCTCCCCGTAAAACTCGGTGACCAAGCCCCGACCTGTATCGATCTTCACACCATTGCCATACATTACCACTCATGTCGAACAAGCCAAATCGATTTGCCGCAAAAGAGCCCACGGGACTGGTGTTCTTGTAGAATTCATCGACATTCAATTTATGTCCGTAGTTGCCCACGTTACGCGGTGGCGGCCACTGTGATCCCCATGCATACACGGCTGCCTTCTTGCCATTTTCACGCCGATCTTCCGGCATGTGACCAATTTCATCCTCGATGCCTACCGCCGCACTCCACTCCAAGTCCGTCGGCAACCGGTACTCTTGAGTGGGGCTAAGAACACCCGCACGCCGCTCTCTTTCAGTCAGCCATGTGCAAAACGCCTTGGCGTCGTCCCAGCCGATCATCACGGCCGGATGCGTCGGCCCCTGCGTGAATCCCGGCTCCTCCCAAGAACGTCCCGTGGCCGACACAAACGCCTGGTAGTCCTGCACCCGCGTGTCCCAGATCGAGAAATGCACCTTGGTCCCCGGCACCGGCACGAACACCATGCCGAGGCTGTTGGTCCATGTCCTGCCGGATTGCGCACGGGGCTCAGGAACAGAATCTGTCAGCCGTGTCGGGTCATGCGCCAATTCGATGCTCGTGGCGGCGAGCTGCGCACGAAAATTCTTCAGTTTGATGACGTCGCCAGCAGTCACTGTGCGCCGAACGCAAAAATAACCGTAATGGTTGCCATGAATGATCCCCGTCGCATCCTCCCATTTCTTTCCCTCTTCAGTCCCGAGAAAATCGGCAATTGTGGACTCCCTGTTTCCTCCAAAGGCATAGAGGACACCGTCTTTGTTTACGTCAATTTCGTACGAGGTGTCAGAGCCGTCGGCTGTCACAAACCGCCAACCTGTCAATTCCGGACTGACTCGCGTCACATAGCTTTGTGTGTTTTGCTTTCTTGCCTGACCGACCTCTAATGGCAGAACAAGCGCGTCCTTGGAACAAGCAATAGTAATGGCTGCAACATCCTTGTTCGCCACATTTGACAGACTGCTCTTCGCGGTGTTCTCTTCCGCAACGGAACCGGTAGGCATGCCAAGTCGCGTGTTGACGTCAGGGGTCAACACAAGGCGGAAGCCGCGGTAGTGGTAGCGGAGCGAACCGTCGTTGAAAATGTTGCGATATGCACTCCGCAAAGAGGCACGACTATGGTTGCTCCACGACGCGCCGCGCCACGCCCCAAATGCCGAGCCGGACACATCCGACGCGCAACACTCCCACACGTTTCCTCCCAGTCCGTAAATTCCCCACTCGTTCACCCCGCTTTTCTCCACCGGGCACGCCACCGCGTACCTGTCCGTGTACCCGTCAATTTTTCCGTTTGCCGCACTCGCGCTATCCGAATAGTTCCCCAACTTCGGCGGCATGGCGTTGCCCCACGGGTACTCGCGCCCGTCCCCGCATTGCGCGCAGGTCTGCCACTCGTCCTCTGCGATTACCCGGTAACGCGCGCCTCCCGACACATCCCAGTCCCGCTCCGTCAGCCACGCCGCGTACGTCTTGGCATCATCGAAGTTCACGTACACAACCGGCTGCCGTTCTTCGTTCAGGGTGTGCCCTTCGTAGTCCTTGCTGTCATGGTCCGGCACCTTCTTTCGATATTCGCCGTTCGTCACCTCGTACTTCCCGACCCACACCTTCAACGCCGGGACCCACACGAACTCCATGCCCGTCGCGGGCGATGCCCATGCAAGGCCTTCTACTGGAATCATTTTGCGCCCAGAATCCAGCGTCGCCCGATTTCGCCCCGCCTTCTCCGCGTCCCGGCTCAAGCCCGCCGCCCGCTCCTCGGCCTGCTTTGCCCGCTCGTCGGCGGCCCGCTTCTCAGCCTCCAGCCTGCCGGCCTCCTGCACCGCGGCCTTCGCCTGCGCGTCCGCCGCGCGGCCGGCCTTGTGCGCACGGACCGTTGTGTAAGACAGGATCGAGGCAGTCACCACACCTGCCGCGCCGGCCAGCCAGAGCGCCGCCTTTCTCCCTCCGCGCCTCCGCGCCTCCGCGTGAGCCGCAGCGCCAGCCGCCGGCTTTCGGTCTCCGGCCCCTGAACCCTGAACCCCAAAACCTGAACCCTCTCCCGCCGCCAGCGCCTTCACGAACGCGCCGCAGCTCGCGAAGCGCGCCTCAGGCTCCTTGGACAGCGCCCGCAGCAGCGCCGCGTTGACGTGCTCCGGCGCGCCAGAGACTGGCGCGGGCGTCTCGCCCAGCACCGCCTCGCGCAGGATCACCGGATCGGGGCCCTCGAACGGCGGCGCGCCCTCCAGAAGCTCGTACACCGTCGCCGCCAGCGCGTACTGGTCCGCCGCCGCCCCCTGCCGCCGCCCCCGCCACTGCTCCGGCGCCATGTACGGCGCCGTCCCGCCCGTGCCCTGCGCCGCCGCACGGCTCACGCGGCTCTGCGACGTGCTGATCTGCGCCGCCAGGCCGAAGTCGAGCACCTTGACGTTGCCCTCGAAGTCCACCCGCACGTTGCTCGGCTTGATGTCGCGGTGGACCACCCCCTGCTCGTGCGCGTAATCCAGCGCCTCCGCGATCCGGTACGCGAGGATCGTCACCTCGTCCAGCGTCAGCGGCCGCCCCTCCTCGCGCCGCCGCCGCACCCACTGCCGCACGTCGTACCCGTCCACCAACTCCATCACCAGGTAGCAGTCGCCGTTCGCCGGGTCACGCTCCAGCGTCTTGGCGTTCGCGATGTTCGGGTGGTGCAGCCGCTCCACCAGCCGGAAGTTCGCCCGCACCTCCTCCATCTCGCCGCTGCTGCGCGCCACCTCCGGCGGCAGCGCCTTGAGCGCCACGTCGATGCCCGCCGTCTCGTCGTGGCAGCGGTACACCACGCCCATCCCGCCCTGCCCCAGCTCCCCTATCACCCGGTAACGCCCCAGCAGCCTCTCGCCCTCCGCGAAGCGCCGCCCCGCCGGGCCCGACACGCCCGGCCGCACCGTGCGCGCGTCCCCCAGGCTCACATCGTCCGCCTGCCCTCCGAGGCCTTGGCGAAGGAGGGTGGCGCCGTCGCCCAGACTGCGGTCAACCGACGACGCGTCCGGTTTCATCGTCCTCTGATCACCGATCGTGTTGTCCATGCGTCACCCGCTCCCGCCGCGTCATGGCCGCGGCTCGCCTTGCCAACCGGGCGTATCACCGGCCCCGCCTACAGCCCGCGCTGGGCGAACGCCCGCACCTCGACTCCGCCCGGCAGCCGCATGCCCGGCGTCAGCCACTCCCGCGCGCCGGAGGCGGCGCGCAGTTGGAAGGCGCCCCGCTCGTGACAGACCGCCGCGCCCGCGCAGCCCGGAAACGCCAGGCCGAGGTCGAGGCAGGCCCAGAGCACGGCGTACCGCTCCGGCACCGCGTCCGCCCGCTCCAGCACGAGCGCCGGATAGCGACCTTTGCCGCAGGGCCGCCCCGCCGCCGTATCCGGGCAGGCCGCGCAGCGCGCCGCGTCGAAATAACACCCGTGCGCCGTCAGCCGGAACGCGTAAGGGCCCTCCGCGCCGACCAGCGCGAGCGGCGCGGCGCGGGGAAAACTTGCGGCGGGCAGGCGCGCGCAACCCTCGACCGGC
>JAKJGY010000332.1 GCA_022704145.1 Verrucomicrobiota bacterium
CGGGCGCTGGAGGGGGCGGACAGCCCGCTGCCGCGGAACCCGGGGCCGGGCCGGCCGCCGAAGGACCGGCAGAACCAGGGCCAGCCGCCGCAGCCGCCCCAGCCGTGAGCGCGGCCCCGGAGCTGACGCCCGAACTGGTCGCCCGCGTGCTGAACATGCTTGCGTCCGGGCTCGCCGCGGGCTACGGTATGCCGTGTGGCGCGGGCGTTGCGGCCCGGGGAGGAGGCGGACATGCGCAGAACCAAACGTGCGTGGGACGCGGAGACGCTGCTCCGCTCGCAGACGCTGCTGGACGTGACGGCGGGCAGGAAAACCTCGAAGGAGGCGGCGGAGTCGCTGGGGGTGTCGCGCAAGACGTGGCACGCGTGGCAGCGCCGCGGGCTGGAGGCGATGCTGGAGGGCGTGAGCCGCAGGCCGCCGGGGCGCCGCGCGACCCCCCGGGATCCGGAGAAGGAAGCGCTCCGGAAACGGGTCTCGGAACTCGAGGCGAAGGTCTCGGAGCTGGAGCGCTCGTCGCGAATCCTCAAGGCGGTCGGCCTGCCCTGCCCCGGCCGGACGGGCGGCGTTAAAAAAAAACGGAACGGGCGGAGGATGCGTTGAAGACCGTCGCCGACATACGCGCGAAAGAGGGCGTCCCGGCCTCGCGGGCCTGCGAGGCCGCGGGCGTGCCCTACGCGACGTACAAGCGCTGGCGCGCCCGGGCGGACGCGGGCCTGCCGCCCGTGCGCAGTCCCGGGCCCGCGCCCTGCGGCCCGCTCGACGCGGCGCGCCTGGAGCGCGACATCCTCGCGCTCGCGCACGGCCTGCGGCGCACGCGCGGCACGGGCGCGCTCTACGAAGAGTACCGCAGCGGCATCTCGCGGCGCGACCTGCTCAGGCGGGTCGCCTCCTTCCGCCTCGCGCTCAACGCGGCGGAAGGGGCGTCGGTCCGCCGGCCCGAGTGGCGCAGGCCCGGCGCCGTCTGGGCCACGGACACCGTGGAGGTCGACGTCGGGGGCGGCCGGCAGCACGTGCAGACCGTCCGCGACCTGGCCTCGCGCTACACGCTCGCCCCGCACACCGGGGGCGTCCCGACGGACGCCGAGGTCGCGGCGATGCTGCGCGAGGCGTTCCGCCTCTACGGCGCGCCCCTGTTCCTCAAGCGCGACAACGGGGCCAACCTCAACGGCCCCGAGGTGGCGGCGGCCCTGTCGGAGTGGCGCGTGCTGCCGCTCAACAGCCCCGTCGCCTACCCCATGCACAACGGCGGCGTCGAGCGCGCGCAGGACGAGATCCGCACGTGCCTCGCGGGCTGGGAGATCCCGGCCCCGTGCCCGCCCGCGCACGCCGCCGCGCACATCGGCCGGACGGAGCACCGGATCAACCACATGCCGAGGCCCAGCCTCGACGGAAAATGCTCCTGCGAGGTCTTCCACGCCCGCCCCCGCGGTGCTATACTGACCGCGTGGCAGAGAACGGAATTAGCGGAGGAGCTCGCGTTCAGGGCCGCGGCCCTGCTCGCGGAAACGGGGGGCGACACCCCGCGCCAGGCCTGGAAAGCCTGGCGCATCGTCGTGGAAGCCTGGCTGCTGGAAAGCGGCGAGGTCGTAGAGAAAACCAACAATGTGTTACCCCATTCCTTCGGCCGGCTCGGCTCATAATCAGGTTGTCACGACAGGGTCTGTCAGGGAGGAACCGTGTTCTTATGCCACCGTTTTCACCTCAAAAAAGACTGTCTAAGGCCTAAAAAAGGGGCCTGAAATTCGTTAATATATTGATAGAGAGAGATTTATCGATGCTAAGCGTCGGTGGCTCAGGGGAGGCGCGTTAAGCGAAGGCCGGCCTTTTTTCTGTGGCGCGTTGCGGGAACGATTGTTTACACTTCTGCGCATAAGGGGGGTGGCGCATGCGGTGCTTATTTGTGTTGGGGTGTGTTGTCGCGGGATCCTGCTGGGCGGCCGGCGATCCGAAGCTGGACTTCGTGTATCCAGCCGGCGGCGCAGTGTCGAGCGAGTTCGAAATCGAGGTTGGCGGCGAGCTGGGCGCGGTCGCGCATGCGGTTTTCAGCGGCGAGGGGGTCAAGGCCACGCTGATCGGCCCGCCGCGCGAGGTGACCTATTCGAAGAAGGGCAAGGCGATCGTCAAGCCGGTGCCGAACCGCTTTCTGTTCAAGGTGACGGTTGAGAAAGAGGCTCAGCCCGGCCTCCGCACGTTCCGGGTGGGTAACCCCGCCTGGCTGAGCGAGCCGTTGCGCTTCGACCTCTCGAACCTGCCCGAGACAACCGAGGCGTTCACGAATCACGCGTCCGTTTCGGAGGCTGAGGTGGCCTCTTTTCCCGCTGTGCTGAACGGCCGCCTCCCCAGGCCCGATGCGGTGGACCGCTATCGCTTCCAGTCAACGAAGGGTCTGACGCTGGTCGCCTTCACAGAGGGCCGGGTGTTGCCGCGCGGAGCGGGCTGCCCGGCGCTGTCCTTTTCAGACGCGGCGGGCAAGCCGTGCGAGGGCGTGAGGG
>JAKJGY010000333.1 GCA_022704145.1 Verrucomicrobiota bacterium
CGATGTATAGCTCGCAGATTTGTCACTACGCCGGGGTGGCGACCTCGGGGACCGGCAGGTTGAGTTGCTGCAGCAGACCGCGCTGCTCGGCGTTGATCTGGCTGGTGCGGGTGGTGGGGCGGTGATCGATCTTCACTTGCAACTGCTGGATCTGGCGCAGCAGCGCCAGCGCGCGTTGCGGCGAGAGCGGGCTTGCGCTGGCCTTCAGGCGCATCCGCATCACGCGGTGCAGCAGCAGCGCCAGGAAGCAGATCAGCGCGTGCGCCCGGATGCGTTCAGGCAAGCGGTGGTGCACCGGGGCGATCTCGATGTCGCTCTTGAGCACGCGAAAGCCGCGCTCGATGTCCGCCAGCGCCTTGTAGCGTTCGATGACGCCCGCCGCCGGAAGGTCGGTGTTGGTCACCAGCAGCAGTTTGCCGTCGAGGACTTCGGCAGCACGTTTGGCAGCGTTGTCGATGGTGTAGCTGAAGCGCTCGGCTTGCAGGTCGGCCTTGACGATGCGCGACAGGCGCGCTGCCTTGGTCTGCTCGGAGAATTTGAGATAGGCGCGCCGGTCGCTGGAGCGCCGCCCGCGCTGCGGGGTGCCCTCGTCCTGTGCGTCCAGCCGGGTAGCCAGGCGATCGCCCTCGGCCTCCAGCGCTGCGATCGCCGCCTCGCGCGCCTGCTGCTGTTCCTCGGCGCGGACGGCATCGTGCGCCAACACCAGCCGGCGGTCCTGCCAGCGGGTTTCGCCGACGCCGTCGACGAAGGCCACGTCGCCGACCAGATCGGCGAACTCGGCATAACGCCGGCCAGGGACCGCCAGCACGTACTCGATCGGCTCACCGCTCGCGCTGGTCAGGCTTTCCACGGCCGCCAGGTTGTCCAGACTGAGCAGGCCGCGATCAGCGATCAGGATCACGCGCTTGAGCCGATAGCGTTTGACCGTGGCCTGGATCATCGGCAGCAAGGTGCCCACCTCGCCGATGTTGCCGGCGTGCACCTGGTGCGCGATCGGCAGGCCCTCGCGGGTCTGGATCACACCGAGTACGAACTGGCGTGCGATGCCGCCGGTCTCCTTGCTCATCCCGTGGGCGCGCACATCGTCGGCGACCCGGCCTGTGCCGCTGATGCGCACGGTGGTCAGGTCGTAGAACACCACCGACATCTCGTCGTCGAGCAAAGGCCGCAATTGCGCGGCGACCGCGTCCTCGACCGCGCCAGCGCGATCCATCAGCGCATCCATCGCGCGCAGCAGGTGGTCGTGGCTGGAATGCTCCGGGTGACCCGGCAGAGCGACGGTATCGAGCCATCGCAGCACGCCGAGCTTGGAATCGGGCTCGCACAGGCGGTTGAAGACCATGGCGCGAACCATGGCGAGCGCATCGAAGCGGCGATAGGAAGACCGCAGCGCCCGCGCCACAGCACCCTCCAGACCCAGCTCCTGCCAGAGCGCGTGCAAGGCGTAGACATCGCCGAGCGCCTTGGCGCCGATGAACTCGACGTCGGGAACCGGCGTGGGTACCCGACCGAGAGCCCGCTGCAGACCGCCGATTAACGGTTCGAGGTCCTTCGGACGCAATTGGTCGAGTCGGCCCAGGTTGGCGACGACCCGCTGTCGGGGTTCCCCGTTGTCATTACGGAAGGCCTCGACGAGCTGCAGGTAAGCCCGACCGCCGGACTTGGAGATGCGCGTAAACATGCCGCTACGGTAGCCGCGGCCGGGGTTGACATCAAGACGTAAATGAACCTGAACGTGTTACTACAGAGGTTTTGCGGACAGCACGCCCAAGAAGTGACAACTCCTTGATCCGGCACATCGCGAGGGCACCCGATAGGGCGAAATCAGGTGGGAAAGTGCGGAACTTGGGGGGGGCTCCAACGGAGGCGGAGAGCCTGGTCGACTTCCCGGAGAACCGCTTCTTGGAATCGGGATCCACGGCGACACCGACGGCGTCGGGCGGTGGCGTAGCTGTGAGCCTTCTCTACGCGATAGACACCGTCACCTGTCGTGCGGTTGCGGCGGAGCTCGCGGGAGCTGGTGCTGGGAGCTCGATCGAGGATGAGCGCGATGGCGCGGATGCTCTTGCCAAGCCGCTTGTGGTGCGCAATGAGATATCGTTGGTCCTGGGTGAGCTGGCGATAAGCCATGGTTGCAACCCCTTCTTGCCGGATGAGGTGGAGACCAGTATTGCCAGCCACCCACCTCAAAACCAAGGTGTTGCACTTAGTAAGTGAATCCGCGAATTCTAACTATGTGTTCAAGCCGACGCCGGAACAGGCTCGTCGCACCATCTGGCTGCGCTGCCGGCGCGGCTTAACACGGCGTTAGCGCCCACGGGGAACTATGCGGCTAGGTCAAGTTAGGATCACGTTTGAATATGTGCGCCATCTATTAACGCGGCAATCAAATGTATTACTCAACGTGCATAGCGAACCGACGGATGGTTGAAGTAAGCACGAACGCGCCCTGGGGTACGCTGGAGAAACTCCATGAAGGTGCGCGCT
>JAKJGY010000334.1 GCA_022704145.1 Verrucomicrobiota bacterium
CCTCGCGCGCCACCCGTGCGGCAAAGGTGTTGCAGCGTAAGATGTTGCGTCCGCTTTCCGCATCGAAATAGAAGGCGACCGAGCGGCTGCGACCGGTGATGACGCACGCCTCGACGGTGACATGCGTGACACCCGGCGCGAGATAGATCGGGATACGTCCCGCGGCCTCGATCCAGACATTGCTGATCGTGATGCGGGTCGGCGCCGCCGCCTGCGCGCGCGCGGTGTGGCCCTCCGTGCGCGACGAGGCGCGCACGGAGGCGCCTTGGCCGTTGCGTCCCATGCCGGTGATGCGGATCGCGCCGCGAAGCTTGGCGTTGCGGATCGTGATATCGGTAGGACGTTCCCAGACGCTCCCGTTCCAGCGCGAACAGATCAAAATCTCGGTAAGTTTGCCTTCATTCAGCCAATCGCCTCCGGCGTCCAGAACGGTACCGCTGGCAGCGGCACCGCACAGGCGTACGCATTCGTAGCGGCGCGGCGGAACGAGCCGGGCCGTCAGCGAGCGGCCGCCCAGGTGGCGAGCGACGCCTTCAACGGCAGCCAGTACGACGACACACACCACAAACAGCAAGCCTGCACGGACGGCCAGACTCCGGTTACGTTGCGCGCACGACGTAAGTGTCTGCGCGGTCATGAGATGTCTGTTCCTTGCATGATGTCGTGACGAGCATACCGTCTTGCCGCATGCTCGACAACTCTCCGGGGGTTATTGGGGTCAACCAGATAGCTGACCGCTGCCCCGGTGCCCAGGCCATGTTCCGCCGCGGTCGCCCTTTCCGTCAGCCAGCATCGCCTCATCAGATATGGGGCGGTCCGAGACGTCCCGCCATACTGCGCACGCCACACCGCACACCACATTTTTAAGCGAATCGCCTCCTGATAAACGTCCAACTTCTTGTGAACGAAGTGCGCTTTCATGGATGCAGTCTACTCTGGCGAAAGCCTTCAACTCAAGCGCAAGATGAGGGCAGAGCAAGATGGGGATTACGATTAGGAGACGTCGGCACCAACAGAACTGCCCTGCGCCCCTGCCCAGGAAAGGCCCAGGAATCAGGCCCAGGAATCAGGTTGCACAACTTTCGGAATACTGTATGATTTTGTCCCTTGGCTGGGGGTGTCCGCCCTTTGGGGCGCGAGGGGCATCGAAAACGGGTAGCGGAACCGAAGCGCCACCGATCTGCCCCATGTGGAATGGTAGTGACCTTCGGACAGGAATCGTCATAAGGAGTCGCCTTGCGTATGCGCACTGATCTTTCACGTCGTGGTTTCATGTCCGCCGCAACAGCGGCACTCGGAATGATACCCGCCGCCTGCGCACGCGCGGCGGCACCTGCGCCGGCGGCGGGCGGTTCCTTCCGCTACGCGCTTAACACCGCCACCCTCCGCGGCTACAAGCTTCCGCTCGCGGACCAGATCGTCCTGACCGCCCAGGCCGGCTACACCGGCATCGAACCGTGGGTCGAGGATATCGCCAAGGCCGCGGCAGGAGGAACCCCGCTCAGCACGCTGAAGAGGCAGTGCGCCGACGCGGGGCTTTCGGTGATCAGCGCGATCGGCTTCGCGGCATGGGCCGTGGACGATGCCGCCGCGCGCGCCAAGGGCATGGAGCAGATGAAACGCGACATGGACCTCGTCGCGCAGATCGGCGGCACCCGCATCGCGGCGTCGCCCGCCGGCGTCTACAAGGCCGACGTCAAGCTCGACCTCGACCGCGCCGCCGAGCGCTATCGCGACGTGCTGGAACTGGGTCGTGACATGGGCGTGATTCCGCAGCTTGAGTTTTGGGGCGCCGCCGCGAATCTCTCGCGCGTCGACCAGTGTCTCTATGTCGCCGCGCGCGCCGCGCACCCCGATGCCTGCGTGCTGGCGGACGCCTACCACATGTACCGCGGCGGCAGCGAGGCGGCCTCGCTGCGGCTGCTCAGCCGCAGCGCGACGCACTGTTTCCACATGAACGACTACCCGGCCGAGCCAGCGCGCGAGGCCCTCAAGGACAGTGATCGCGTCTGGCCGGGCGACGGCATCGCGCCCCTCACGGAGATCCTCAGGACGCTCGCGGAAAACCGCGCGGACGTCTGGCTTTCGGTCGAGCTTTTCAACGCCGCGTACTGGCAGCGGCCGGCCCCCGAAACCGCACGCACCGGCCTTGGCAAGATGAAAGAGGCGGTCGCCAAAATGCACACGGCCGGCGTCATCGGCTAACGACAGACAATGCGAGTCGGGCGTGTGTTTGAGGCGAAGCACAATCTGGAGCGCGACACGAACACGCACCCGGCAGGGCGGTCTCGCCGAGACCGCCGCGGACGCCTCGGCGAGGCGTCCCTACCAGAAGCGACCGTATTACGGCGCGCGCTGCCGCGCGTAGAAATCGAGCAGCGCGCGCAGGTTGACCCGCGTGTACGGTTCGTCGCAGGCCGGCGTTTTCTTGCCGGCATCGGCGAACCACATATCGAGCGTCTCCGGCATGAACACG
>JAKJGY010000335.1 GCA_022704145.1 Verrucomicrobiota bacterium
GGAAGGGGGGAGGGGCCGGCGGTCGGCGCGACGTATCCCTATCCGCAGTCTTATGATTTTGTGTTGTGTGAGGGGACGGAGTAGGGCGCGGCGGCGCGCTGGCGAATCGGGCGGTATTCCATTTGTCAGGCCGGGGCGGTTTGTGTACAATGGCGCGGTTTTTCGTACATCAGGAGGTCATCACACATGAGTTGTCCGTATCAGTGCTCGCATGAGGTGGAGCAGATGTGCTGTGTCGCGAAGGGCGCGAAGCACGGGCCGGCCCCGGTCCCCGAAGAGGGCAAGTGGGTGCAGGTCAAGGAGGTCAAGGATATTTCCGGTCTGACGCATGGCGTCGGCTGGTGCGCGCCGCAGCAGGGCGCGTGCAAGCTCACGCTGAACGTCAAGGACGGCGTGATCCAGGAGTCGCTGATCGAGACGATCGGCTGCTCGGGCATGACGCACTCGGCCGCGATGGCCGCCGAGGTGCTGCCGGGCAAGACGGTGCTTGAGGCGATGAACACGGACCTGGTCTGCGACGCGATCAACACGGCGATGCGCGAGCTGTTCCTGCAGATCGCCTACGGCCGCACGCAGAGCGCCTTTTCCGAGGGCGGGCTGCCGATCGGCGCGGGCCTGGAGGATCTGGGCAAGGGGCTGCGCAGCCAGATCGGCACGATGTACAGCACCAAGCAGAAGGGCGTGCGGTACCTTGAGATGGCCGAGGGCTATGTGAGCCGCCTCGCGCTGGACAAGAACGACGAGGTGATCGGCTACGAGTTCGTCCGGATGGGCCCGCTGATGGAGCAGTTGAAGAAGGGCGCGGACCCGAAGGCGGCGTTGGAGAAGTGCACGGGCACGTATGGTCGCTTCACGAAGGACCAGGGCGCCGTGAAGTTCATCGACCCTCGCCACGAATAGTTGAAAGGAGAGATCTTACCATGGCACTTTTCGAAAGTTATTCGCGGCGTATCAAGCAGATCGACGCGGTATGCAAGCAGTACGGGATCAAGAACCTGGAGGAGGCGCGCAAGCTCTGCCAGGACAAGGGCTTCGACCCGTACGAGATCTGCACCTCGATCCAGAACATCTGCTTCGAGAACGCGAAGTGGGCGTATGTGCTGGGCGCGGCGATCGCGCTGAAGAAGGGCTGCACCAAGGCGGCTGCGGCGGCTGAGGCGATCGGCGAGGGCTTGCAGGCGTTCTGCATCCCGGGTTCGGTGGCGGATGACCGCAAGGTCGGCATCGGGCACGGCAACCTGGCGGCGATGCTGCTGCGCGAGGAGACCTCGTGCTTCTGCTTCCTGGCGGGCCACGAGTCGTTCGCGGCGGCCGAGGGGGCGATCGGCATCGCGCTGAAGGCGAACAAGGTGCGCACGGCGCCGCTGCAGGTGATCCTGAACGGTCTGGGCAAGGACGCGGCCTACATCATCAGCCGCATCAACGGCTTCACGCACTGCGAGACGAAGTTCGACTACGCGACCGGCAAGCTGAAGGTCACGAAGACGACGAAGTTCTCGGACGGGCCGCGTGCGGCGGTGAGGTGCTATGGCGCGGACGATGTGCGCGAGGGTGTGGCGATCATGTGGAAGGAGAAGGTGGACGTCTCGATCACCGGCAACTCCACGAATCCCACGCGCTTCCAGCATCCGGTGGCGGGCACCTACAAGAAGGAGTGCGTGGAGAAGGGCAAGAAGTACTTCTCCGTGGCCTCCGGCGGCGGTACGGGGCGGACGCTGCACCCGGACAACATGGCGGCGGGGCCGGCCTCGTACGGTATGACCGACACCATGGGGCGCATGCACTCTGACGCGCAGTTCGCGGGGTCGTCCTCGGTGCCTGCGCATGTGGAGATGATGGGCTTCCTCGGCATGGGCAACAATCCGATGGTCGGCGCGACGGTTGCGGTTGCGGTGTCGATCGAGGAGTCGGCGAAGAAGTAAGGCGGCCGCTCGGGCTGTCGAGAGGGCCGTTCCGCGGGACGCGGGGCGGCCCTTCTTCTTTTCCGGGGCGAGCCGGCGCGGGCTTACGCGGGCGGCTCGGGAAAGAGCATGTGCTCCATGAAGAGGTCGGAGAAGCCGGGCTCGGCGGACAGCTCGACGTGGCGCGCCTGCTGGCTGAGGCGGCGGGCGCGGTCGAGTTCGGCCTTGGCGAGCAGGGCGCGTTTGGCGCCGGTCAGGGAGGCGTTGCCGATGTAGCGGACGGAGAGGTAGTGGAGGGGGGGCAGGAGGCCGATGCGCAGGGCGTGCTCGCGGCGGATGTAGTTGCCGAAGCCGCCTGCGAGCAGGATGGCGTCTAGGTCATGGGCGGTGAGGCCGCTCTTGCGCAGGAGGGCTTCGATGCCGGCGCGGATGGCGCCTGAGGCGAGCTGGACCTCGCGGATGTCGCGCTGGGTGAGGACGACGGCGGGTTCGCCGGTGGCGGGGTCGGCGGCGAGGAGGAAGGCGGGCTCGCCGTCGTGGGAGGTGAGGCGGGCGGCGAG
>JAKJGY010000012.1 GCA_022704145.1 Verrucomicrobiota bacterium
GCGTGCGGGGCGTGGCGTTGCCGGTGGTGGTGGCGGCGAGCGTGCGGTCGGCCGAGTGAGCGGCGTTGTCCGCATCAGGCTTAGGAGGGCGTGTCGCCGCGCTCGTCGATCATGGCCTCGCCGATGTTCAGGAAGTCCTCCTTCAGCCGGCGGTAGACGTTGAGCAGGTCCATCAGCAGCACGACCTTGATCGGGTTCACGTTCGGGTCATGGTCGGTGAGGCGCTGGAGCTGGGCGGAGCGGATATCCCGGATCCGCTGTGAGATCTCCATGGAGTCCGCGCGCATGTGCGCGAGCACGTCCGGCGCATAGGATTTGCCCTTGCGGAAGGCTTCGGTTATGGTCAGTGCGAAGCGCTCACACAGGTCGTGTAGGGAGAGCAGGTCCGCGCGGCCCTCCTCGGAGAGCGCCATGCCGTTCTTGCGCATGCGCTGCATCATGCCGAGGAGCGCCCGAACCTCGTCGCTGACCGACTCGTACTCGTCGGCCACACGCAGCAGCATACGGGCGCGGTAGGCGACCTCGGTGGGGAGGTGGGCGGCCATGACCTTCCCGAGGAAGTTCGAGACTTCGTGCTGGACTTTGTCGAGGCGGTCTTCGGCCTCGACGATCGCCCGTTCGATATCCTCCTTGCGGGCGCCGGACAGGACCTGGCGGAAGTCGGCGAGCATCTGATGGGCGCGCGTGGCCATCTGGTCGACCTCCTGGTGCGCCTGTTCGACGGCGAGGATCGGGGCCATCATCTGGGTCTTCAGCATGGTCAGGCGCGGCACCTCCTCCACGTTACCTCCGGGGACGAGGCGCCGGACGAGGGCGGTGAATGATCCGAGGAAGGGGAGGAACAGGCAGGTGTTGACGACGTTGAAGCCGGTGTGGATCATGGCGATCGGGGCGGTGATGTGGGGGTAGACCGTGCCTTCGGGGGTGACGGTGGGGGTGGTCATGGCGGGGTAGAGGCGGTGGAAGAGGGGTACGACGACAGGCAGGAAGAGGGGCGCGACCAGGATGACGCCGATACAGTTGAAGAGGGTATGGGCCAGGGCGGCGCGGCGCGCCTCGGTCGAGGCGCCGAGCGCGGCGAGCCAGGCGGTGACGGTGGTGCCGATGTTCATGCCGAAGACGAGCGCGGCGGCGGTCTCGAAGGAGATGACCCCGTTGTAGGCCAGGCTGAGGGAGATGGCGGCGGCGGCCGCGGAGGACTGGATGATGCCGGTCAGGACGGTGCCGACGAGGATGCACTTGAGCACGCCGGCGATGGAGTCGGCGTGGAACATGCGGAACCAGACGAGGAATTCGGACTCGGTCCGGAGGGGCTTGAGACCCTGGTTCATCAGCTCGAGGCCGAAGAAGACCAGGCCGATGCCCAGGAAGGCGAGCGCGACGAAACGGATCTTCTCGCGTTTGGAGAAGAGGTAGAACAGCGCGGAGAACGCCACGATGAACATGCTGTGGTCGCTGAGCTTGGTCGGGAGGAGCGCGACGATCCAGGCGGTGGCGGTTGAGCCGATGTTGGAGCCCACGATGACATTGACCGCCTGACGCAGGGTCATGAGGCCGGCGGTCACCAGGCCGACGATCATGACGGTGACCACGGAGCTGGACTGGACGATGCCGGTGACGACGGCGCCGGTGATGATGCCGATGAAGCGGTTGTTGGTGATAGCGGCGACGATACGGCGCATCCGGTGGCCGGCGACGGCCTGCAGGCCCTCGGAGAGCTGGCTCATGCCGAGCAGGAAGATGCCGAGGCCGCCGCCGGTGTTGATCAGGATCGAGGCGCAAGAAGCCATATGAGTTCCTTCAGGGGATGGGTTGGGGTTGTGAGGGGCTGGACGGTGTCGGCGTCCGGGGCTTAGCGAGGGGGCAAAGTGTGGCGCTAGGGATCGGAGAAACCTCGTTGCTCTTCCGGGCTGAGGGCGGCGAACTCATCCTTTCGGATATAGACCAGGACGCCTGGGCCGAGGCTGCGTACGGCGGTCTGTTTGAGGACGAGGTAGGAGCGCAGCGACCCTTCCATGTCGGGGGATTCGGACAGGTCGAAGCCGCGGCGTGAGACGGCGAAGGAGAGGGTGCTCAATTTCTGGAGGCGTGCGGCCTCGTTGATGCATGAGCCGACATAGTCGGCGCCGCCGCCGATGGAGATGATCTGTCCGAGGGCGATGCCGCAGCGCAGGCGCGAGGGCGGGAAGCTGACGGCCTTCCTGACGGTGGGGATAAACTGGCTGGAGTAGGCGTTGGTGATTGCGAGCAGGGTCTGGGCGATATTCACCTTGCCGGGCAGACCGAGTCCGCTGTCGGTGTCCCAGAGGAAAAGGATGCCGTCTCCCAGGAACTTAGCGTAGAAAGGCAGGGGGTTCCAGAGCCGTACGGCGCCGGTGGTGGGGTCGACGCCCTCGCGGAACTCGTCGGCGAGCGAGCGGAAGAGCCAGTCGAGATAGCGGTTGAGGAACTCGGGGATAATCAGGTGGGAGTCGGCCCGGTTGCAGAAATCGGTGAAGCCGTCGAGGTCGAAGAAGGCGGCGAGGGACTGGACATAGGCCCCGTCCCGTGCGATATCACCCAGGCCGAGAACACCCGGGTTAAAGGTGGCAAAAGAGGCCGGGTCGAGTGCGCTGAACATGAGGTCGCGTCCGGGGCTGCCCGGGACGAGACGATAGTTATAGGACATCTGGGGCACGGTCGCGTATCCTTTTCGTAACCGGTGGCGCGTCAGAAGTTCACACTCGGGTGAGTCATGCCCATATTACGTTCAGACTGTGTGAGGCCGCAAGGGTAAAAACTGGGGGGGGCGTGGAATTTGTGACCGGGCCGTTTGGCCGGGCGGGGGGGCTCGGCTTAGGCCTCCGGCTCGTCCGGAGGGCGGGCGAACTTCGGGTTGGCGCCGGCGACCACGAAGGCGACCTCGCCCTTGACGGTCTTGCCCGCGAAAAGCGGGATCAGGGCGGAGAGGTAGCCGCGGTGGACGCGCTCGTGGGCTTTGGTCAGCTCGATACAGACGGCCGCCTCGCGGTCGCCGAGCGCCTCGTAGGCGGCCTGGAGCGCGGCGCCGACGCGGAACGGCGACTCGAAGCAGATCAGCGTGTGGGGCCGGTCGCGCTCCTCCTCGAAGAAGCGGCGGAGCGCGCCTGGTTTACGCGGCGGAAAGCCTTTGAACGTGAAGCTGGCGGTTGAGAGGCCGGAGGTCAGCAGCGCCAGGTCCACGGCCGATGCGCCGGGGATCACGTCGAACGGGATGTTTTCCTGCGCGGCGCGGCGGATCAGGCGGTAGCCGGGGTCGCTGATGCCGGGATAGCCGCCGTCGGAGCAGAGTGCGACGGAGCGGCCGGACTGGAGGGCTCGGACGAGGGTGTCGCCGACGCGCTCTTCGTTGCCCTGGCGGTAGGAGACCAGTTCGGGCCGCGGGATACCGAAGGCGCTGAGGAGCGCCCAGGTGCGGCGTGTGTCCTCGCAGGCGATGAGGTCGGCCGCCTTGAGCGCGTCAAGCGCGCGCGGGCTGAGGTCGGCGAGGTTGCCGATGGGGGTCGCAACGACGTGGAGCATGGGAGGGTCCTTCTGCGGGTGACGTCAAGGGCGGTCGGGGAGAGCGGTCCGGAGATCCGCTCCAAACACTCCGTCCGTGATTCGCGTAACGCTAAGTCAAAACCGGGCGGGCGTCAACTGGCAACTCGCGCCTCGGGCGAGGCATGGGGGGCGTATCTTTCGCTTGGTGTCGGGGAGACCTCCGTGTTATGGTGTTATGTAGTGCACGGTTATGGGTGGCGGGTCGGAGAGGCAAGGAGAGAACACGATATGCTCAAGATCTCGGTATTGGACGGTGCGATCATCATCGGGTTTCTGCTGTCGGTGGTGGCGATCGGGTCGGCCGCGGCGCGGCGGTCGAGCAAAAGCGCGGCGGATTTCTTTCTTTCAGGCCGGTCGATGCCGTGGTGGCTGTTGGGGGTGTCGATGGTGGCGTGCACCTTCTCGTGTGACACGCCGAACCTGGTCACCGACATCGTGCGGACGCAGGGCGTGGCCGGCAACTGGGCGTGGTGGGCCTTTCTGCTGACCGGCATGCTGACGGTGTTCGTCTACGCCAAGCTGTGGCGGCGTTCGGCGCTGGACACGGACCTCGGCTTTTATGAAATCCGCTACAGCGGGCGGCCGGCGGCGGTGCTGCGCGGTTTCCGTGCGCTCTATCTCGGGGTGTTGTTCAACGTGCTGATCATGGCCACGGTCTCATTGGCGGCGATCAAGATCGGGCAGATCATCTTCGGCCTCTCGCCGGTGGCGACGCTGGTCTACGCCTCGCTCGGGGTTGGGATCTACGCCACGCTCGGCGGCCTCACCGGGTCGATCTGGGCCGACTTCTACCAATATTCGATCGCGATGGTCGGCGCGTTTTTCGCGGCCTACTATGCGGTCACATCCGCTGATGTGGGCGGCATCTCGTCGCTGAAGGAGCTGTTCGCCAATGGGGATGTGCAGTCCAAGATGGCGATGTTCCCGAGCGGCGCGGGCGGGCTGTCGGCGCTGATGACGGTGCTGATCCTGCCGGTGGCGGTGCAGTGGTGGAACGTCTGGTATCCGGGCGCCGAGCCGGGCGGCGGCGGCTATGTGGCGCAGCGCATGCTTTCGGCCAAGGACGAGAAGAACGCGGTCGGCGCGACATTACTTTTCAACTTCCTGCACTATGCGATGCGGCCGTGGCCGTGGATCATCGTGGCGCTGGTCTCGCTGGTGCAGTTTCCGGTCACGCCGCAGCCGGCTCAGGAGGCGGCGCGGTCATGGCTGGCGGAGCGGCCGGCGCTGGTTGAGCAGTACCGGGTCGCGCGAGCGACGTTGGCGGAGGGGGACAGGCAGGACGTGCGGCAGAAGCGGGCCGAGGCCGAGGGTGTGGGCAG
Source organism: Verrucomicrobiota bacterium (assembly GCA_022704145.1). GTDB lineage: Bacteria > Verrucomicrobiota > Kiritimatiellia > RFP12 > UBA1067 > JAKJGY01. Next base: position 4,884 of record JAKJGY010000012.1, read on the forward strand.
CCTGGCCCGGGCGTTCCCCACGGTGGACGATCAGTTCCTGCGTAACGACATCGCCTATCCGGCGATGATTTCGACGATGCCGAAGGGGTGGCTGGGACTGATCGTGGCCTCGCTCATCGCGGCCTACATGTCGACGATCGCGACGCACCTTAACTGGGGGTCGTCCTATGTGGTGCAGGACTTCTACATGCGGTTTGTGAAGCCGGACGCGACGCCGCGTCAGGCGGTGGCGGTCGGGCGAGTGGTGATGCTCGCGCTGCTGGTGCTCTCGGGCCTGGTGGCGCTGGCGATGCGCAACGCCAAGGCCTCCTTCGACATCCTGCTTCAGGTCGGGGCGGGCACGGGCCTTCTGTACATCCTGCGCTGGTTCTGGTGGCGCATCAACGCCTGGAGCGAGATCTCGGCGATGCTGGTCTCGTTTGCGGTGGCCTGCTTTTTCCAGTGGGGCGCGGCGCCCTTGGGGGTCGAGGCCGCGTTACGGGACGCGGGCCTGTTTACGGTCATGGATTATAGCGCGTGGAAGCTGGTCATCGGCATCCTGCTGACGACGGCGGGCTGGCTTGCGGCGACCTATCTCACGCCGCCGGAGCGGCAGGAGGTGCTGGCGCGTTTCTGCAGCAAGATCCGGGCGGGCGGGCCGGGGTGGCGCAAGGTCGAGGCGGTTTCGGGGCTGGCCAACGAGGCGCGCGGCTGGGATCTGCCGACCGGGCTGCTCTGCATGATGACCGGCTGTCTGGCGGTCTGGACGGCGCTTTTCGGAGCCGGCTATCTGCTCTACGGGCAGACGGCGCTCGGGGCGGTGCTGGTGACGGTGGCGGTGGTCGCGACGGTGGTGCTGATGCGCCTGGTCGGCAGGGTGCGGCTGAGCTGAGCGTTCGGCTGTTCCGGCTGGCGTGTGGCCGGGCGGTGTGTTAGATTGGGCGTATGGAATGTGATCATCAGAGAGACGGGCGCGAGGTACGGGTGATCGCCCTTGACGGGCCCTCGGGTGCCGGAAAGTCGTCGGTCGCCCGTCGGGTGGGCGGGCTGCTGGGCTTCCTGCATGTCGATTCCGGCGCGCTGTACCGGATCATGACGTGGCAGTGTTTGCTGCACGGGGTTGACCCTGCCGACCCGGAGGCTGTGGCGGCGTTTGCGCCGACGGTGCAGGTCGAGTGTGCGGTGCGGCAAGGCGCGGTGGCCTTTTTTGTCGAGGGGCGGGAGCCGGGTGACGCGCTCCGGACGCCGGAGATCAACCGGTATGCGAGCCCGGTGGCGGCGGTCAAGGCCGTGCGTGACCGGGTGACGGCGTGGCTGCGCGGGCTGACCCGTTTTGGGGATCTGATTGTGGAGGGGCGCGACATCACCACGGCCGTCTTTCCCGGCTCGCCGGCGCGGTTCTATCTGGTGGCCAGCGCGGAGGCGCGTGCCGAGCGGCGGCGCCTGGAGGAGGTTGCGAAGGGCATTGCGGATCAGACGGCCGAGGAGGTCCGCCGTTCGCTGCTGGCGCGAGACGCGATCGACTCGACCCGGCAGCATGCGCCGTTGCGCAAGGCGGACGGTGCGGTGGAGATCGACAGCACCCATCTGACTCTGGACGAGGTGGTCCGGGCGGTGGTTGACGCCCTGCCGGAGGGCTGGCGGGGGAGGGTGGTATGACGGCGGCCGGCTGGTGGGTGCTGGGGGTCTGTTGGACGGGGGTGACGTTTTTCAGCGCCTATCTGGTGTACCTGACCCTGCGTACGCCGCGTCCGCATGAGGAGGGCTCGGAGACCGCCGGGTGATCGCGTGTGGCGGTTTCTCGGGGCCCGGGAGCGGAGCATGCGGTTTCGCCCCTAGGCGGGCTAGGAGTGAATAAAGGAAACGCCCCGTGTCAGGGGCGTTGCCGTGCGCGGGACGGGTTTGCCCCGCGTCGGCTGAGAGGCTGGAGGTTCTCTTTGCGTATCGCGATCGCCTATCCGCCCCTTCCGTCCGAGAAGGGTGTGCCGCTTCTGTCACAGAACCGGCAGTTCCAGTGGTTCAACCGCCCGACCTTCATCTATCCGGTGGTTCCGGCCCAGGCCGCCACGATGCTCAAGCGGGCGGGCCATGAGGTCGGCTGGTTCGACGGTATCGCATCGGGATGGGACGTGGCGACGTTCGACGGCCGGCTGGACGCGTTCGCGCCGGAGCTGGTGGTGATTGAGACCAAGACTCCGGTGGTCGCGCGCCACTGGGCCTACATCCGCGCGTTGAAGGCGCGTGCGCCGGGGGTCCGCGTCGTGCTGGTCGGCGACCACGTGACGGCTTTGCCTGAGGAGAGTTTCGGGCAGTGTCCGGTCGATTTCGTCCTGACCGGGGGCGACCACGATTTTCTGCTGGTCAATCTGGCCGAATGCCTTGGGGGGGCGAAGTGCGGGTTGCTGGACGAAGCTCGGCTTGAGCCGGGCGTCTATTGGCGCGACGCGTGCGGGACGGTAAAAAACAGCGGCGCGTTCCGGCTAGACCACGACTTGCGACAGATGCCGTGGATTGACCGCGAGCTGACGCAGTGGCGTCTGTATGCCGAGAAGAATGGGAATTACAGGCGGACGCCAGGGACGTACATCATGTCCGGGCGTGACTGCTGGCACGGGAAATGTACGTTCTGCGCGTGGACGACGTTGTATCCGACCTTCCGGACGCGCGACCCGAAAGAGGTGGTAGATGAGATCGGGCATCTGGTCGAGACCTATGGGGTGCGGGAGATCATGGACGATACGGGGTGCCTGCCTGCTGGCGCCTGGCTGAGAACGTTCTGCGAGGAGATGATCGCCCGCGGGTATCACAAGCGGGTGCGCATCGACTGTAACATGCGCTTCGGTAAACTGGGCGAGGAGGAGTACAGGCTGATGCGGCGGGCCGGTTTCAGGTTGGTGCTGTTCGGGATGGAGTCCGCCAACCAGGGCACGCTCGACCGCCTGTGCAAGGCCGTGCGCGTCGATCAGATCCTCGCCGGGGCGCGAGCCGCGACGCGGGCCGGGCTGAATGTGCATGTGACGGTGATGTTCGGCTACCCGTGGGAGGACCCGCGTGAGGTTGAGGAGACCGTCCGTTTGGCGCGTAGGCTGCTGAAGAAGGGGTATGCCTACACGTTGCAGGTCACGATGCTGATCCCGTATCCGGGTACGCCTCTCTACCGCGAGCTGGCCGCGGAGGGACTGCTGACGGCGAGCTGCTGGGACGACTTCGACATGCGCAAGCAGGTGATGCGCTCGGGCGTACCGGAAGAGCAGATCAAGGCAGCGGTGCGCCGCGTCTATCGGGCGTTCCTGCACCCCGAAACCATCCTGAGGCGCCTGGCTTCGACACGTGATCCGATTGAAGACCTCAAGTTTTACTGGAGGGGCTTTCTCTCTCTCACGGGGCACCTGCGTGATTTCAAGCCGTAACGGAGGCTGCTTCTGAGTCAATCGTTAGTTATTTATTTGTCGTTTTTTGTACTTGTTGTCACAGGGGTCACCTGCTATAGTGAACCTTGAACCTAGGGAAAGAGTCTTTGCTGGACTTTCAGGTTGGATGCGATGATTTTGAAAACGGTTGTCAAAAAGTGGTGTGTGTGCGCGGGCTTGCTGAGTGTTGCGCTGATGTGGGGCGGGTGCAGGGCCCTGCAGATTTTTCGGGGCGATCCGGAAGATTACGGCGACAAGGCTCAGTCGGCGACCGAGGGCGACCCGAAGATCAAGCCGGGACTGGCGTTAAGGATCCAGGTGACGGCCAGCGGTGAGGCGGCGGTTCCCGACTCGGTTCGCGATGTGGATGTCAACGGCGCGATTCAGATGCCGCATGTGGGCCCGATCAAGTGTGAGGGGCTGACGGTGGTCGAGCTGCAGGAGAAGATCAAGGACGCGTACAAGCAGTTTTACATTGACCCGCAGGTGTCGGTGAGCTTCGCCTATCATGAGGGCTCGGGGCTCAAGTCGCCGTGGGGCGAGGTGCTGGTGATGGGCCAGGTGGCGCGGCCGGGGCCGGTGAACATGCCCTCGACGATGGAGCTGAACGTGACGCGGGCGCTGATGATGGCCGGGAACTTGACGCCGCTGGCCAAAAAGGACGAGGTCATTGTGACGCGCCGGTTGCAGGACGGCAAGCTGAAGAAGTTTACGGTGGACATCGAGCAGGTCGGTCGCGAGGGCCGCACGGACCTGGACATCAAGCTGAAGCCAGGAGATGTCGTCTATGTCCCTGAGACATGGTATTGAGTGCGAAGGAGTGACACGATGAAACACGGTTATGCCGGCGTATGGCTTGTGGCGGTTGCGGCGACGTTGTTGAGCGTGACGGGGGTGTCGTCCGCTGAGCAGGTCTTCCTCAAACGGTCGGACTGGCTTAGGAAGATCGGGCCGTCTGTGGAGCAGGAGTCGGTCTTGAGCGAGACGCTGGCGCAACTCTCTCCCGAAGACCGCGTGGAGTTTACCGGACGGTTGCTTAAGGCGATCGCCCGTATGCCGGTGAGTCCGGACGCCAAAGCGGCCGCTTTCGTGAAGGCGGCCGTGGCCTGTATTCGCGACACCTCTGGCGAGCTGAAGAACCGGGTGATCGCGGAGGTGTTCGCTGTGGTGCCTGTGGAATTCCTGCCGACCGTCACGGACGAGCTGGCTAAGCGTTTCAACCAGGAGCACAACAAGCTGTCGGACGCTGACTACGAGGCGATCGCGATCGCGGCCGTGACCGCGGCCGTCGCGCGCAACGCGCTGACCGACGAGCCCTCCGTGCGCAATGCGTTCGTGCTTGCGGCGTTCTTGCGCGGTGCGAAAAACCGTGAGGCGTTGGAGCCCAAGCTGCTGGCCCTGCTGCCCGACGCCCGTATGCGTGAGCTGGTGGCCTCCTGGCTGAAGCCCGCTATAGAGGGCAACTATGAGGCGCTGCTCGCGGCGGCTGCCGCCGAGGATCTGGGCGTCTCCAACGAGATCGTGATTAAGCTGTTGGGGAACGCCACGATTGACCGGCTGCTGGCGCAGATGGGCATGGCGAACGCCCTGCGTGACGTGGTGGACGCCGGTTTCGAGATGTCACCCTCTGCGGGTGGTTCCAGCGTGCCGGTGGATTTCGGCATCAACCGCCTGCCCCGGCGTCCGAGCGGCTACCAGAACCAGTCAAAGTCGATCCGCGCAGGCGGGAGCGATGCGTCGGACGGCACTCCGTGGTACCGTTTCTGAAGGAGCGGCGCGGCTCCCCTGCGAGTCACGCGTTAAATTCGGATAATCTTGGTCGGATGTTCAAATAAGGAGCGTTCCCATGTTGATCGTGAGCCCTAAAAATGTGACGGCGGCCGTAACACTGGCGTTCGTCTTGGGATGTGCCACCGTCTGGGGGCAGGCGCAGCGCGGTTTCTCGTTCAATAACCTGAACGTCTCGCCCTTCCTGAACCTCGAGTACACGTATGACTCGAACGTCAGCTATGACAGCTCGAACGAGCGCGATGACTACATCCTGCGTGTGAATCCGGGCGTGGATATCGGTTATCAGGGCAACGAGTGGGGCTTAAAGGGCAGCGCTTGGTACGCTTACGACTGGTATCAGGATGACCAGCGCCTGAACGCGAGCCGCTACGGAGAGAGTCTGGACTTTTACCGTGAGTCGGCCAAGGGTTGGAAGCTCATGCTCGGCCAGACGTTCATTAAGAGCAGCCAGGACGATTCCGTGATTGACGGCGGTCGCGGGCTGTGGCGCGAGCGCAAGCAGTGGGATTTCACCGGCGCTCTGGCCTACGAGTTTAGCGAGCGCATGTCCGCCACACTGACCGGCCTCTACTCCGACTTGTCCTATCTCAACGATGACAACCAGTTCGCCCCGCTCTACGGTTGGGAGGAGTGGTGTGTGGGTCTGGAGCTGGCGCGTAAGCTCACGGAGAAGAGCAACGTCCTGCTGTCCGGCTCCTATCAGGCTTACTACAGCGACGGTGCTCAGGGGATCAGCGGCGACAGCAGCGGTTATAACCTGCATGTCGGTTTCAATTCACGGGCGACCGAGCGTATCCGGTATCGTGTCCTGACCGGCGTGACGTGGTTCGACTATGCCGGAGGGGACCTGCTGGTGGGGTGGACGTATAGCGTGGACGCGAGCTGGAAGATCAACAATAAGCTGGCGGCCTCGCTCGTGGGCTCGAGCAACTTCCAGCCGAGCGAGCGTGAGGTCAATCAGGCGCAGCAGTACTACGTGCTTTCGGCGGGGCTGACCTACAAGCCGCGGCCTAAGCTGACGACCCGCTTCGACCTGGCGTTCCGCCGCGAGGAGAACCAGTATGATGTGAACGTTGTCGGGGCGACCACCGACGACCGTTTCACGGCGCGCGCGCGTGCCGATTACCGGCTGACGCGCCTGATGACCGTGTATGGGATGGTCGAGTACGAGAACCAGGTGTCGGATGACTCCGAGAGCGAGTTCGACCGGATCCGTGCGTCACTGGGCCTGAATTTCCGTTATTGAGACGATACCGCAGCCCATGTGTGAGTGATCCGCCTACGCGAAGTTGAGAGTGTGGGCGGATTTTTTTTGTTGAGGATGAGTGTGCTGATGCAGAAGGTTCTGACAAAGTACTGGCTGACGGTTCACGTCGGGCTTCTTGTCGTGGCGGTCGGGTGTTGGGTGTTCGGCGTGCAGATCAAGGTGCCGTTGCCGATCATCTGGCTGTCGGTGCTGGCCGCCGAGGCGATGGTGCTGTTGCCGTCCGTCAGGCGCGGGGAGACGCTCGCCGACTCGCGCCTGCGTGTGGCTCAGGCTTTGGTCTGGGATCCGAGCCTCTACCTGGGCTTCGCGCTGTTCGCCTGTGCCGTCTTCCAGTGTGCCAACGGCAACTCGGTTCTGACGTATATGCCGGAGTCCGACACTTGGCAGTTCAGTGCGCCTGCGGTCGGCTGGTTGCCTAGCGGGGTTGACGGGGCGGCCTCCCGCTCGGCGGCCGCGCTTTTTGCCGCATGCTGTGTGGGAGTGACGGCGTTGCGTCAAGCCGCAGGCCGCGAGGGTAAGCGGTTCCTGATCCAGACGCTCGCGGCCTGGAGCGGGGCGGTCGCCCTTTATAAGGTCTGGCTGGCTGTGAACGGGGTTGAGCCGGCTGCCGCGCTAGCCTGGGTGCCGGGCGCTGCCAACGCGGGGTCGTTCTTCGGTTTCTGGCTGGTTCTCGGCATGGGGGCTTTTGTGGACGCCCTGGCTCGGCAGCAGCGCGGGGTCGAGTTGCTCTACGCATGTGCGTTTGTCGGGAATCTGGTCGGCCTGCTCTTTTTCGCGGAAGGCTTTACCATTCTTTTATTCGCGGGGGCCGGGCTCTTGCTGCTGCTGTATTGGACGTTCTACCTTTCGGGTGAGGTTACGAAATCAGTCCAGCTCCGTCTTTGGCTGTTGACGTTCTTTGTCGTGGCGTGTATGGCGGCGGGGGCTGCCGTCGTCTTCAAAAGCAATCCGATCGAGAAAAAGGTCGGGGAGGCTGTTCAGAGCGCCGAATACTGGTCGGAGCTGCTGGAGTCGAAGCGGGCGCGCTCGGATGCCGCGCTCAATATCTGGCAGCAGTACCCGTGGGTTGGGGTGGGGGCAAACGGTTTCCAGCATTATGTCGGGACGGTGGTGAGCGGAAAAGACTGGGCCCGTTTTAAGCGCGATCAGGCCTGTACCCGTAACGACGCCTTGCAGTTTCTCTGCGAGTATGGCGGGGTCGGCCTCGGCCTGATTCTCGCGTGGGTCGTCACGCTGTTGGTGCCGATCCTCTACCGCCTCCGACTTGCGTGGACGTCGCGACATGACGCGGTCGATCATGACAGCCGTCTTTTCCTTTTTAAGTTGCCCCCCCTGGTGGTCGTCGGCCTGATGGCGACGGTGCTGACTTTTACCGAAGGCATGTTCGGCAATCCGTTGCGCATGCCCACCTTGTTCTTGAGTGTGCTTCTGGTGATGGCGTCGTTGCCCTCATTTCTTCCTTCCAAGCGAGGGTAGGCGGGTGAGGCGCAGTGCGAGGGTGTCAGGTACGACCGTCTGAGGGGTCTTTGTGATCGTCTGACGGAGGGGTTTAAAGGTTGGCGATGGGGCACTTCCCGGCGCCGGGTGTTGGAGTAAAGGCGATGAGCGAGACAGAACAGACGTCGGCTGCAGCGAATTCCTCAGGCGGGCGACGCCCGTTGTACCACGGCTCCTCTGGGCGGGCGATGTACTACGGAGGAGGGTCTCCGGCCGTCTATTACGGGGGCGGGGCTGTTCCCTATGGGGGCGGCGCGGGTGGGTATTATTACGGCGGCATGACGCAAGGCGGGATCGGGGACTCGGAAGACTCCCTGATGGGAACCGTGACGATCGGCCGCATGATCCGCGTCTGTACGCAACGCTGGGTCACCATCATGGTCTTCGTGATCATCGGCCTGGTCGGCGCGTTTGCCTACTACCGTATCTCGCCGATGATCTTCGAGGCGGAGAGCGTGTTCGAGATGAATGTCCGTAAGCCGACGATCGTCGGCAAGGGCGTCATCACGGAGGACACGTCGGCGTCCTTCAGCGAGGTCTTCAATACGCGTCTGGCGCGCCTGCGCAGCCGGACTGTGATCGACCAGATTATCGCGCAGTACCGCAGCGATTATCCGAGTTCGACCGTGAGCGACACGCAACTGCTGAGCACGCTGATCAATTCTAAGATGGCCCTGCAGCGGCAGTCGCGGCTGATCCGCGTGACCGTTCGCTCAACCGATCCGCGCCTGGCGACCGAGCTGGCGAACGCGTATGCCAAGGCGGCTGAGACGTTCACGGCGGATCAGAACCGTAGCGAGTCCGACAACGCCGTCGCCTGGCTAGCCTCGACGACCGAGCAGAAGAAGCGTGCCCTGGAGCGTGCCGACAAGGACATGCTGGATTTCCGTGTCGCGAACCAGTTGGATCTGATGACCAGCGAGACCGAGACCACCCAGCAGGCCATTCAGAAGATCAACGGCACCATCTTGGAGCTGGAGGGCCAGATCACGGTCGCGACGGAGTTGCGCAAGACGCTGGAGGCGATCCAGAACGAGCCCGAGAAGTTCGGCTCGCTGCCGGACTCCGTGCCCCGATCAAGTGAGATTGGCCTCGCCTACCAGCAGGTGCAGAAGTCGCAGGCGGACCGGAACGCCCTGCTGGCGCGGTATACGGCCAACCACCCCGAGGTGAAGATCAAGGAGAAGGAGGCGGAGGTCTACGCCGAGCAGTTCAAGGACGTGGTGTTCCGGGCCTTGGAGACCTGCAAGGCCAACCAGGACCTGTTGCAGCGGCAGCTTGCCCAACTGACGCCCCGGCGTGAGGAGCTGACCAAGCGGCTCTCCGAACTGGAGCTGAAGATCGTCTCGGCCAAGATGAAACTGGAGCAGCTTGAGCGTGAGCGCGAGGTGGCCGACATCGGGTTCCGGGGGCTGCTGCAGCGCACCAGCGAGGCGCAGATCGCCAATGACGAGAACACGGCGATCATCAAGCAGGTGGAGCAGGCCTATGAGCCGCGCAAGCCGGTTCTGCCGAACGGCATGCTGATCTTCCCTGCGGGCCCTGCCATCGGTCTGGTTCTGGGGGTCATCTTTGTCCTGATCCTTGACCATCTCGAGGACAAGATCGTGGGCATCGCCGATATCGAGCAGCGGCTGCGGCTGAAGACGCTGGCGGTTTTACCCCATGTGCGCCGTAACAAGCGTGAGCAGTTGGCCCGCCTGGTGGCGGACGACAAGTTCTCCCAGTTCTCCGAAGCGATCGCCGGCCTGCGTAACCTGCTGGACTCGCCGCGCTATCAGGAGATGGCCAAAGTCCTGCTCTGCATGAGCACCCAGCCGGGCGAGGGCAAGACGATCTCCTCCTGCAGCCTGGCGATCTCCTGCGCGCTGAGCGGCCAGAGGACGCTGCTCATCGACTTCGATATGCGTCGGCCGCGTCTGGCGCGCATCTTCGACCGGAAGGCTAACGAGTTCCACAGCCTGCCGCATACGCTGGCGAAGAATGACCGTGCGCTGTTCGAAAAGTTACCGATTCCGTCCGGGATCGAGAACCTGGACATTGTGTTATCGAAGGCGTCGTCGGAGATCAGCCCGGCGAGCCTGATGGGCAGCGGCGTGATCGTCGATTTCTTCCGCTGGGCGCGTGAGAACTATGACCGTATCCTGATCGACTCGCCGCCGTTCGGTATTGTCGGCGATGTGATGTCGCTGGCCACGCTGGCCGACTCGGTGATGATCATGTGCTGTCCGGACCGGACGCGGTTCCAGCCGATCAAGCATGCGGCCAGGCACCTCACCGAGGCGGGCGCGCGCGTCATCGGCGTGATCGTGAACGACGTCGACTTCGGGCGCCGTAACCAGTTCAGCCAGTATGATTATCACTATCGTTACGCCTACCGGTACACCTCGCGGTATGGGGCCTACGGCCATGCCAAGCGGGTTGCGGCTGCGGACGGGCAGGAGCAGCAGGCTGGCGGGAAGAAGCGGGTCGGTCTGGACGCCGAGGATGATCTGACGCCCGCGGCGGCCGTCCGGCAGGATGTGGTCGATGTGTCGATGACGGACGACGAATAACGGACGGAACTATGAGGCGAATTCTCGTAACGGGCGGCGCGGGGTTTATCGGGTCGGCGGTTATCCGTCACCTGATCCGTAACGGCCAGGCCGAAGTGCTCAATCTGGACAAGCTGACGTACGCCGGCAACCTGGCGTCGCTGGCGTCTGTCGCCGACGATCCGCGTTACCGTTTTGTGCAGGCGGACATCTGCGACCGTGCGGCGGTGGTGCGCGTGTTTGAGGAGTTCCGGCCTGACGCCGTGATGCACCTGGCGGCGGAGTCGCATGTCGATCGCTCGATCGACGGGCCTTCGGCCTTTATCCAGACGAATGTGGTCGGAACGGCGACGCTCCTGGAGGCGGCCACGGCCTTCTGGCGCTCCCTGCCGGAGGGTTCGGGTCAGAGGGCCGCGTTCCGGTTTCTGCACATCTCCACCGATGAGGTGTACGGCACGTTGGGTTCCGAGGGGCTGTTCACGGAATGTACGCCTTATGACCCGCGTTCGCCCTACTCGGCCAGCAAGGCGGCGTCCGACCATCTGGTGATGGCCTGGCATCATACGTACGGTCTGCCGACCCTCATCACCAACTGTTCGAATAATTACGGGCCGTTCCATTTTCCCGAGAAGCTCGTGCCGCTGGTCATCCTGAACGCGCTGGACGGGAAGGCGTTGCCGATTTACGGCAAGGGCGACAACATCCGGGACTGGCTGTATGTCGAGGATCACGCACGAGCCCTCTGCCGCGTCTTGGAGTGTGGGCGCCTCGGCGAGACGTACAATGTCGGCGGGAATAACGAGCGCACGAATCTGGAGGTCGTGCGGGCGATCTGTGACGCGCTCGACCGGCTCCAGCCTGCGCGGCTGGCGGCCCTGGGGCTGCGCTCTTTCCACGACCTGATCACTTTTGTCCAGGACCGGCCCGGCCATGACAAGCGTTATGCCATCGACGCCTCGAAGCTCTGTGGCGAGCTGGGGTGGCGTGCGGAGGAAAGCTTCGACACCGGTATCGTGAAGACCGTCACCTGGTATCTGGAGAACGACTGGTGGTGGCGTCCGATCCGCGAGCAGAAGTATGCCGGACAGCGTCTGGGCGGCGGCAAGGCCGGATAATGGGGGAGGAGGTGCCTGATGGCGCGTAAAGGGATCATTCTGGCGGGCGGCGCGGGCACGCGCCTTTATCCGGTGACGCAGGTGATGTGTAAGCAGCTCCTGCCGGTGTATGACAAGCCGATGATCTACTATCCGCTCTCGACGCTGATGCTGTCGGGAATCCGCGAGGTGCTGATCATCTCGACGCCCGAGGCCACGCCGGTCTTCCGGAGTCTGCTGGGCGACGGGTCGCAGCTCGGCATGCGTATCGAGTATGCGGTGCAGCAGGTTCCGAACGGTCTGGCGCAGGCGTTTGTGATCGGCCGCGAGTTTATCGGGCCTGATCCGGTCTGTCTGGTCCTGGGGGACAACATCTTTTACGGTGGCGGTCTGCGGACGATGCTGGCGGAGGCGGGTGCGACCTCAGGGGCGACGGTCTTCGGGTATTACGTCACGGATCCCGAGCGCTACGGGGTGGTGAGCTTCGATGCCCAGGGCAAGGCCGAGACGATCGAGGAGAAGCCGCTGAAGCCCCGCTCGAATTACGCGGTGGTCGGCCTTTACTTCTATGACAACGATGTGGTCGATGTGGCGGCTGGCCTGGCGCCCTCGCCGCGCGGCGAATATGAGATCACCGACGTGAACCGGCATTATCTGCGCGAGGGCCGCCTGAGCGTCAGGCGGATGGGTCGCGGGATGGCTTGGCTGGATACCGGCACGCACGACTCGCTGGCCGAGGCGACCGCCTTTGTCAAGGCCATCCAGGACCGGCAGGGCCTGAAGATCGCCTGCATTGAGGAGATCGCCTGGCGCATGGGGTTTGTAGGTCGCGAACAGCTCGCGCGCCTCGCCGACGCCTTGCGCAAATCGACCTACGGCGAATACCTGGCCCGTTTGCTGGCCGTCGAATGAGTGCGCCGGAGCGCGCCTTCACTCCGTGTGCGCGGGGCGGGCCGCCGCTGGCGCGCCAGCGCGCCAGCGCGCTCAAGACGTTTAAACGGCTTGTCTTTTCAGGCCGCCGTCTGATACTCTTAAGAAAACGTATGTCGATTCGTCCACGAGTGTGGTCGGAGACAAACGTATTTTCCATAATTCACTTGTGTCCAACGGGTTACAAATAATGCGGCGCGATCTCGGTCGCATCATTTGCGGGGACGGAGTCTTCCTTAAACCCGTTTGAAAGAGGTTGGCCCGATCTTGTGCGCGGGAGTACGTGCGAAGGGGTTGGAGTCGGTGTAACACAGAGCCGTAGGGGAAGATGAAATGAGCAAGTTAGCCACACGTCACGTCTACACGTCCGAATCCGTTTCCGAGGGGCATCCGGACAAAGTTTGCGACCAGATCTCGGATGCGATTTTGGATGCCTGCCTGGCGCTCGATCCGGCGGCCCATGTGGCCTGCGAGACGGCGGCTGGCACGAACCTGGTGGTCAACGTGGGTGAGATCACCTGCAAGAACTGGGAGCGCGTGAACCCGCAGGCGATCGTACGTGAGGTCGTGCGCGACATCGGCTACGACACGCCGTCCGAGGGGTTCAGTTTCGACACGTTCAACTACGTCAGCGCGCTCCACGGGCAGTCGCTCGATATCGCGCAGGGGGTCAACAAGCTGAGCGTTGAGGAGCAGGGCGCGGGCGACCAGGGCATGATGTTCGGCTACGCCTCCAACTCGACGGAGCAACTGATGCCGGCGCCGATCGTGTACGCGCATGGGCTGCTGCAGTATTTCACTGTCCTGCGCAAGAACGGGGAGATCCCTTACCTTCGGCCGGACTCGAAGGCGCAGGTCAGCGTGCTCCATGAGGACGGCAAAGCCAAGGCGATTACAACGGTGGTGGTCTCGCATCAGACGCGCGACGTGCCCATCAAGCGCATCCGAAAAGAGTTGGAGGCGGCCGCGCGCGCCTATCTGGCCGACACCGGCCTGCTGACCAACAAGACCACGTTCTACATCAATCCGACCGGCCGGTTCGTGATCGGCGGCCCCTGCGGCGACTCGGGCCTTACGGGCCGTAAGATCATTGTCGACAGCTACGGTGGCGTCGGCTCGCACGGCGGCGGCGCCTTCTCCGGCAAAGACCCCTCCAAGGTGGACCGTTCGGCGGCGTATTATTGCCGCTATGTGGCCAAGAACATTGTGGCGGCCGGGCTGGCCGACAAGTGCGAGATCCAGATCGCCTACGCGATCGGCGTCGCGAAGCCGCTCAGCATCAACGTCAGCACCTACGGGACCGGCCATGTGCCTGAGGAGAAGATCGAGAAGATCCTGATGGCGGGCGAGATCTTCGATTTCCGGCCGGGCATGCTGATCCGGGATCTGGGGCTGACCAAGCCGAAGGGCTGGTCGTACCGTAAGACCTCCAACTACGGACATTTCGGCCGCGAGGGCTTCCCGTGGGAGAAGACCGACCGCGTCGCCGCGCTCCGTTCCGCCGCTGGGCTGAAGTAACCCTATGAACTACAAAGTCAAAGACATCGGCTTGGCCGAGTGGGGCCGGAAGGCCATTGAGATCGCGGAAAAGGAGATGCCCGGCCTGATGGCGACGCGCGCCAAGTACGGGCCGCAGAAGCCGCTGCAGGGCGCGCGCGTCATGGGCAGCCTGCACATGACGGTCGAGACGGCGGTGCTGATCGAGACGCTGGTCGAACTCGGCGCGGACGTGCGCTGGTGTTCGTGCAATATCTTTTCCACGCAGGATCATGCCGCGGCGGCGGTCGCCGCCCGGGGCATACCGGTCTTCGCCTGGAAAGGCGAGACGCTGGAAGAGTACTGGTGGTGTACCCGGCAGGCGCTGACTTGGCCGGACGGCTCGGGCCCCGAACTCATCGTTGACGACGGTGGCGACGCCACGCTGCTGCTGCACCGCGGACTGGACGCGGAGCGGGACGCCGCGTTCCTCGACCTGCCCACGGACAACGAGGAGCTTCAGGTTATCCACGCGCTGATCCGCCGGATGCTTCAGGAGGTGCCGGGCTGGTTCGCCCGTGCGGTCAAGGGCTGGAAGGGGGTCTCGGAGGAGACCACCACGGGCGTTCACAGGCTCTATCAGCTCGCGGCCGAACAGAAGCTGCTGGTACCCGCTATCAACGTCAATGACTCGGTGACCAAGTCCAAGTTCGACAACATCTACGGCTGCCGCGAGTCGTTGGTGGACGGCATCAAGCGCGCGATGGATGTGATGGTCGCGGGTAAGGTGGCGTTCGTGTGCGGGTACGGGGATGTCGGCAAAGGGTCGGCCGAGTCGCTCAAGGAGCACAAGGCCCAGGTGTGGGTTTCGGAGGTCGACCCGATCTGTGCGCTGCAGGCCTGTATGGCGGGCTTTAAGGTCACGACCGTCGAGGAGGCGCTGCCCCACGCCAACATCTATGTGACCACCACCGGCAACTGCGACATCATCACGGCCGAGCACATGAGCCGCATGCGCGACCAGGCGATCGTCTGTAACATCGGTCACTTCGACAACGAGATCCAGGTCGCCAGACTGAAGGCCTGGCCGGGGATCCGCCACGTCAACATCAAGCCGCAGGTCGACAAGTACGTCTTTCCGGACGGCCACTGCATCTATCTGCTTGCTGAAGGGCGGCTGGTCAACCTGGGTTGCGCCACCGGCCATCCCAGCTTTGTGATGTCCAACAGCTTCACCAACCAGACGCTCGCCCAGATCAAGCTCTGGAACGAACGGCTGGAGATCGGTGTCTATCGACTGCCGAAGGAGCTGGACGAGGAGGTCGCCAGGCTCCATCTCGGGCAGCTCGGCGCGAAGCTGACGGTCCTCACCCAGGCGCAGGCCGACTACATCGGCGTGCCGGTGAACGGGCCCTATAAGCCCGAGCATTACAGGTACTGATGAAAGTCTTGATCACAGGCGGCCGGGGGATGCTCGGGCAGACGCTCGTACGGGCGTTGCGGCGGCATGAGGTGCGTGTCGCCGACCTGCCCGAGGTCGATATCACGCACGGCCCGAGCCTCGACGCGGCGCTGGAAGGGTTCCGGCCTGCGGCGGTGATCCACGCCGCCGCGATGACGCAGGTCGACGTCTGCGAGGGTTCGCCCGAGCAGGCGTTTCGCGTCAACGCCTTGGGGAGCGCACGCGTGGCGTGCGCCGCGCACCGCGTCGGCGCGCGCGTGATCGCGCTCTCCACGGACTATGTGTTCGACGGCGCGCTGAAGAGGCCGTACCACGAGTATGACGCGCCTGCGCCGCGCACCGTGTACGGGGCCAGCAAGTGGGCGGGCGAGGAGGCTGTCAGGCAGCACTGCCCTGACCATACGATCGTCCGCATCGCCTGGCTCTACGGTGAGGCGGGCCCGAGTTTCCTGCATACGATGGTCCGTCTGGGCGCGCAGGCGGGGCCGCCTCTCAAGGTTGTCGACGACCAGATCGGTAATCCGACCTCAACGGCTGCGGTGGCCGCGCTGCTGGGCCGGCTGCTGGACGAGCCGATCCCGGGTGTGGTGCATGGCTCGTGCGAGGGTGAGGCGACGTGGTTTGAGTTCGCCCGTGCGGTCTTCTCGCGGTTGGGGGTACGGCGTGAGCTGGAGCCCTGCGCGACGGCGGAGTTTCCCCGTCCCGCGCCGCGTCCCGCGAACTCGCGCCTCGACAAACGTGTCCTCCGAATGGCCGGTTTTCCGCCGATGCCCGACTGGCGTGACGCGTTGGAAGCGTATCTGCGTGAGACCGGTGACCCCACTCCGCGCGGCGCGTGAGTGACTCAGGCGCCGCTGTCGGAATTTTGGAGAAGACGCTATGAACTGGTTTGCGAGAAACGTGCTGCTGATCCACGTGCTGGTGCTGGTTGTGGCGCTTGGCTGGATCCATGGCGGCACGCGCGCGGAGCTGCTGGTGCCGGTGGTTCCCTGGCTGGCGCTCATGATTTTAGAGTGGCTGCTCGTTTTTCCGCAGGCGCGGAACGCGGAGTCCTTGGCGGACTCGCGCGAGCGGGTCTGGCGCGCGTTGGTGCGCGATCCTCTGACTTACCTCACGCTCGTTCTCGGGACGCTTCTGGCGATCCCCCTGTTTAATGTGGCCGCCCCGCCGGTGTTCGACGCGGCCGCGCAGCAGTGGTCCATCCCTGCGCCGCCCTTCAAAGGGCTGCCGTACTGCGTCAACCCCGACCAGCATGCGGTGCTGCTGCTGTGGTTTCTGCCGGTCTGTGTGGCCGCCCTGGCGGTCAAGCATGGCCTGCTGAAGAAAAGCAAGCGGATCCTATTAGAGGCGGTCTGCTGGAACGGAGCGGCGCTGGCCGTGCTCGGTTTTGTGCAGCTCGGCACAGGCACAACCGACCTGTTGTGGCTGACGCCGATGAAGTCGTACTTCTTCTCCTCCTTCGGCTACCCCAATTTCGCAGGGGCGTATTTCACGCTGACGGCCGCGCTCTCCTACGGGCTCTGGTTCCAGTCGTTCACCGAGGCCAAGGGACTTGCGGCGGTCGATACCGGCATGGCCGACCGGGAGTCGACGCTGGCGGTCACGCATCGGCTTCTGCTTCCTGCGGCCTTCTGCTTTGTGGCGGCGTTCGCCTCACTTTCGCGTGCCGCGATCCTGCTGAGCGTGCTGGTCTTCGCGTCGATGTCGCTGCTGATGGTTCTGGCGGTCTGGAGCCGTCTCCAGACGTCCGCGCGCGTGATCGTGCTGTGCAGCCTGTTCGCGGTGACGGTCGGCGGGGGTGCCTCGGTCCTGGTGCTCAGGTTTGACAGTCTGCGTAACGAGATCCGCGAGATCACCCTCAGCGCGGTGGTGGAGCGGGTGACGGGCAAGAACCACTACCATGCCCGCGTGGCGCGTGCGATCATCGGCGACTACCCGTATTTCGGTATCGGCGGCTGGGGCTATCCGCGTTACCAGCCGGCCTATCTGACGCCCGAAGAGGAGAAGCGCATGCAGATCGAGGGCGGGGCCAATGTCCATAACGACGCGTTGCAGTTCCTGGCGGAGCAGGGGTTCGTGGGCTTCGGCCTGCTGGTCGCCATCGCCCTGACGCTCGGCCTGCCGCTGCTGTGGCAGGCGTGGCGGCTGGGCCGCTCCGCATCTGCGCCACAGGAGGCCTCGACAGTCGGAATAATACAGCCGCCCGACAGTTTCTTGGGCCGGATACCGGCGCCTCTGATCGGGGTCTGGGCGGGGACGACGGCGACGCTCTGCCATGCGATGGGCGACCTGCCTTTCCGCTCGCCTGCGGTCCTGATCATCTGGATGATGGCTTTCGCCTGCGCGCCCGGCTGGCTGCCGACGCTGCGCCGCCGCAGTTAATCCGGGCGGGGTTTCCGGGGGCACGATTATGGCTGCTGAGGACCGCAAGACCTTCGAGTTGTTCGTGCCCGGGCGTGTCTGTCTGTTCGGCGAGCATTCCGACTGGGCTGGCGGCCACCGGCGCACCAATTCGGCGCTGGAGCCCGGCCTGGTGATCCTGTGCGGGACGAACCAGGGCATGTACGCGCGCTGCCGCGCGTGCGACGGCGAACTGGTGGTGCGGTCGACGCTGACCGACGGGACGGTTCGGGAGACCTACCGGCAGCCCATGCAGCTCGAGACGCTGCAGGCGGAGGCCCGTCGCGGCCATTTCTACAGCTATGCGGCGGGCGTGGCGGCCTACATGCTCGACTTCTACGGCGTGGGCGGTGTGGAGATCGACAATTACCGGACGACGCTGCCGGTCAAGAAGGGGCTCAGCTCTTCCGCCGCTTTCTGTGTGCTGGTGGCGCGGGCGTTCAACCGCGCTTACAGCCTGGGACTCACGACGCGTGCCGATATTGAGGCAGCCTATCAGGGCGAGATCGCGACGCCTTCGCGTTGTGGCCGGATGGATCAGGGATGTGCCTACGGCCAGATCCCCGTCATGATGAGCTTTGACGGCGACCGTATCGGCGTCACGCCGCTCAGGGCGGGCGGCCACTTCTATCTGCTGGTGGCGGACTTGTGCGGCAAGAAGGATACGGTGCGTATCCTCGGCGACCTCAACGCCGCCTTCCCGTTCGCCAAGAGCGCGCGCGACGCTGCGGTTCAGCAGTGCCTCGGTGCGGAGAACCGGCGCATCGTCCTGCGTGCGCGCGAGCTGATCGAGCGCGGTGAGGCCGCCGCGCTCGGCGCGCTGATGAGCGAGGCGCAGGCGGTCTTCGACGCGCATCTGATGCCGGTGTGCGACGAGCTGCGCAGCCCGCGCCTGCATGCGGCCCTGGCCGACCCGCGCGTGACGGAGTGGGTGTACGGCGGCAAGGGCGTCGGCTCACAGGGCGACGGGTGCGTGCAGTTCATCTGTAAGGGCGCGTCGGAACGGGTCGCCTTGGCCGCGTATCTGCGGCAGACGTACGGCATGCCCTGTTTCGAGCTGGATATCCGGCGGCCGGTCTCGATCCGCAAGGCCGTCATTCCGGTCGCCGGGCTAGGCACGCGCATGTTTCCGTACACGAAGGCGGTGCCGAAGACGCTGTTGCCTGTTGTCACGTGCCAGGGCGTCGCCAAGCCGGTGATCCAGCTTGTCGTCGAGGAGGCGGTCTCCGCGGGCGCGGAGGAGGTCGCGCTCGTGATCCAGCCCGAGGACGAGGCGCGGTTCCGCGACTTCTTCATGGGCGGTGTCCGGCCCGACACGTTCATCAAGCTGCCCCCCGCGCTTCAGGAGGAGGCGACCGCCCTGGCGGAGCTGGGAAAGCGGCTGACCTTTATCCCGCAGACCGAGCCGCGCGGTTTCGGACACGCCGTGCTGTTGGCCGAACGCTGGGTGGGCGGGGAGCCTTTCCTGCTCCTGCTGGGCGACCACCTCTACCGGTCGGCGGAAGCGCGCAGCGTGGCCCGGCAGGTGGCCGAACGATTCCAGGAGTCGGGCGACAGCCTGAGCGTGGTCGGGATCTATCAGGAGGAGCTGAGCCGTATCCGCCACTACGGGACGGTGTCCGGCGAGTGGGCGGCGGAGGACACCCTCCAGCTTCAGCGTATCGTGGAGAAGCCCGCTGAAGAGGAGGCCCGCGACTTCCTGCGCGTGTCGCGCCACGGCAAGGAGGTCTATTTCTGCGTCAACGGGGTGTACGCGCTCAGACCCTCGATCTTCCCGCTGCTGCAGGCCGGGGCGCGGTCGTCGGACGGCGGCGAGATCCAGCTCACGGCGGCGCTGGAGGCGTTGCGGCAGGCGGAGGGTGTGCTGGGGCTGGTTGTGAGCGGCCGGCATTTCGACACGGGCCAGCCGCTCCTTTACGCGGAGACGGTCGCGAGGTTCTCCCAGCCATGAGGGCGCTGATACCGGCTGCGGGGTATGGCACCCGCTTTCTGCCCGCCACCAAGGCGGTGCCGAAAGAGCTGCTGCCGATCGGCGACCGCCCGGCGCTCCAGTGGATTGTGGAGGAGGCGTTAGGCGCGGGCGCGGAAGAGGTGGTCGTCGTGACCTCGCCCGACAAGCCCGCGCTGAAGGACTATTTCACGCCGAGCGCGGTCTGGCGGGCACGGCTGGCGGACAAGCCGGCGGCGCTCGCGAAGATGGAGCAGCTCGATGCGCTCGCGTCGCGCGTACGCTTTGTGGAGCAGGCCGAACAGCGCGGGCTCGGCCACGCCGTGCTGCAGGCGGCCGGGCTGTTCGCGCAGGAGCGTGAGCCGGTTCTGATCCTGCTGGGCGACGCGCTCGTCAGCGGCGCCGAGTCCTGTTCGGCGGAGATGCTGAGGCTCTCGCGGGAGCGCGGGGGGGCTTCGGTGGTCGGCCTCGAAAGGGTCGCGCGCGAGCGGGTTTCGCGTTATGGTATCGCCGCCGTCGAGGCCGCGCCGGACGAGGGCCGGACCTACCGCCTGACGGGCCTGGTGGAGAAGCCCGCGCCAGCCGAGGCGCCCTCCGACCTGGCCGTGGCGGGTCGCTATCTGCTTTCGCCGCGGATCTTCGGCTTGCTGGCGGAGGTGCCGCCGGGATACGGCGGCGAGATCCAGCTTACGGACGCGATCCAGCGGCTCATCGGCTCCGTGCCGGTTTACGGGTACCGCTATCCTGGCAGGCGCCATGATATCGGCGACCCGGCAGGGTATCGGGAGGCGTTGTTACGGTTTGAGGCTGTCGCCGCAGGCGGGCGCGGGGCCTCGGAAGGGACGATATGCTGATACGCACTCGCTCTTATGCGCGGGCCGGCCTGGTGGGCAATCCCTCAGACGGCTATTTCGGCAAGACCGTCTCGTTCTCGTTCACCAATTTCTCGGCCTGCGTGACGCTGTACGAGACGCCCGAGCTGGGGTTCGTGCCGTGCGAGGTCGATGACGCGACCTTCGCCTCGCCGGAGGCGCTGCTGCGCGAGATCCAGCTCTTCGGCTATTATGGCGGCATCCGCCTCCTGAAGGCCGTGGCCAAAGTCTTCTTCAACTACTGCCGCGAGGCTGGCATCGTGCTGCCGGCGCGCAACTTCACCGCCCGCTACGAGTCGGATATTCCACGGCTGGTCGGCCTGGCCGGCTCCTCGGCGATCTGCACGGCGATGCTCAAGGCGCTGCAGCAATTTTACGAGGTCGCCGTCCCGCAGGAGCTGGCCCCCACGCTCTGCCTGATGGCGGAACGCGACGAGCTGGGCATCCAATGCGGCCTGCAGGACCGGGTGATCCAGCTTTACGAAGGCCTCGTGTTCATGGATTTCGAACGCGGCCTGGTTGAGGCCAAAGGACACGGCCGCTATGAAAGGCTGCGGGTGGCGTCGCTTCCCAGGCTCTACATCTCGTACGACCCGCTGCGGGCTGAGATCTCCGGCATCTACCACCAGAAACTGCGTGTGCTGTTTGAGGAGCGCAAGCCGGACATTGTGGCGGCGATGTCCGAGTTTGCGGCGCTCGCGCAGCAGGCGCGTGACGCGCTGGTCGGCGGGCATCCCGAACGGCTGCCGGCGCTGATGAACGCCAACTTCGACCTGCGCGACCGGATCTTCAATGTGGCGGAGGTCAACCGGCGGATGGTGCTGACCGCGCGGACGGTGGGGTGCTCGGCGAAGTTCGCGGGATCGGGCGGCGCCATCGTCGGCACCTACGAGGACGAGGCCCAGTACGCCCGGCTGGCCGAGGTGATGGCGGGGATCGGCTGCACCACGGTCAAGCCGACCCTGACACCCGACGCGTAGGGGGAGGTCTGAGATGGAGCTGCGTCATACGTTAGGCTGGCTGCCGGATGTGCCGGACGCGCGCGACGTGCTCTACCGCACGGTCTTCCGCGTGGCCCGACAAGTTCCCGAGAGGGTCGATCTGCGCGAGGCCTGCTCGCCGGTCGAGGATCAGGGCGAGCTGGGGTCGTGTACGGCGCAGGCGCTGGCGGGCGCGCTGGAGTTCCTGCAGCTCCGCGCCCTGCCGGAGCGTGAGCGGCGCGCGCGCTACCGCGACCTCAGCCGTCTGTTCATCTACTACAACGAACGCGAGGCCATGGGCACGGTCAGGGAGGACTCCGGCGCGATGCTGCGTGTGGGGATCAAGACCCTGGCCCGTCTCGGTGTCTGCCGTGAGGAGGCCTGGCCGTATGACGTCTCCCGGTTCGCGCGCAAGCCTTTTGACCGGTGTTACAGCGAGGCCCTTGGGCATACGGTCACCGCCTATCAGCGACTGGAAAGCCTGGCGGAGATGAAGGCCTGCCTGTCGGGCGGCATCCCGTTCGTGTTCGGCTTCTCGGTGTACGAGCATGTCATGAGCCGTGATGTGGAGCGGACCGGCGTGATCCGCCTGCCGGAGGCGGGCGAGCGCCTGACGGGCGGCCACGCCGTGATGGCGGTCGGTTATGACGAGGCGCGCAGTTGCCTGTTTATCCGTAACTCGTGGGGCCGGGGCTGGGGCCTGAAAGGCTACGGCGAGCTGCCCTTCTCCTATCTGACACGGCGTGACCTGTCGGATGACTTCTGGTGCGTGCAGGCCACGGCAAATGACCGGTACGCGCTCAGGCCGCGGTCCGCGCGCACGCTCGCCTAACGCCATTGTGAGAATTGCGAGAATAGCCCAAGAGCCGATTGCATGACGGCCAGAATCTGCTATTATCTAAGTGGTTTATCCGTTGTCCGTTGACGACGGTGTGCTGTGATCCTAACTTGCCTCTAAACAGCAACTTGCGACGTGATCAGGAGACGTCCTTCCCGACGTTGACGGGGACGGAGTCTGCCTGTCGGCGGGTTCTCGTCACCGGCGCCGCCGGTTTTATCGGGTATCACCTCGCCCGGCGGTTGCTGCACGAAGGCCTCGAAGTCTTCGGTTTCGACAACTTCAACGACTTCTATCCGGTCCGGCTCAAGCGGGATCGGCATGCCCAGTTGGAGCCTCAGGCCGGGTACCGCTGGCTGGGTGCGGAGCTGGCAGACCGCTCAGCGCTGGCGGAGGTCTTCCGCTCGTTTGAGCCCGATTGCGTGGTGCATCTGGCGGCGCAGGCGAACGTGCGACACTCGCTCGTCGACCCCTACACGTTCCAGCGCTCCAACATCGAAGGCTTCCTGAACGTGCTGGAGTGTTGCCGCCATGCGGCGCGGCGCCCGCGCCTGCTCTACGCCTCGTCCTCGTCGGTCTATGGCGCGCGCGCGCAGCAGCCCTTCTCCGAAGCGCAGCGGACGGACACGCCGATCAGCCTGTATGCGGCGACCAAGCGTGCCAACGAGCTGATGGCCCACGCCTACAGTCAGCTTTACGGTATACAGGCGATCGGCGTGCGGCTGTTCACCGTGTACGGGCCTTGGGGCCGTCCGGACATGGCCTACTGGCTGTTCGCGGAGGCGCTGCGGCAGGGCCGCCCGATCACGCTGTTCAATCGCGGCGAGATGCGGCGCGACTTCACCTATGTCGACGATGCGGTCGAAGGCCTGTTCCGTTGCGTGCGCGCGGGCGGACTGGGCCGTTACGAGATCTTCAATCTGGGCAGCGGGCGGGCTGAGCCGCTGACGGCGCTGGTGGCGCTGCTCGCGCGCGAGCTGGGCGTGGCGCAGCCCGCGCTGGAGCTGCGCCCGCTGCCGGACGGCGATGTCGAGGAGACCTGCGCCAGCATCGACCGGCTGCGCGCCGCGGTCGGCTACGAGCCGGTCACGACGCTGGACACCGGTGTTCCAAGATTCGCGGCCTGGTTTAAGGAATATCAGGGTTTGTAGATCGTCCGCTTACCCAACGGTATGCGAATGACGAGATCTTCAAAGGAGATGAAAGAAGTGCAAAACACGGTAAAATCTGCTGATGTATGCGTGGCCATTGTCGGCCTGGGCTATGTCGGGCTGCCGCTGGCGTTACAGTTCTCGCGCTCCGGGGCGCGGGTGGTCGGTATCGATATTGACCGCTCCAAGGTGGACGCGCTGCGCGAGGGGCGCTCGTATATCAAGCACATCGCGGATGAGTCGATCCGCGAGCAGACGGGGGCGGGGCACTTCTCCGTGACCACGGACTTCTCGGTGGTCACCGGCGTGGATGCGGTGATCATCTGCGTGCCGACGCCGCTCAACAAGAATCGCGAGCCGGACATCTCGTATATCGTGGATACCGGCAAGCAGCTCGCGCCCCATCTGCGCAAGGGCGTGCTCGTCGCGCTGGAGTCCTCGACCTATCCGGGCACGACCGACGAGGACTTGCGCGCGGTGCTGGAGGCGGGCTCGGGGCTGAAGGCGGGCGTCGATTTCGCGCTCGCCTTCTCGCCGGAGCGCGAGGATCCGGGCAACCCGCAGAGCGTGGTGGCCACGATCCCCAAGGTGGTCGGCGGCTATACGCCCGCCTGTCTCCAGCGGGCGCAGGAGATCTACGGCATCGCCATCCGGACGCTGGTGCCGGTCTCCTCCTGTCGCGCGGCCGAGGCCACGAAGCTGATGGAGAACATCTTCCGTTGCGTCAACATCGCGCTGGTGAACGAGCTCAAGGTCGTCTACGCCGCGATGGGCATCGACGTCTGGGAGGTGATCAACGCCGCTAAGACCAAGCCTTTCGGGTTTATGCCGTTTTATCCTGGTCCGGGGCTGGGCGGCCACTGTATCCCGATCGATCCGTTCTACCTGACGTGGAAGGCGCGCGAGTATGGCGAGTCGACGCGTTTCATTGAGCTGGCCGGCGAGATTAACACCAAGATGCCCGAGCATGTGGTACATTGCGTCTCACACGCGCTGAATCACTTCAAGAAGCCGCTATACGGCAGCAAGGTGTTGGTGCTGGGGCTCGCCTACAAGGCGAATGTGGACGATGACCGCGAGTCGCCGAGCTATGTGCTGATGGAGTTGCTGAAGCAGCATGGCGCGGAGGTGTCGTACCATGATCCCTATGTGCCGGTGATCCGGATGACGCGTGAGCATCCGCAGTGGGCGGGAACCTGTTCGGTCGTCTGGAGCCAGGAGGTGATCGCGTCGTATGACTGCGTGCTGATCGCGACGGCCCATGCCAGTGTGGACTACAGGCAACTCGCGGAGTGGGCGGCGCTGATTGTCGATACGCGGAACGCGATGCCGTTCGTCACGGTATCGCCGCGTTACGTGAAGGCCTAGCGTTTGCGGTGTGGCGTGCGGCGGGTGTCGTCCTCCCGTGTCGTGACCGAGCATGAACCTCGTCCTCCCGTATACCCTGAAGAAATGCGTTGCGGAATGTCTGATGCCGGTGCCGTTGGCTGTCGGACTTTTCGTGCTCGGGTGGGCCGTCTCGAAGTTCACGCGTTTTGCGCGTCTGGGCAAGTGGATCAAGGGCTTGTCCGCCGTTCTCGGCCTGGCCTTCGCGTGTGGCTGGGGCGGCGGGTTCTTATACCGCCTCGAGCGGCTGTATCCGCCGTTAGAGGCCGACGCGTCCACGTGCGAGGCTCTCAAAGGCTGCGACATCCTGGTGCTGGGGCAGGGCATGGAGGCGGGTTCGGATCTGCCTTTGCGTTACCGTAACAACGCGGTGTTCCAGCAGAGGTTACTGGAGGGCGTCCGGCTCACGCGTGCGATCCCCGGCAGCCGCGTGCTCGTCTCGATGGCGGGCGGGGCGGTGGCGGAAGACAAGGAGCGGTTCTTGAGCGAGTACGCCCTTACGGTGGGGTTGCCGCGTGAACGCCTCGTGCCGGTCTTCGGGGCGCGGGACACCTCAGAGGAGGCGCAGCGGCTGCTGGCGCGGGCTCGCACCAACCGGGTGGTGGTGGCGACCTCGGCGGCGCACATGCCGCGCGCGGTCCGGATCCTGCAGAAGCACGGCGCGGATCCGGTTGCGGCGCCGTGCGACTACATCTGGGCCCGGCCGCGCGAGCGGAAGCTCTCGCTCCGGGGTTTTCCGCGGCCCTCCGTGGGGGGGCTGGAGGTGGCGCGGCGCGCGCAGTATGAGCGGTTGGGGCTGTGGTACGAGGCGCTCTCCTCGTGCCCGGTGAAGGCGCGGGAGTCGTGCCCCGTCGAGGCGGGTCTGCGGCACGAGCGGGCGGGCGACACGCGAAAAAGAACGGAACCATGACAGCCTCACAACGCATTATCGTCAACACGTTGGCCACGTACGGGCGTACGGTCTTCTCGATGGCGCTCGGACTCTTTAGCAGCCGCTGGGTGCTGCACACGCTCGGCCCGGTGGATTATGGCCTGATGGCTGTCGTCGGGAGCCTGATCACCTTCATCACATTCTTGAATGGCGTGACCGCCAACTCGTGTGCGCGGTTCTTCGCCCTTTCCATCGGCAAAGGCGACGCCGAGGAGACGAAGCGGTGGTTCAACGCGGCCCTGTCGATCCATACGGTCCTGCCCTCCGTCCTGACGCTGCTCGGATGGCCTGCGGGCGAGTGGTGCCTCGCGCATTTCCTGAATATCCCGCCCGCGCGCCTGGCCACCGCCACCTGGGTGTTCCGCCTCTCGCTCATCTCGGCGCTGTGGGGGATGATCACCACGCCCTACCAGGGGATGTTTACCGCCAAGCAGAGGATCTATGAGATGTCGGTCTGGGGGATCGTACAGACACTCATTTCGTTTGGCCTGGCATACGCGCTCACCCTCTATCGCGGCGACTGCTGGCTGCTCTATAGCGCCGGGACCGTGGGCATCATGGTGGGTGTCGGGTTCCTTCAGGTCTTGCGGGCGCAGAAACTCTATGTGGAGTGCCACATCGACTTCTCCCAGTGGTGGAACTGGAGCCGTATCCGGCAGGTCACCTCATTTTCGGGTTGGCAACTGTTCGGTTCGGTCGGGACTATCCTGCGGGGGCAGGGCACCGCAGTCTTGCTCAACAAGTATTTTAACCCCGCACAGTTCGCTTACGTCAACGCCTCCTACTCCCTTGGCAATACGGTCTCCGGCTATACCCAGACGCTCGCCACCGCCTTGCAGGGCGCGTTTACGCCTGAGATCACAGCCACGGAGGGCCGCGGCGACCGCTCACGCATGCTGCACCTCTCGAACCGGGCGTCGAAGTTCGGCACCTGGCTGATCCTGCTGATCGCGATCCCCCTGTTGCTGGAGATCGACGGTCTGCTCGTGCTCTGGCTGAAGACCCCTCCGGAACTGACCGCCGTCTTCTGCCGCCTGATCATCATCCAGTTCCTCATCGAGCGCCTGACCTTCGGCCACATGGTCGCGGTCAGCGCGGTCGGCCGGATCGCCGGGTATCAGATGATGCTCGGAGGCCTGCTGATCCTGACGCTGCCGATCGCCTGGCTCTTCCTCCTTCTCGGCTACCCGGCGCCTTCTGTGGCCTGGGCTTTTATCATTACGGCCTCGGGCCTCTCGATCGGGCGGGTGCTGTTCGCCAAGACGTTGGTCGGCGCGATGCCTTCTGACTGGATCAAGGCGGTGCTGGCGCCCTGTCTGCTGGTCTTCGCGGTCGGCATGGCGCTCGGGAGCCTCAGCCGCGCGGCTTACGGGCCGTTCTCCTTTTTCAGGCTCTGCGTGGTCACGGCGGTCACTACGGCCTCGTGGGGGCTGCTGGGCTGGCTGGCGGTTCTCGACCGGTCCGAGAAGACTTATTTCGTGGTGCATCTGACCAAGCTGGCGGGCCGGCTGCAGCGCGCGGCCTAGGCGGACGAGGAGGATAGACTATGGGATTCTTACGGAGGCTCATCAGGCGGCTTCTGCCTGCGGCGTGGGTGCGGGAGTACCGTACGCGTGCGGACAGGAAGGCCTGTGAGGCGGTGTTCGCCTATGACGCGAAGCGGTTCTATGACAACTCGATGGAGTCGGCCTGCGAGGATGACCGGCGACTGCTGACGCGGATCAGCAAACGGGCGCACGTCCTCGAAAAAGGCCTGGCGATGCCCGAGATGCGGCCTGGCTTCGGGCAGGCGAATCTCATGGCCCTGATCGACGATATCGAGAAAGGCCTGGGTTCGGCGGAGAAGGACTCCTGTCTCCTTCGTGAGGCGGTGGCCGCCGTGGCGGAGTACCGGACGGCCCATGAGCGCGCGCGGCATGCGCTCGAGCAGGCCCTGGCGGCCAAGATCGAGGGTCTTTTGGCGCGCTACAGCGCCGCCCCCTCAGAACAGCCTGAGATGACGCGGCAACAGTACTTCGCGCATGTCGGCGCCCCTTTCGACGTCTTCTCGGCATCACGCCACTCGTTCCGCCAGTTCGAGGGCGCGGTGGAGGTCGAGCAGATCCGGCGCGCGGTCGCCTTGGCGAACCAGGCGCCCTCCGCGTGCAACCGGCAGCCCTGGAAGGTCCATCTGGTCACAGACCGCGAGAACGTCCAGCGGTGCCTGGCGCTGCAGAACGGGAACCGCGGGTTCGGCCATCGGGTCGACAAGCTGCTGGTCCTGACCGTCGATCAGCGTACCGTCTGGCTGCCGGAGCGCCGCGACCTGTATACGAACGGGGGCATCTACCTCATGAACCTGTGTTATGCGCTCCATTTCTACCAGGTGGCGCACTGCATCCTGAACTGGTCGGCGCCCTACCAGCCCGCGAATCCTCGCGAGCCTTTCCCGGACGACCTCAAGCTGCGGGGCCTGCTGGGGATATCCGAGCCTGAGGTGGTCATCGCGATGGTCGCGTGCGGCGGCGTCCCCGAGGTGTTCCGGCTCACGCAGTCGCCGCGGTTGCCAGTGGATCAGACGCTGGTGGTGCACACATGAAGATCGGGATCGTCACCGTCCATCGGGCGCACAATTGCGGCGCCATGCTCCAGGCGCTCGCGCTGCAGCAGGCCCTGCGCCGCATCGGGCACGCGCCCGAGCTGGTCGAGGCCAATACGATCGGCGAGGGGAAGGTCTTCCCTGACTGCCCCCGCGCCTGGCGCCTGTGGCCGTACTACCTCAAGAACCTGCTGCTTTCGCTCGGCCTTCGGGCGGTCAAGATCCGGCTGTTCAAGCGGTTCCTGCGCCACCTCGCGCTGTCCAGGCGGTTCGGCTCGGCGGACGAGATCCCCGAGCAGGAGTACGACGCGTTCATCGTCGGCAGCGACCAGGTCTGGAATTTCGATATTGTCAAGGATACCCGTCTCTTTCTGCTCGACTTCTGCAAGGACGACGCGAAAAGGCTGTCCTATGCCGCAAGCTTCGGGCTGTCCCAGATCCCGGCCGACTGGGTCGGGCGGTTGCGGGGTGCGCTCACGCGTTACCGGGCGATCACCGTCAGGGAAGACCGCGCGGCCGAGCTGGTCGAGTCCCTCACAGGCGCCAAGCCGCCGGTCGTCGTGGATCCGACGCTCCTGCTGGAGGCCTCCGACTATCTTCCCTACGAGGCGCCGCGGCTGGTCCGCGGGCCGTACGTGCTGGTCTACAGTATCGGCGCGGCTCCGGCCTACATGCTGAAGATCGGCAGGCAGCTCGCGCGTGAGCGCAAGTGCCGGCTGGTCTATGTGAACGCGACCAGTTTCGGCAGTTGGCTGCGGGTGCTGGGCGAATACCAGCTCATCGCGCCCGACCGCTTCCTCAGCTTCATCAGGCACGCCGAGTGTGTCGTCTGCACCTCCTATCATGCGACGATCTTCTCGATCCATTATCGGCGGCCCTTCCTCACCGTACTGCCGCTGCACTCGCAGGTGACCTCGCGGCTGACCTCGCTGCTGAACCGCCTGGGGCTCTCCGGGCACCTTCTCAAGGAGGGGGAGCCGACGGACGGTGCCGGAGCGCGGCTGGAGGCGCCTTTCGACGAGGTGCACGCGCGAATCGCGGCTCTGCGGGCGGAGTCGGTCGAGCGTCTGAAGGCCATGACCAGCCGGTGAGCGGCGCGGAGGGCGACGGAGGATTATGCGAATCTTTGTCCTGAGTCTGCCTAAGGATAGCGACAAGCTGGAGCGGTTTCGTGCGGATCTGGCGCGGCTGCTGCCCGGCTGTTCGTTCGCGATTCCGGAAATGTACAATGCGCGTCTGTTCTCGGAGGAGCAGCTTGCCTCCGTCTACAGCCGTGAGGGAGCGTTGGCGAACTACGGGCGCGAGATCGGCAAGGGCGAGATCGGCAATATCATGTCGCAGCAGAGCGTCTTCGCCAGCATCCAAGGCGAGGCGCGCGCGTGCGCGCTGATCTTCGAGGATGACGCCAAGCTCGGGCCGCGGCTGACCCAGGCGATGCCTCACATTCAGGAGTGGCTCGACCGGCACGCGGAGACCCCTGTCGCGTTGCTGCTGACCCAGCCCTCGAAGTATCGGGTCTGGGGCTCCGGGCCGCTGGGAGACGGCCGGCACCGCATCGCGCGGGTGTTCGCGGCCTCCGGAAATTACGGGTTCATCGTGAACGCGAAAGGCGCGCAGGCGCTGCTCGAGCTGAACACGCCGATCTCCAGGCATCCGGATGACTGGGCCTATTACCATAAGACCGGCAAGATACGGGTGTGCGCGGTCCATCCCTTCCTGGTCGGGAACTACGATTTCGAGCGCGCGCGCTCCAACCTTTCCGCCGAGCGGTATGCGATGTGGCAGGCCTCAAACAGCGACCGGCCTGTCAGACCCGCCTGGCCGTTGCGGCTGCGCCGTGCCGTCAGCAGCCGCCTCCAGCGGCTGTTCGAACGTCTGACGGGTGTGGTGGTGGTGGCCGAGCGGTCGAATGACGGGCTTGAGTCCTAACGCGGGCGCGGCCCGCAACCCAATTGGAATGTTGGAATATTGGAAGGATGGAATGAGGGTGTTGAATCGCGTGCCTTCGCATGGATCTTCCATCATTCCAGTATTCCATCATTCCCAAACAACTTGTTTGATTGCTGTTGTTGGTCCGTAAGGCACTAAAGGGAGGCAGGGCGAGCGAGTGGGCGACGAGGGACAGAGGGAGGAGCGGGAGCACGCGTGCGCGCCGGTGGCGCTCTTCGGCTTCAATCGGCCCGACAACCTGCGGCGTGTGTTCGAGCAGGTACGCCGGGCGCGCCCGCGCGAGCTGTTCCTGATCCTGGACGCGCCGCGTGACGGGCGCCCGGACGACCTTCCCAAGAACGAGGCCTGCCGCCGCGTGTTCGATGCGGTGGACTGGCCGTGCGAGGTGCGCCGCAACTACGCCGCGACGAATATGGGGTGCCGCAGAAGGATGGCGAGCGGCATCTCCTGGGTGTTTGAGCAGGTGGAGGAGGCGATCCTGCTGGAGGACGACTGTGTCCCGTCCGACTCATTCTTCCCTTTCTGCACCGACCTGTTGGCCCGTTATCGGCACGACACGCGGCTCGGTATGGTCGCCGGCCATATCGCCCATCTCCAACCGATCGTGAAAGAGGCGAGCTATTATTTTGACCGCTTCCCCACGATCTGGGGGTGGGCGACGTGGCGGCGCGCGTGGGCGCTCTACGACGGCGAGATGGGCGAGTGGCCGCGCTTACGGAGCGATCCGTTTTTGAGTACGGTTTTTCAGGACAAGCGGCTGGCCCGTCGCATCGCGCGCTTTTTTGAGGAGGTTTACGCCGGACAGGCGAACACATGGGCGACGATCTGGTGGTACTCGCTGCTGCGGCAGAATATGCTGTGTGCGCACCCGTGTGTCAACCTGGTCTCGAACGTGGGCGCGTTCGGCGCCCATAACCACGGGGCCTCGCTCTGGCATAACCTCCCTTACGGCTCGCTCCGTTTTCCGCTGGAGCACCCGCGCGAGGTGCTGCCCGATTTCGACGAGGAGCAACGGATGTGTGCGCTGTACGCGGAGGACAGCGCGTTGAACCGTGCGGTCTACAAGGCCGCGCAGTTTGGCCGACGCCTGAAGGGAAAAGGCGAGTAGCGGAGGAGGCGCCTCCTCAGGACGTGCGGGCCGTCGTCCGGACGTCGGCTCACCAGAGAACGTTATGCCAGCCGTACCGCCGATCGCCATCTTCGCCTTCAACCGGCCGGAGTTCGTCCGCGACGTCTTCGCGCGCGTCCGTGAGGCCAGGCCGGCACAGCTATTCCTGTGCATGGACGGCCCGCGGCCGGGACGCGCGGACGACAGCGCGCGCTGTGCCGAGGTGCGTCAGATCCTGGCTGGCGTGGACTGGCCCTGCGAGGTCCGGCGGAACTACGCCGAGGTGAACCTCGGATGCAGACGCCGTATGGGCAGCGGCATCAGTTGGGTGTTCGAACAGGTGGAGGAGGCGATCCTGCTCGAGGATGACTGCGTCCCGCACCCGGACTTCTTCCGGTTCAGCGCGGAGCTGCTGGAGCGTTATCGGCACGACACGCGCATCGGCATGATCGCCGGGCATATCGAGCATTTCAAGCCGCTCGATAAGGCGACGAGCTACTATTTCGACCGTTTCCCGACCATCATCGGGTGGGCGACCTGGCGGCGGGCCTGGCAGTGCTTCGATGCCGAGCTGCGGGAGTGGCCCCGGCTCCGTGAGACGTCGTTCCTGCGCGCGCTCTTCCCGACGGAGCGCGCCGCGCGCCATGTCGCCTCGTTCTTCGAGGGCGTCGCGGCCGGACGGGCTAACTCGTGGGCGACGGCCTGGTGGTTCTCGATGCTCCGCAACAACCTGCTGTGCGTGCATCCCAGCGTCAACCTGATGACGAACGTGGGGGTTTACGGCGTGCATAACCGGGGGCCGTCGGAGTGGCATGGCGTGCCCTCCGACGGGATCGCGTTCCCGCTGTGTCACCCGTGCGACGTCGTCCCGGACGCCACCGAGGAGCGCCGCATGCGGGACGTGTACGCTCCGCCGGGCCGCGTGCGCAGCGCGCTCAGCCAGGTGAAGCGGCTGCTCCTGAACAAAGGCCGCTGAGGCAGTGCCTATGAACGTCCTATTCCTCTCCCAAGCCAGACAGCTTTCCGACCAGCAGAGCTATCACGACGCGATGCTTCGCGCGCAGGCGGCCGGCCGTATCCAGACGTACACCAACATCCCTTTTTACGGCTGCGCGCAGGCGTGCGGCTGGGACGGGCTCTGGCGGACCGTCGTGGAGACCTGCCAGCGCGAACGCACGGAGCTGGTCTTCTTCCAATTCTTCCACGGCCACGCCATACCCAGTCCGCGCGCGTGCGTCGAGGCGCTGAGGAAGCTGCCCTCACCCCCCATGATCGCGGTCAGTTGTGGCGACCTCTTCTCCGACCACGCGCGCCGCGCGCCGCGCGCCTTCCTGGAGCTATCGGTGCTGTCGGATGTGACCTTCCTGACCTCGATGGGGCGGTTCGCGGCGCTGCTGGCGCGGCTGGGAGCGCGCCGTCTGATGCTGATGCCGCACGCGTTCTCCACCACGGTGTTCGCGCTGGGCCGGCAGCGGCCGGAGCCGGCCGCGGCCGAGTTCGACGTGGTGATGGTCGCCTCGCGCGGCCGTGCGCTCAACCCGTTCCGGTACATGACGTGGGCCTCGCTGAAACGGCAGCGCATCGTCGACCGGCTGTACCGTCGTTACGGCAAACGGTTTGCCGTGTTCGGGCACGGCTGGAAGAACCATCCGGCCTGGCAGGGGCCGGTCGAGTTCAACCGGCAGGACGAGGTGTTCGGCCGCGGACGCCTGGTCGTCGACGGGCGCCCGCCTTTCGCGCAAGACTATTACGCTTCGGACCGGCCCTTCTACGTCGCCGGGGCCGGTGTGCCCCTTGTCCAACATGTTACGCCGCGTTTCGAGGCGCTGTTCCGTCCGGATCACCATGCGTACTACGTGGGGTGCGACGAGGCGATCGTCGACGTCTGCGACCGTGTGCTCGGAATGGACGAAGCGGGCCTCAGAGCGCGTGCCGACGACACCGTGCGGCTGGTGGCCGAAAAGCATCTGGTGGATCATCGGGTCGGCCTTATCCTCGACGTTTGCGAACGGGTCGGCCGTGTTGCGGGGGGGCTGGGCGGACGGTGCGCCGCCGGGGACATCCCGCTTCCCTACTTCCTTCCGGAAGTTGACCTGGAACGTGAACGCGCGTTTGCGCTGGTCAATTGGAGCTGAGTCCGATGGCGAAGATTCTCTGGCTCTGTACCTACACGAACGAGGAGAAGCGCTCGCAGCTCGCGTTGTGGCGTCAGCGCCGTGACGAGGTCGGGCAGTGGATACCCAACCTGCTCAAGGGCTTTGAGCGCGGCGATGACGAGATACATGTCGTGTCGACCGACCTGTGGCTGAAGGGCGGCGTTCAGTCTTGGGAGGCAGGCGGCATCCGTTATCATTGCTTCAAATCAGGCATCCCGTTGCTCGGGCGGCCTTGGCCGGCCCGGGTGCCCGTCGACCACCTCACGCGCTTCTGGGTGAACCGGAGGCGGATCCGAGCGATCGTCGACGAGATCCGGCCGGACCTTATCCACCTCTTCGGCGTGGAGAACCCGCAGTACGGGGCGGCGGTTCTTGACCTGTTGGGGCGTTATCCGGTCCTGGTGACCATTCAGGGGTTTATCCACCGGGAGCGCCAGTATCACGATACGACGATCACCCGGGTCCGGTGTCGCTACGAGGAGGCGCTCTTGCGCGCGTGCCGTATGTTTTCCGGCGATTACGAGTCGGAGGGCGTTGTCCGGTCATTTAACCCGGACGTGTCCTATGAGCATCTCTATTTTCCGGTCAACGAAGCGCTGATCGCCAGGACGCCGAAGGGGCTGGAGCAGGCGTATGACCTACTTTTCGTGGGAGGCCTGACCCGGCAGAAGGGGTTTGCCGACTATCTGGAGATCGTGCGGCGCCTGGCGGAGCACCGCCCTTCGCTGACGGCCGCGGTCGTAGGGCAGCCGGGTGACTATCCGCCCGCAGGCGAGTTCCTCCGAGAAAACAGGCTCGAGGCGCATCTGCGCTGGATACCCCGTTTTCCGAACCAGGCGGGCCTGTTCGAGACCTATCGCAAGTCCAGGCTGCTTCTCGTCCCGACCTATAACGACGCCTTTCCTAGCGTGATCCGGGAGAGTATGCTTTTAGGTACACCTGTTGTCGCCTACGCGACGGGCGGCATCCCCTGGGCGAACCGCGACGGGCGCGAGAATGTGGTGCTCGTGAAACAGGGCGATGTGGCGGGCATGGCAGACAGGGCGCTTGGTCTTCTGGCCGATGGGGCGCAACGGGAGGCCCTGGCTGGGCAGGGCCGGGCGTTTGCCGAAGCGGAGTTTTCATTGGCGTCAAACGTGGAACGAATCCGCGCGTGTTATCGTAAGGTCATGGAGTGCAAATGAGTTATCGTATCCCGCTGTTCGATTTGAATTACGGCCCTGAGGAGGTGCAGGCGCTCGCCGACACGATCCGGGACAACTGGATCTCGATGGGGCCGCGTTGCGAGGCCTTCGAACGGGAGTTCGCCGCGCTGCTGGACGCGCCATACGCCCTGACCGTCGACAATTGCACGAACGCGCTCTTTCTGGCGCTGCGCGCCTTGGGGGTCGGCGCGGGCGATGAGGTCCTGGTGCCCTCGCTCACCTTTGTGGCGACTGTCAACGCCGTGCGGTATGTGGGGGCCGAGCCGGTCTTCTGTGACATCGCGGGGCCGGACAACCTGTGCCTGTCGCCGGATGAGATCGAGGCCAAGATCACATCGCGTACGAAGGCCGTTATCGTGATGCACTACGGGGGATTCCCCTGCGACATGCGCCGGATCATGGCAGTGGCGGCCAAACGGGGGCTGCGTGTGGTGGAGGACGCCTGCCACGGCCCGCTCTCCGTCTGGGAAGGGCGGCGGATAGGGACGATCGGCGACATCGGCTGCTTCTCCTTCTTCTCCAACAAGAACATCAGCACCGGAGAGGGGGGGATGATGACGTTCCGGGATCAGGCCCTCTTCGAGCGGGCCAAGCTGCTGCGCTCGCATGGCATGACGACGACCTCCTATCAGCGTGCGGGGGGGCACTCGACACAGTACGACGTGATCGATCTGGGTTACAACTTCCGGATGGATGACCTGAGGGCGGCGCTGGGCCGGGTCCAGCTTCAGCGTCTGCCCAAGGATCTGGAGCAGCGGGCGCGTGTCCGCGGCTGGTACGAGTCACGGCTGGAGGGCCTGCCCGAAATCACCGTCCCCTTCGCGGGTCATAACGGCTTTGTCTCGAACTATATCTTTGTTGTGGCCCTAAAGGAGGGAGGGGCCGGACGGCGCGACCGGGTGCGGGAGCGCCTGCATGCGCAGGGCATCCAGACCAGCGTCCATTATCCGTGCGCGCACCGGTTCTCGCTCTATCGCGAGCGGGCCGGCCATCTGCCCTGGTCGGAGTTCGCCTCGGACCATCTGATCACGCTGCCTATGTATTCGAAGCTGACCGAAGAGCAGGTCTGCGAGATCGTCGATACCCTCAAGCAGGTGGTGGTGGAGCCATGAGCGCAAACGGCGTGATCCTGATCGGCGGGTTCTGCGAGACCATCGAACTGTGCCAGCGGTGCGGGCTGAGGCTCGTGGGGATTGTCGACGCCAGCTCGCAAGTGGCGGACGACTATGCGGTTCCTTATCTGGGGACGGACGAGGCTTTTCTCGCGAGGCGCGAGGCCTATCGCGGAATCCCGTTGGTTGTGGTGCCCGATAGCCCGAACGTCCGGCGGCGTATCGTCGAGCGGTACCGTGCGGAGGGCTTCACCTTCGCCTCGGTCGTCGCGCCTGATGCTGATGTCTCGCCGTCCTGCCGTCTGGGGGAGGGCGTGGTCGTCCACTCCCACGTGGTGATCACAGCCCAGGCCCGCATCGGCGCCTTCGTGCGCGTCAATCTCGGCGCACGGATTATGCACGAGAGCGTCGTGGAGGACTTTGTGACCGTCGCGCCGAACGCGACGATTCTAGGACGTGTGCGCGTCGGCGCGCTCACGTATGTCGGCGCTTCGAGCACGACATTGCCTGGCCGTTCTTTGGGCGCCAGGACAGTTGTCGGAGCGGGTGCCGTGGTCACACGCGACGTGCCCGACGGTTGGGTGGTGGTCGGTGTTCCGGCAAAGAGAATGGAGAGCGTATGAGCGGGTCAAACAGCCGCTGGGCGAACCTCACGGTGTCGCCGGCGATGCCCATCGTCCAGGCGATCAAGCGGATGGACGATGTCCGGTGTAAACTGCTCCTGGTGGTTGACGAGCAGCGGTTCGTCAGTTTGCTCAGTATCGGCGACATCCAGCGCGCGATCATCCGGAATGTTCCGCTTACCGAGCCTGTCGGGACGGTGTTGCGCGACGACATTATCGTCTGCCGGAAGTCCGACTCCGCCGCCACGGTGCAGTCCGAGATGCTGCGCTGCCGGGCGGCTTTTATGCCGATCCTCGATGCGGACGACAACTTGGCCGATGTGGTCTTCTGGGAGGATGTGTTCGCGGACACGGTTGAGAAGCGCTCGGCGAGCAAGCTCGGCCTGCCCGTCGTGATCATGGCGGGCGGCACCGGTTCACGGCTGCGCCCGCTCACGAACGTGTTGCCGAAACCGCTGCTCCCGTTCGGCCAGAAGACCATCATCGAGACGATCATGGAACGGTTCCTTCAGGTCGGCTGTACGGAGTTCCACCTGTCCCTGAACTACAAGGCCGCCATGATCCGTCACTATTTCGAACAGCTTGGCGCCTTGCCCTATACGCTTAACGCGTTTGAGGAGGACCGGCCTCTGGGAACGGCCGGCAGCCTTTCGCTGGTCGCTGACCGGCTGAAGAGCCCCTTTTTCGTTTCCAACTGTGACATCGTGATCGAGCAGGACCTGGAGGAGGTCTGGCGTTATCACCGCGCGAACAACAACGAGCTGACGATCGTCGCCGCCCTGAAGCATGTCAAGCTCGCCTACGGCTCGCTGGTCACGGGGGAGGACGGGCTGCTACGGGAACTGAGCGAGAAGCCCGAGTGGGTGTTCAAGGTGAACTCGGGCGTGTATATCCTTGAGCCGCATCTGCTGTCGCTGATTCCGTCGGGGACGTTCTTCAACATGACCGACCTCATCGACCTTCTGCTGGCGCGCGGCGGACGTGTGGGGGTCTTTCCGGTCAGCGAAGGCTCCTGGCAGGACATCGGCAACTGGGACGATTACAGCCGGCTGCTGGGGCGTGTCTGACGCGGTGCCGTATGGGCCGTTCTGGCCGATGACAGGGCGTTCATTCCATGTACTGGACCTAGGATAACGGGATATGCTGAACATCAAAATCCGGTCTTTGGGGCTGGCCGACTACTGCCTCATCGGCTACATGCTGCTCTCGATCGTTTTCATCAGGGCCAGGATCGGCCTGATCTCGGCCTATACGCTCTTTCCGCTCTGGCTCATCCTGACCTGGGGCACGAGTTACCATCGGCTGATGCAGGAACGGAAAGTCGCACGTGTCTTCTGGGCGTTTCTGGGCTTTATCGTGTTCGTCATCTTTCAGCGTTTCTGGTGCGGGTTCGAATACGAGCCGACCGTGCTGCTGCTCAAGAATTACATCGCCGCCTTTTACGGCTGGTTTGCGATCACCTATTACCTCCACAAGGGCCAGGAGGATAAGCTCAAGCTCTTCGCGCTTGTCATGCTGGCCGTCGTGGTGGTCAACGCCCTGTGGAACTACTACATGGAGAGCATCGTGCCGTTCGCCTCGCGCGCGGCCACCGGCGGCACGCTGGAGAGGCAGATGGACATGGGCGGCGGCATCAACTGGGATCTGGTTGAGGTGCTGTCCTCCGGCGTGGTCACCTTCTACGGCATGATCACGACGGCCATTCTGATCCCGGTCACCGTCTATCTGGCCTTTCACTCCGGACGTGTCGGGATCCTGTTTCTGCTGGTGTCCGCCATTTTCTTCATTTCCGTTCTGCGGGCCTCCTACATGCTCAGTCTGCTGTATATCGCGGTTGGGCTGTATCTCGCCCTGTGCGGCTTAGGGGCCAGAGTGTCGGTACGGCCGGTCTGGGTGATCACTCTGGTCGTACTGGTGATCCTGTTCACATCCCTTCTGGTGGTGGCCGAGCCGGTCATCTCCTATCTGGAGACTTTGGCGATCAGCAGCGAGAACGAGGTTTACCGGTCTAAGCTGAATGACATCCGCGCGGCCATACAGACCGGGGACATGAGCTATTTCCCGCGTCTGGAGAACTACCTGATCTCGTTCAACACGATCAGGAGTAACCCGCTCTTCGGCGTGGGGTTTGATGTGACCCGGTCGCATACGGGAGGCCACTCAGAGATTCTGGATATGGTGGCGCAGATCGGTCTGATAGGCTTCCTCCCCTACCTGCTGTTCTTCTATGTCGTGGAGAAGTATTATCGGGCCTTTACAGACGGACGTTCGCGATGCGTGTCCAATCTGCGGTACATCCTGTGGGCGCCCCTCCTTCTGGCGAGCTTCACTAACCCCACGAAGGGGTATGAGATCTGGTTCAGCTATTTCTTCACGGTGCCGGCGCTCTCCCTCTTCATCAAGCCACGTTATCGGGACACGCGGTTAAGTGCGGGCAGCAGGCCCAAGCTCATGCCGTTTGTGCCGCAACGAAGGTTCTAGCATGAGACTACGTGACCATCTTCCTGGTTCTGTCAAACGTGCGGCTGCACGGCTGCTGTACGCGCCGTGGCTCTTGCGTGACCTCCTGTTCTGCCGGTTCAAGGGGCTCCCCTGGCAAGCCTCCTGGAGGTTCTGGGGGCTGCCGCTTGTGGAACGGCACGGGCGTGGTGCGAGCATGACGGTCGGGGCACGGTTTGTGGCGTGCAGCGACCCGCGGCACAACTCCCTGGGCGTGTTTCAGCGTGTGACGCTCAAGACCTCTGGGCATGGGGCGCGGATCGTCATCGGCGATGATGTCGGCATGTCCGGCTGCACGCTCTCGGCGGCTGTCTCCATCTCGGTGGGCAACCGCGTATTGCTCGGTTCCGGTTGTCTGATTACGGATAATGACGCGCATCCGATCGATCCGGCGGCGCGGCTCCGGGGCGAGGGCGGCGCGTGCCGGCCGGTTGTGATCGAGGACGACGTGTTCGTCGGCGCGCGCGCGATCATCCTCAAAGGGGTGACGGTCGGGCGTGGGAGTGTCATCGGGGCTGGAGCGGTCGTGACCACGTCGATTCCTGAATACAGCGTGGCCGTAGGCAACCCGGCGCGTAGGGTCAGGGACTCCCGCGATGAGAAACGGGTGCCTCGGGGTCAGGCCGTCTGACGTGAACGTCCTCTTCCTTATGCCGATCTTTGACACGTGCGCCGTGGCCGGACATGACGTCACGAGCCAGGCTGCGAACGCCTGGACTCGCGGGCTTTGTGTCGCGCTTCGGTCGGCCGGGTGTTCCGTGCGCCTGCTGGGGCACGAGCCCGCGCGGGTATGGCCGCTGGGCCGCCACCTGGTCCCCGGCGCCCCGTGCCATCTGGATCGCGCCTTTGAACAGCGGCTGATCCGCTACATCAATGCACCTCTGGCAAGGGCGTGGACACTGTGCCAAGGGTACCGGGCGGCCCTGGCTGAGGAGACCCGACGTCTGGGTGGCCCGGCGGTGGTCTGCACGTACAACGCGCTGCCCTGGCAGCTCGGCGCTGCGGCGGCGGCGGCACGAGGCGGTACGACATGGATATCTTTCTTGCTGGACGACGAGACGGTGTCGCGGGGAGGGTGGTCGGATTACACGCATGCGACGCGTCTGGCCGCCGGGCATGTGTTCGTCTCGCAGTGGGCCTATGAACAGGCGCCTGTTACGCACAAGTTACATTTGGAGGGAGGGGTGGAGGCGTGGCATGGCGGCGCCCCAGAGCGGCTCTCGCCCGTGCCGTCAGTCCTGTATGCCGGATCGCTCTCCGAGGCCGCAGGCCTGCATGAGCTTCTGGCGATGATCGACGCGACAGAGTCCGGGGAGGTTGAGTTCTGGGTGTGCGGTAAGGGGCACGCTAGCGACTTAGAGCGGCGGGCCTCGCG
>JAKJGY010000130.1 GCA_022704145.1 Verrucomicrobiota bacterium
GGGAGCCACCATATTCTGCACCGCCTCCACCGACGCCTCGTTCCTCCTCGTCAACGGCCGTCTGGTCGCCGCCTGGCCCGGCCGCCATCCGGTCAAGCCGGGCCTGGACGGCAGCAGGCGCGGCACTGTCGACCTGCAACCCGGCACCCACCGGCTGACCTACCTCCACGCGAACGGCGACAGCCCCGACTCCTTCGCGATCGCCGCTCTGATCGCCCCCGGCGAAAAACAGCACCGGGTCATCGCGCCTGAGGCCTTCACCCGCGCCGCCTACGCCTATGTCGGGCCGCTCGCCGGCCGCGACGGCCAGCGCCCGGCCGACTTCCTCTGGGAAAGCCGCCACATGGTCACCGTTCGTGAGCACGCCCTCTTCGACCTCTCCTTCGAGGCCGCCCCACCCCATGCGCTTCCCGGGACCTCCTACGCGTGGGACTTCGGCGACGGCACCGCATCCGCCCACGGCCCAAAGGTTGAGCACCTCTACTTCGCCCGCGGCGATTATGACGTCCGGCTGACCGTCACCTCCGCCGACGGACGCCAGACCGACTGCCGCCAGACCGTGCGCGTCGAGACGCGCTACGGCCAGAATGAGAATGACGACGCCCGCGCCCTCGCCCTGCTCGAGCGCGCCGTCCGTCAGGAGCGCGAGTCGGGCATCCAGCCGCAGGGTTACGCCCTGATCTCACACGGCTACTTCTTCTACCAGAAAGAGCCGCTCGCCGCAGCCTTCGCCGAACGGGCGCTCGCCGCAGCCGACCGCATACCGCCCGCCACACTCGGCCCCCTCTTCTATGAGCTGGCGCTCGGCGTCCAGCCGGTGGGCGAAGCGTACGAACTCGCCGAACGCTGCTTCAAGACGCTGGCCGAGCGACTCCCTGAAGGCCAGGAGCGCGCCCGTTCGCTCCTCCATTACGGCGGCCTGCTCACCCTCTGCCTCAACCGCCCGCAACAGGCGCGCGACCTGCTCTCCACCCTCCGGCGGCAGGACCTGGCCGACTGGGAGTCGCGGCTGCTCGACATCTATCTGGCCGACACCGCGCTCACCCTCGACTCCTGCGCCGCAGCGCGCGCCCTCTACCTCGCCCTGCCCAAGCCCACCGCCGTCGTCTCGGGCAGCACCCTCAACCGCGGCGCGCTCTTTGACTACAACACCCGCCATTTCAGGCTCCAGAACCTGCTCCAGCAAGGCCTCTTCCCCGAAAGCCTGACCGAACTCGACCTCCTCGAGTGGGAGATCCCCGAGGAGCGCGTCTCCCCGCGGACGAACCTCCTCAAGGCTCGCGCGCTCGCCGGCAACAGCCAGCCGCGCAAGGCGGTGGTCTGCCTTCAGCGCGCGCTGCTGGCCGACACCGAGGAGATGTTCGCCCCCGCCATCCGGCTCGAACTCGCGCGCCTCCACCTCGGCCTCGGACAGCTCGCCCATGCGAAACACCAGCTCGACCTGCTCCGCAAACAGTACCCGTGGGCCCAAGAGGAGGTCGACGCCCGCACTCTGCTTTCGGAAATCGAACGGAAAACCCGGGAGATCCCACCATGAAGAACACGAGCCGATACAGCCGCGCGCTTCTCGCCGCGGCCCTCGCGGCCCTTGCCGCACACGCCGACGAGAACGAGTTCCTCCGCCCCGTCGGACTGCCCCCGCGCGCCAAGCCGCAGATGCGCCAGGGCGGCGAGGCGCTGCCGCCTCTGCCGCT
This sequence comes from Verrucomicrobiota bacterium, assembly GCA_022704145.1. GTDB lineage: Bacteria > Verrucomicrobiota > Kiritimatiellia > RFP12 > UBA1067 > JAKJGY01. Next base: position 1,695 of record JAKJGY010000130.1, read on the forward strand.
TCCCGCCACACCCCTGCGACGCTCAGAGAAAAAGCGCCCCCCCGCGCCCTCCTCGATGATCGGCAAGGTGATCTGGGGCTCGTTCCTCGACTACACCTGGGAGAACGGCGAGGTCAGCCGCGTCTACGACTGGAACATGGTCCCGGCGGACTGCCAGTCCTTGCTGCGCGCCGCCTATAAGCACCTCAACCTGGACTACAAGGTCGAATCGACCCCCCTCGAAGGCTTTCAGGCCACACCCGCCGAAATCCCCGTCCTCTACTTTTCGGGCGGGCGCTCGCTCAATTTTACCGAGCGCCACCGCGAGTCGCTGCGCACCTACCTGCTCGCGGGCGGCATGGTCTGGTTCGACTCCGTCGTCGGCTCGCCCTATTTTTACAAGTCCGCCCTCGCCGAGCTGCAGGCGATCCTCCCCGAAGCCCAGATCCGGCGTCTGCCCGAGGACCACCCGCTCTTCCACATGGTGGACGACAGCGTGCGCGTCAGCACCAAGACCCGCCATGACGCGCTCCCCGTGCTCGACGGCCTGTATGTCGGCTCGCGCATCGCCGCCGTCGTCTCGCCCTACGGCCTGGGCGTGGGCTGGGATAACGCGGCGCCGGACCTGATCAAGCGCGCCGACTACTACGACCACGCCTCTTCGGTGCGGATCGGACTGAACCTCATCGCCTACGCGATGGGCTACTTCCGCGTCGGGCAGTCGCACGCCAAAGCCCAGACGTTCCGCGACGAGGACGCCGAGCCGGACGCCGACCCGGTCGTGTTCGCGCAGATCCGCACCGGCGGCGTCTGGAACACCGAACCGGGCGGCGCCAACGCCCTGCTGCGCTTCATGCGCAAGAACCTCCGCGTCAAGGCCAACTACTTCGTCAAGACCGTACGCCTCGACGTCGACCCTCTCGCCGACTACAGCTTCCTCTACCTCGCAGGCCTGAGCGACTTCTCGTTCTCCGAGGCCGAGCGCGCCGCCCTGCGGCGCTATCTCCAGGAGGGCGGCTACCTGCTGATCGACAACGCCCTCGGCCTCAGCGAATTCCAGTCCGCCGTCTACCGCGAGCTGGGCATCCTGTTCCCCGACCGCCGCACCGAGCGGATCCCCGCCAGCCACGCCCTCTTCACGCAAGGGCCCTTCAAGCTCGCGACCGCCCGCTATACGCCCGCCGTGCGCGCGAAACACCCCGGCCTCGCGACCCCCGTCCTAGAGGGCCTCCGGCTCTCGGGCGACGGCTATCAGGTGCTCTACAGCCCGTTCGACCTCGCCGCAGGCTGGCAGGGCGACGACCACCCCCTGTGCTTCGGCTACGAGTCCGGCGACGCGCTGATGCTGGGCGCCAACCTTCTGACCTACTGCCTGACCCACTGAGGCGCGGCCCCTCAGAAACCGAAGTCGAGCTGGCCGGAGACGACCACCTTGCGCCCGTCCGTGAAGGCCGGGTCGGACGTGTCGTACAGGCAGAACTTGATGCCCGGGAAGCGCGACGACAGCTCCCGCTGGATGTAGCGCTCCACCGCCTCGACGTTGCCGCGGTCGTCATCCGAAAACCCGACGCTGATCGGCCGGTGCCCGGACTCGGCTCCCGCGCGGGCGATGATCTTGATCACATGCTCGACAAAGTCGCGGATCGCGAACTGCTTGGCGCTCTCGGTCGAGGCCGGCCCCGGGCCCTCACCCTCCCGCGTCAGCCGCCGCCGGAACGCCGGGTTCGTCACCGCATGATAACGGTTCAGCGACAGGTAGTAGTCCAGCTCCTCCTCGTCCGAGCCGAACGCCGTAAGCCCGTCGAAACAGGCCCGGTACCCGCGCAGGTTGGCCATCATCTCCTCGCGCTCCGCCTCGCTGAGCACCATCCTGATAAACAGCCGCACCGCCTCTTTCAGCGTCTCCGGCTCATGCCCCCGCGCCGTGACGATCGCGAACAGCCGGCCCTCCACCAGCGTCTCGCGCAACGTCTGGAAACTCGGCGCTGGCCGCAACTGGCCCGCCGACACCCGCTCGAGCGCCGTGCGCGTGTCCCGCAGAAACCGGCTCTCGCCCCCGTCCGCATAATCCTGGAACTCCACGAACGCCCGCTCCCAGTCGCCCCCCGGCGCACGGTAGTTCGCGGTATCCGTACGGACCACCGCAAAGACCGCCGTCGAGACGCTGTGCGGCTGCCACGAACCGTCCGGCATGCGCCTTTCCAGATGGATGCGCGTTGGCATGTGCAGAATGTTGTCGTCCCAGTCAAAGATGTAATACTTGAAATCGCGCTCGGCGACCCTCAGATTCACTTTTTGGGAATGACGGCTCATGTGCAAATAAGGTATGCTGACCCCCGTCGCTTGTCAATCCGTAACACCCTCGCACACCGGATCCGCCCATGTCACGCAACGTGCTGATCACAGGAGCCGCGGCCCGTCTCGGCCTCGCCATCGCCGACGCCCTATCGGCGGCCGGCTGGGGCGTGATCGCGCACGCCAACCGCTCCGCCGCCGCTGCCCAGACCTGGTGCGACCGCCGCCGCCAGGAGGGCCACGACGCCTGGTGCGTCACCGGCGACCTCCTGCGCCCGGACGGACCGGACGCCGTGTTCGACGCCGCCACGGCCGCCGCCGGCCATGTCGACGCGCTCGTCAACAACGCCGCCGTCTTCGCGCGCCAGCGGCTGGAGACGGCCACGCCCGCCGATTTCGAGCGCGCCTGGCGCGTCAACACCCTCGCGCCCGTACGCCTGTCGCAGCGCCTGGCCGCCCACCTCGCCGCGCGCCAGGCGCGCGGGGCCATCGTCAACCTGCTGGACCAGCGCCTCGCCCACCCGGCACCCACCGGCGCCCTCCCCTACCTGCTCTCCAAACACGCGCTGGAGGCCTTCACGCGCTGCGCCGCCCTCGAACTCGCGCCGGCCGTCCGCGTCAACGCGGTCGCGCCGGGCGCCGCGCTCCCCCCTCCCGACGCCGCCGCACGCGAGCTGGCCGGCCCGCTCCCGCTCCTCGTCCGCCCCGCGCCGCAGCAGGTCGCCGAGGCGGCGCTCTTCCTTCTCAACGCCGCCTCCGTCACCGGGCAGACCCTGTTCGTCGACGGCGGCCAACACCTTCAACCCTAACCCCCCTCTAAAGGACTCATATGCACCTCAGGCTCCTCGCCCCGTTCGCCGCCCTCGCCCTCGCAGGCTGCCTCTCCACCTACCGCGCCAGCCCCGCCGGCCCCATCCCCTGCACCTACCGCTTCAAGATGCTCTCGCGCCCGGAGGACCAGGCCCGCGTCGAGGCGGCCATCAACGCCGTCGCCGTCAGCCCGGCCGTCAAGTCCGGCACCGTCTCGTTCCCGGAGTACCGCTTCCGCGTGGCGCGCCTCGCGGACCTCGACCGGCTCACGCCCCAGCTCCTCTACACCAACCCCGGCGCCCTCACCGCCTCCAGCCGCAAGCAGGCCCTCAACCTCAAGACCGGCGGCGTCGACTTCACCTTCGACTCGACCGACGTCTCAGCCTCCGCCACCACCACCATCACCTTCACCGTCAAGCCCGGCTCTCGGCTCTACTACAAGCACCCCGGCGGCATCGAGTCCGATATCACCGCCCGTATCGACCCCGCCGGCAAAGTCGCCTTCCCGACCGCCATCCGCGAGGGCCAGCGCTTCATCTACGCGCGCGCCGTCAAGGACAACGTCACGCGCTACATCCGCGTGAACATCTTCACCAACGAGATCCGCGACATGGACCGCCGCGACTACTGAATGAGAGAAAACCTATGATCCGACTGCCTCACCTCCCCGCCCTCCCGCTCGCCGCCGCGCTGCTGTGCGCCCTGCTCGGCGCCGGCTGCCGCAGCTCACGCGTCATCGAGAACACCCGCGTCCCCGAACTGACCGTCGACGACGCCGGGCGCGTGCTCTTCGAAGGCGAGACGCTCCAGCTCGGCGAGATCGGCGCGGCCGTCCGCCGCGCGGGCTTCAACCGCACCCAGGAGGTCAATATCCTGGTGCCCGACAACCCCGACCGCAAGCTCATGGGCGCCATCACCGGCGACCTGCGCAAGAGCGGCTACTCCCGCACCGTGTTCGTCAAGGCGCGTAAGGCCACCGCGACGCTCGGCAAGCCCCAACGCTAACCGGCAGCAGGCGCGACCCTGACGCGCCCGGAGCCCCCCCGATGACACTCCCGCACGACCTCAGCCGCAGGAAGATCGGCCTCGCCCTCGGCAGCGGCGGCGCGCGCGGCTGGTCACACCTCGGCGTGCTGCGCCGGCTGCACGACCTCGGCCTCCGCCCCTACTGCCTCGCGGGCACCAGCATCGGCTCGATCGCCGCCGCGCTCTACGCCTCCGGCCGGCTCGACACCATGGAGGAGCTGGCCGCGCGCCTCGACTGGAAGCGCGTGGCCCAGCTCTTCATCGAAGTCAACTTCCCCCGCTCCGGCCTGCTCACCGGCCGGAACTTCATGAAGATGCTGCGCGGCGTGATCCCCGCCCACGCCATCTCCTCGCTGCGGATGCCCTACGCCGCCGTCGCCACCGACATCGACGCCGGCACCGAGGTGGTCTTCACCTCCGGCAGCCTCTTCACCGCCATCCGCGCCAGCATCGGTATTCCCGGCATCTTCACGCCCACCCGCGTCAACGGCCGCAACCTAGTCGACGGCGCGCTCGTCAACCCGCTGCCGGTCTCGGTCTGCCGCGCGCTGGGCGCGGACTTCGTCATCGCGGTGGACATCAACCTGCGCCTCCCGTCCGAGCCGCGCCCGCCCTACCGCTCCCCCGCCCTCATGCCCTCCCCGCGGATCGCCCGCCTCGCCGCCTCGCTCGCCCGGCTCATGCCGCCCCCGCCCGAGAGCAAGGCCGGCCCCGCCGGAGCCCGCCCCGCATCCGACACCCTCACCATCTTCGATATCCTCACGCGCGCCTTCCGCCTCGCCGAGAACCAGCTCACCCTGCGCGAGCTGGAGCGCAACCCGCCCGACCTCCTGCTCCAGCCCGCCGTCGGCGACATCATGACCCTCGACTTCCACCGCGGCCCCGAGGTGATCGCCGACGGCGTGCGCGCCGTCGACGAGGCGCTGCCCCAGCTCACCGCCGCCCTAAGCCTCCCGCCCGCCTGAACGACGCGTGCGAACCGCAGGTATTAGAGAGACCAGTCCGCGTGCGACCGGCCAGCGCAACACCTGCCGCCGCCAGAAATACCGCCTGACGCCCAAAGGTCTCTCCGCTCTTCAGAACTTTAGAACTCCCGTACTTTAGCACTCTCCCGCTTCCCCTGCCCCGCCTCCGCGTTCTCCGCGATTCGGCTTGAATACTCTCCCGTCCAGTCCTGCCACTCAACTGTCCAGCCGCCCCATATCCACCGCCATTTCCTTCACTTTATGGCCGGTTTGCGCTCGCAATGCCCCCCCTGTGATGGTAACTTATTCAAGAACGATAACCGTGTGTCGCTATCCCCCGGCATACATGCGTTTGTCGGTGTTCGTTGCAATCGGGGATGCTTCTTTCATGGGGATGGGGAACGCGCACATTTTCCGGAATGACGCATGTCGAACAGGCAACGCACAAACCCGCTTCATGCGGCGACCGGCAGAACACAGATTGACAGATACAATCTGAGTTTCACCGCCTCCTCGCTCAGACCTGAATACGACGATTCAACTGCCTTCCTGCGCGAAGAGTCCGCAAACTTTCTGGACGTTCCGGCGGCCGATGTGCAGCCTCTGCGCGCCCTCGCAGAATCGCCCCACCCCTTCAGGGGCGGCATCGTGCCCGCAGCCAAGACCGCCGTCACGAATCTGCGCGGTTACATCACCGGCATGCTGAAGACCGAGCGTGACCGCGCCGTCACCGAACTGGAGGACTACGCCGCGCGGCTTCAGACGACCGAAGACTTCAAGCTGCTCGACGAAGCGTCCCGCAGCCAGGTGCTCGCCCTGTCGCACGAAGCCGTCGCTTCCATCCAGTCCGCCCGCTTCGTCACCGGCATCCGCGACCGCCTCCACCGTTATACCGCCAAGGACTACCCCGCCCAGCTCGCGCTGGCCTCCCGTCTTGCCGCCGATTCGCGCGAACCCGCCTCCGGCGCACCGACCGGCAGCGCTCCGGCTCCTGTCCAATACACCCCGGCCTCCAGCCTGCGGCCGAAATGCAGCCTCAACTACATCTCCAACGAGTCCGACCTCGACCAATGGCTCGACGCCCTGAGAGCCGCAGCCAAAGTCGAACTCGACAAAGGCAACCGAATCAGCCTTTAAGGAAACGTCCCGTGAAAGAAGACCAGAACATCGAGTGGAAAGAAACGTGGCGTGACGAGTACCTCAAGTGGCTCTGCGGCTTCGCCAATGCCGAGGGCGGCACGCTGGTCATCGGCCGGAACGACAAGGGCGAGCCCGTCGGCGTGAGCCATGCCGAGAAATTACTTGAAGACCTGCCCAACAAGATCCGTGATGTGCTCGGCGTCATGGCCGACGTGCGGCTGGTGAAGGAAGCCGGCAAGGAGCTGGTCGAAGTCCGTGTCGCCCCATATCCGAGCCCCATCAGCTACAAGGGCGAGTACCACTACCGCAGCGGCAGCACCAAGCAGGAACTGAAAGGCGCGGCGCTCGACCGCTTCATTCTCCGCAAGTATGGCCGCACCTGGGACAGCGCTCCGTTTCCTCACGTCACCGTCCGGGATCTTTCAAAGACGGCGATGGCCCTCTTCAAGAAATTCGCCCGGCAAAGCCAGCGGCTGGAGCCAGGGCTGTTGCGCGGTTCAGCCGCAACCCTGATTGAAAAATTGAATCTGGCTGAGGGCTCCTATTTAAAGCGTGCCGCGCTTCTCCTTTTCCACCCCGAGCCTGACCGGTTTTTCACGGGAGCTTTCGTGAAGATCGGCTACTTCCGTGGCGATGTCGATCTGATATACCACGACGAAATCCATGGTGACCTCTTCACCCAAGTTCAGAAGATCATGGAGTTGCTGCTCACCAAATATCTGAAAGCCGCCATCAGCTATCAGGGCATTCAGCGCATTGAATCCTTCCCGGTGCCGCAAGAGGCCCTGCGCGAAACGATTCTAAACGCGCTGATTCACCGCGACTACGCCAATACCGCCCCGATCCAGATTCGCGTCTACGACAACCGCCTTTGCATCTGGAATCCCGGCGTGCTGCCCGAAAGCTGGACTGTCCGCAAACTCTTTTCGCAACACTCATCGTGCCCTTACAATCCGCTGGTCGCCAACGCCTTCTTCCGCGCCGGCGAGATCGAGGCCTGGGGACGGGGCGTGCAGCGGATCGTTGACGCCTGCGAGGAGGCGGGCAACCCCAAACCCAAGGTCACTTATGACCCCAGCGACCTGTGGTTCGAGTTCCCGTTCTCGCCGGAGTATCTGCGGGTTGTTGAGAATCCCGCGCAACTCGGACAAGAACCTGACTCGGCAACAAGTAAGGTGAAAAGTAAGGTGAAAAGTAGGGTGAAAAATGCGGATCGGCTACTTCAGTTTCTAGGTCAAAAAGCGGATAGCACAATTCCTGAGTTGGCGCTAACGCTCGAGTTGAGCATAGCGGGCGTCGAGAAGATCATCAGGAACCTCAAGAAGGACGGGCGTCTGCGCCGCATAGGACCTGCCAAGGGCGGCCATTGGGAGGTTACTCAATGAACTCTCTCCCCGTTCGTAGTGGCGCCGTCAGGCGCTTTCCTTCAGCGTTGAACGTTCAGCGTTGAGCGTTCTCTCCCCCACCTATTCCTTATTCCCTATTCCCTAAACCAAGGCCAGGAGTACACCATGGAAGCCGATGGTTATATTTCAACCAGCAGATTGGCAAAGGAGTTGGGCATGCACGTCAGCAATGTCTTTGAGCAACTCCGCCTACTGGGCCTGATCGAGAAGGTCGGCGACAAAGTGGAACTGACCGAGGAAGGCAAACGTCGCGGCGGCAAATACCTCTCCAGCCCAAAGTACGGGACGTGGATCGCCTGGCCGAAACAGATCATCAAAGTTGAGTCGGCAACCCCGGGCGGCGAAGCCAAGAAGTTCACCGAAATCGTCAAAGAGAGCTTCAAAACGGCTACCGCGCTCGGCCGCGCCTTCGGTATCCCGCCCACGCGGATGAACTATGTTCTGTCCGAACTGGGGTGGATACAGAAGTCCATGAAGGGGTGGAAGATCACGCGACAGGGCTTAGCCGTCGGCGGCGTGCAGCGCGAGGATACGCGCTCCGGCATCCCCTTTGTCGCGTGGCCGGACGGCATCGAGACCAACAGCGCCCTGCGTAACACGATTGCCGACATTCAAGGCACGTCCTCCGCTCCCGAAACGGAATCTCACGAAACCGCGACAACGGATACCAAGGCACCCAGTTTCCGCGGGCGTTTCCCGGCCAAATTCAGAGCCACAGACGGGCACTTCGTGCGGAGCCGATCTGAGATGTTGATCGACAACTGGCTCTACATGGCCGAAATCGTCCACGCCTATGAACGCAAGCTCCCCATTGAAGAAGACGTCTACTGCGACTTCTACCTGCCAGAGGGTAAGCTCTACCTCGAGTTCTGGGGCATGGAGAATGACCCCTCTTACGCGGAACGCATGAAAGTTAAGAAAGCTATCTACCAAAAGTACGGCTTCAACCTCATCGACCTCAACGACGCCGATGTGCAGAACCTCGACGACGTCCTTCCCGCTAAACTACTCAAGTTCGGCGTCCAAGCATATTGACCCCCTTCCCACCCACCGTAAATCAAACACCGCCGTGTAGCACCAGTCCAACAAGTCACCCCATGTTTGCCCTATCCGCCAACCTCATCGCCGCCGCCCGTCAGACCGCCGCCACCATGACCGGCAATGTCGCGCCCCTGCCCGACTGCGACGGCATGTTCATCGTTCGCTGCGACACTCCCGAAGCCGCCGAGCGCCTGGCCGACACCGCCGTCCTCGCGATCCCCATCACCATCGACCGCGCCCCCTACGTCATCTGCACCCGCTGACATCTGGAGACCCCGCCATGTCCACTGAGAAAGCCCCCGCGCCTCTACCCGCCGTCAGCACGACCAAGATAACCATTACCCTGCCTAACGATCTCCTCGCCGTGCTCGACAGGGGCGTACTCGAACATGGACATAGTTCTTCAAGCGTGTTGAAATGACTAAGTTTTTGGCAGACTGGGGAAGGAGAGGAATGGCTATGAGGAGGAGGTTGCCTGAGCACGGCGGAGATAAACCGGAAGCGCGGGGAGAGTTTCTGCTCTACACGGCGGAGGATGGGCGGACGCGCATCGATTGCCGCTTCGACGGGCAGACCCTTTGGCTGACGCAGGCGCAGATCGCCGAACGATTCCAGACCACGCCGCAGAACATCACCCTGCACCTGAAGGCGATCCTTGCCGACGGCGACCACCATCCACTACAACGGGATACTTCCCGATCCCGCGCTCCGCAAATTTCAGTTTGTACTTGAATTTTGCGCTGAGAAGGAGTCTCGCCGACAGCGGCAGCTTTGCCGGTCTTTCGCTCCTTCAGCGCACCATGGGAGCTTGCCGTCGGGGCAAGGGGGCTGAGATTCGGAGCCGCCCGTTCCGGTCGTTCAGACCGAAGCGGAGGACACGCGCTGAGGCTGCTTGGCGCGCAGGCGAAACCTACGCGAAAACGGTTGACCCGCAAAGCGAAACCGGGTTTACTAGTGCCTCAACGAAAGGATCAGCCAACCATGCAAAAGTGGCACCTCACGAGAATCTGTGGGTGACAGTTGATTGAAAAAGGCGCATCCGGGTATCCTTCTTGTTTGCAACACAAAGGAGGACGAACAACACCGGATGCGTGTAGAAACGTTACTA
>JAKJGY010000131.1 GCA_022704145.1 Verrucomicrobiota bacterium
GCACGGGCGTGATCGCCCGCCCCGGCGGCGGGACCACGATCCGCCTGCTGCTGTCCGGCGGCCTGCCGCTGATCCTGCTCGACCCGGACATCGAGGCGCTCTCGAAGCGTCACGACCTGACGCGGGTGCCGTATATCACGACCGACACCGCGGCGATCGTGGAGATGGGCTTCGAGCACCTGCGCGCCTGCGGCTGTAGGCACTTCGCGTTCGTCCACAGCGCCAGCGACACGGTCTGGTCGGCCGCCCGCGGCCGGGCGTTCGCGGATCTGGTCGAGCGGCACGGCCTGACCTGCCAGGTCTACGGCACCCAGCCGCCGGGCACCGCCTGGGAGGAGGACCTGCGGCGGCTGGGCGAGTGGCTCGCGCGGCAGCCGCGCGGGCTGGGCGTTTTCGATGGACCAGCGCGGCCGCCAGGTGATCGAGGCCTGCCGCGAGCGGGGCCTGCGGGTACCGGACGACGTGCTCGTGCTAAGCGTGGACAACGACCCGCTCCTGTGCGAGCTGTGCGAGCCCTCGCTGAGCAGCATCACGCTGGACGCGCACCGCGCGGGGGTTGAGGCGGCCCAGTTGCTCGACGGCCTGATGGCCGGGCGTCCGGCCGCAGCCACGCGCATCCTCGTCCGGCCGACCCACGTCTCGCGGCGGCAGTCCACCTCGTCCGGCGTGGACGAGGACGGCGTGGTGGCGGCCGCGCGGCGCTACCTCTTCGACCGGCTGGCCGAGCGGGGCCTCCAGGTGAACGACATCGCGGCCCACTGCCGCGTGTCGCGACGGCTGCTGGAGACGCGTTTCCGGCAGGCGGTGGGGCGCTCGCTGCTGCAGGAGCTGCTGGAGATGCGCATGGAGCGGGCGCGGACGCTTCTGCGCGACACGCCGTACACGGTCGGCGAGGTCGCGCGCGCCTGCGGGTTCAGCGACGCCAACTACTTCACCAAGGCCTTCCGCCGCCGCCATGCGCGCGCGCCGCTGGCCTACCGCACGTCGTCCCCGCGCGCATGACGGGCGCCGCGCGGACCCGTGGCGCGGACAACTTAGGGACAGGTTATTAGAGGCTGCTGCTTAGGGACAGGTAATTGGAACTGGGGGCGGGGACCAGTAGCACGGGCAGGATGCCCGTGCGACCGAGAGCGGGGACCGGGGGACAGCAGGCTCGTAGCGCCTGCTGTACTGGGCGCGGACCGGCGGCGCGGACAACTTAGGGACAGGTTATTAGAGGCTGCTGCTTAGGGACAGGTAATTGGAACTGGGGCGGGGACCGGCAGCACAGGCAGGATGCCCGTGCGACCGAGAGCGGGGACCGGAGACAGCAGGCTCGTAGCGCCTGCCCGTACTGGGCGCGGACCGACGGCGCGGGCGGCGCGGCGTCAGTTTTCCAACTGCTTGAAGAAGAGCACGCGGTGCTCGTGGTAGCCGAGGCTGCGGCCGTTGGCGCCGCCGAGCGAGTTGTCGGTGCTGTAGGGCTCGTGATCGTCGTTGTACCGGCCCAGGTTCACCTGGTACCAGGGCGAGATCCGCCGGTTGTTGGGGTACCAGGTGCTCTGCGGGTAGTTGTCGTTCTCGATGTCGTAGCCGACAGGGTAAGGGTCGCGCCAGACGAGGGCCACGGCCCGGCCGCCGGCGAGCGAGCGGGTGCCGCTCTCCTGGGCGGTGCCGAAGGAGGGCACGGTGACCTCGGCGCGGAGGAAGTAGAGGAAGAGCTGCTGGCGGTCGGAGAAGGCGTCGAGCGAGAAACCGCAGAGCATCTTGCGGTCGATCTCATGGAGCGGCTTGGAGACGGTCACCGGCACGCCCGGGACGGCGGGCTGGGGGTTGAAGACGCGCGTGGCGTCGCCGTCGGAGTACCAGCCGAAGCGCTGCCAGCTCCCATAGAACTGCGGCAGCCCCTTGTTCCAATCCTCATTGATCCGGGCCGCGGCGACCGTGTTGGTGAGGCAGGAGATCCAGCCGTTGCGCAGCTTGTTCCAGTCCGCCGTGCCGTACTTCTTGGTGTAGGTGTTGTCCTGCATGATCTTGCGCTGGGCGGGCTGGGTGATGTCGCGCGAGGCGTACCAGTAGTCGAGCGGGGTGTCGTCGAAGGCGGCCCACAGCACGTTGGGGATGGTGGAGAGCGGGTTCACGCGCTGGCCCGGCACGGTGCCGTCGGCATGCTCGGCGGTGAAGTGGAGGTAGAGCGGATCCGCGGCGCGCTTGAAGAGGTCGGAGGGGTCGCCGTGGTCGTAGAGCCGCACGGTGCGGAACATGGCGTCCTTGTCCTCCGCTTGGTCGGCGGTGAGCTGCGTGCGGAAGTCCACGGCGGCGCCGAGAACATTGTGTTTAAAGGGGCGGACGATGAAGCCCAGCTCGTAGGGCGAGTTGAGCTGGCCGGCGTTGGAGACGGCGAGGAAGATGTCGCCGTCGCGGCCGTCCTGGCCGAGGAGGTTGCGGGTCGATTCGTTCATACGCGGCACGATGGCATTGCGATCATCGTTACGCAGCCAGTTGGCGGCATTGTAATTGAAACGCGAATCGGGGATCTCGAGACTGGCCCACTCGTACGGGATCGGGATATCGACCGCTGCGCTCATGTCACTCTGGACCGGCACGGAGGAGGGTAAGGTCTGAAAGAAGAGCTTGGGCGCGGTCATGAACTCTTCCTCTTCGCTCAAGTTAAAGCCGGGATAGGGCTCCCACTGGGGCGCGCTGTCCACAATGTTGTTGCCCTGCTTGACGCGCGCGAAGGCGACCAGGGCCACGCTGAAGGCCTTGCCGATTTCGAAACCGGGCGTCAACAGCGTGCCTTCGTTGTCGATGATATCGAGCGTGACTGCCTGCTGGTTGACCTCGAATCGGACGTGCGCGACATCGTAGCAGTTGTCGGGATCACTGGTGTCGCGGTTCCAGAAGTCTGGCGCATCGACCGTGGCGGTCAGCGGGATGTAGTTCGGCAGGACCGGCGGCTGCATCAAAAAAAGATTTTGGTTATTCAATTTCTCGTGACTATGAACCACGCGCAGGAAGGCCTTGACCTCGACCTTGAAGGCGGGCTTGTCGGTGCGGTCACGGATATGCTTGAAGGGGAAGACGAGCTCGACATCCATCTGCGCGGCCTCGGGCGCGCTGATCAGTTGGACCGAGTAGATCGTACGGTTGCGCGGCGGCGAGGCTTCGGGAACCGGTTCGGTGCGTCTGATGATTTTCGGCGCGAAGAAATCGGGCACCAGAATCTGGTTGACCATGGGCACCATTTCGACAGTGGGCATGTTGAGCTGCTTGGGGATGCTGTCCTCGTCGAGGTAGTCGGCGAGACAGGTGGGGAAGGTCTTGACGAGGTCGGCCCCGCCGGGCAGGCGGCCGGCGAAGGCGGCGGTCAGCGCGTCGAGGAAGCCGTCGCGGTTCGCGATTTCAACATTTTGGAGCACGATATCGCCGGGCGTGGGCCGGGCGGCGCGCAGCACGGCGGGAGCGAGGGGCTGCTGCTGGAGGATGTTGCAGGCGGTGCGGCGTGCGGGCTGGGCCTTGGCGAGCGCGTCGGTGACCAGGACGTGCAGGTCGGCGTCGTCGAAGACGGAGTCGGCGTCGCTGGAGTTGCCGGCGTTCATGTACTCGTGGTAGGGCGAGCCGAAGGTGCCGCCGTCGGCGTCGTTGTTGTTGTACATGCAGGCGTAGAAGTCCTGGAGGGTCTCGTAGCGGTGGGCGGTGCTCTCGGTGTAGGCGTCGAATTTCTTGCGCGTGTCGGTGTTGTCGCCGAAGAGGTGGCCGAGGCTGACGCGGTTGGTCACGGCGTCGCGGGCGGAGGCGCGACAGGTGTTGACGTCGAGCATGTCGGAGACATTGACGCAGAGGTAGGCGTAGCGGCCGACGATGGCCTCCTCATAGGCGTTGGGGGCGTCCTGGCTGGGGCTGCCGAGCGAGGCCACCGGCATGCTGAGCGGGCGCCACTTGGTGCCGAGGTAGGAGTAGGCGTTGTTGGCCGCGTTGACGCCGGTGACGCGGTCCTCCTTGTTGGTGATGGCGTAGCGGCGCACGTCGTTGACCAGCGAGGCGGGGATGAAGCTGAGGGACTCCTGCGAGAGGACGCGGCATTCGGCGGAGTTGTCCAGGCCGTTGGGAACGGCCGAGGGCTTGGTGCGTCCGGGCCAGGAGGGGAACTTGCGCGGCCGGGCGGAGCCCTCGGTGTTGACGCGCTCGACGCGCAGCTCGGAGTCGACCTCGTCGATGGCGCGGCAGAGGGCCGAGTTGAGCATATGGCGGCCGGTGGTGGCGTGCCGGTAGTTGGAGGAGGCCTGGCGCTCGATCCGCATGTAGACCGAGAAGGCCACGGCGCTGACCATCATGAAGCTCAGGAAGCCCAGGACGATCAGCAGCGCCGAACCGCGGCGTCGCGTTGTAAAGGATTTTTTCATGGTCACCTCTCACGCGGGCGGGGCCCGCAACTCAATAAAACCTCAAGGCCTGCCGCCGACACCTCATTGCGCCTGCCGCCGGTGGCGGTTGGGGAAGGTGACGGACGCGCCGAAGGTCTCGGTCACCTTGCTCTCGTTCGAGCGTTCGAGGATGCGGAAGCGGTACGGGGTGCCCCAGGGGTCGCGGAAGGCGCCGCGGACCATCTGGGCGTTGAGGTAGACCGTCTGGGTGTCGTTCTCGCCGAGCAGCTCCTTGAGGGCTGAGGCGGTGGCGTCCAGCTCGCCGCCGCTGACCTGCGCCGGCCAGTCGTCATAGGAGGACTCGTAGGCGAGCCAGGCGCCGAGCAGCTCGCGCACCTCGGCGTTGGCCTTGGCCGCGCGCGCCTGGCCCTTGGCGTGGCCGATGCCCGAGAAGGCGGCGCTCATGATGATGCCCAGCATGCCGACCACGACCATCAGCTCGAGGAGCGTGAAGGCCTGGCTGGCGCGGCGGTCGCGGGTCGGGGGTGTGTGTTCGGTTCTCTTCATAGGGCCTCAATCCACCCAGGTCTGGATGTCGTCTTTGGTGTTCCAGGTCTTGTCCGGTCCGGCCGAGGCGGCGCCGATCTCGAGCGCGTTGCCGGAGGAGGTGACGCGCGCCTTGACGACCACATAGAGCGGCAGCCCGTTGGCGCCCGCGCCGGACGGGTAGACCGGCGTGAAGCCCTGGATGGTGGTGACCGGCCGGTTTTTGCCGCCGGTGCGCTGGATGAAGTCCAGGACGTTGGAGTTCTTGGTCTGCTTCGAGCCGGAGGGCAGCAGCTTCGTCTCGGTGCGTGAGCCGCTCGCGCTATAGGAGACGTAGGTCGGGCTGCGCAGCGCGGGGTTGGCGCCGGTGCCGGTGAGGGTATAGAACTGCAGCGGCCCGTTGAATTTCTGGCTCCCGCCCCCGAGCTGGGCGACGACCTCGGGATCGAGGCTGCGCTCGTCCACGGCGGCGGCGGTGTCGCGCTGGATGGCGCCGATGGCCGAGCGGATCTGCATGTAGACGTCGGCGCGGCGCACGCCCACGCGCCAGGCGTGGCTGGTGTGCTGGAAGAGCATGGCCAGCAGCATGACGATGACCACGAGGATCGACGAGGCGACCAGCACCTCGATCATCGAGAAGCCGGCGCGCCGGTTGGTGTGAGGGTTCGCGTTCATGACGTGTGGGGCGGTCCTTCCCGGCCTACAGCGTCGGGCGGCCCTGGAAGAGGGCCTCGGCGTAGTAGACGGGGTTGTTGGTGAACTGGTCATAGGAGGTGATGTTCTTGGTCAGGTCGGTCGACTGGACCATGATGCCCATGATGCGGTCGGAGGCGCCGGGCACGAGGCAGCAGGCGATGCGGAAGTGGGTGCCCTCGCGCATGTCGGGCCAGTCGTCGAGGTCCAGCTTGCTGCGGATGAAGCTCGGCACGCTGCTGTTCAGGTTGACGCGCGCCCCGCCGAGGCGCGGCACGCTCTTCCACTGCGACCAGGTGATGTTGGTCTGCGAGGCGGCCGCGACGGCCTGGTTGAGCACGTAGTCGGCGAACATCGACTGCTTGAGGTCGGCGGACCCCTGCGTGCTCTCGCGCAGGCCCAGCGGGTAGAGCACCACCATGCTCAGCACGCCGAGGGCCATGACGAAGACCGCCATGTTGATCTCGATGAGCGAGAAACCGGCTCTGGCCGAGTGTGCGTTCATACTAGTTCCATTTCTCGTCGTAGGTGATGGTGCCGTCGGCGGAGACCTGCACGGTCGAGCGCAGCCGGGGCGGCTGGGTCTCGCTGACCCGGATGGTGCTGCCGCCTTTGAATTCGGCGGTGCCGGAGGGCGTGAAGGTGATGGTGATGGCGGAGGAGACGCTCTGGCCGAGGGAATCGAAGAGGAAGTTACGCGGCAGCGAGCCCACCGGGGCCGCCTCGATGCCGTAGGCGTCGCCGACGTTCCAGGTGGCCTTATTGATATTGTTGACGTTGTTATTCGAGCGGAAGGCGAAGGCGTTGATCGAGTAGCCCGAGAGCCGCTCGGCCGGGCGCATGAACGGGTTGCCCGAGGCGGAGTGGCGGCCGTTCAGCGCGTACGACTCCACCCACGGGTAGACCTGCCACCACTTGCCCTGCGTCAGGTTATAGAGGCGCGTGCTGCCGCGGTAGGAGTCGCTGAAGCGCTGCGTGCCGAAGATCTTGTCGATCTCGTTGTACTCGTCGACCAGATAGTCGCCCCGCACGTAGGACAGGCGACCGATCTCCTTACAGATCACGAACGAGGGGGTGACATCGGACGCGCTGACGCCCGTGACCTCGTTGAAGAAGACCACGCTGACGCGCGAGTTCTCCATGCAGGCGCGCTGGCGCGCCAGGAGCAGGGTGTTGGCCACCTGCTTGATGGCGCCGCGCCGGGCCATGCCGCGCACGGCGCCGAAGTAGCTGGTCACGGCCAGGGTGGTGAGCAGCGCCATGATGGCCATGACGGCCAGCAGCTCGACCAGCGAGAAGCCCTGACGGCGTATGGGGTTGGAGGGGGCGCCGCGGTTCATGGTTTAGTAGTTCTCCGGGCAACCGAACGAGCCGCCGTTGCCGCGCTCGTGGCTGCGGTCCTGGCGGTAGACCTTGACCGTATCCGTGAGCGGGTTGTAACAGATACAGTAGAAGCAGAAACGGTTCACGTTATCGGGCAGCGGATAGCCGATGGCCATGTCGGTGCGTCCGAGTTCGAGGGCCGCCTTGAGGGTGATGCGCTTACCCTGCGAGATGGTCAGGAGCGAGGAGGCCTCGAGGTAGGCGGTCTTGCTCTGCCCGGCGCGGCCGTGAAAGAGCTTCTTGAACGCCTTGTTGTTGTTCTTGCCGTGGAGCCAGTAGCGGATCGGGTCGCGCGAGTTGTTCGGCGGGTCAAAGTCGCTGATCGCAAACGGCCACTCGTTCTCGGTGGCGCGGTAGTTCTGGAGCGCCAGCTCCAGGGCGCGGGCGGTGGCGTCAGCGCGGCGGTGGCGGCTCCCCTTCAGCGACTTCATCGCCGCGCCGGTGGCCAGCAGGGCGAGGATCGCGATGATCGAGATCACGATCAGCAGCTCCAGCATGGTGAAGCCGCCGCGCGAACGGGAAAGGGTGTTGGGGGTTCTGCTCATCTTCGTTCAGCTCCTTGCGAAAAGAGGATGGCTCGAGCCGGTCACTCCGACCGGGCCGCGCCATGGTTCCAGCTCAAGACATCGTCGAAGGGGTACTTGTTCTGCGCCTTGGGGTTACTGCTGCGGAAATCGTCCTGGCCGTCCGGCCCGCGCGACCAGACGATCACGCTGGCCCGGATCTTGACGCCTCGCGGCGCGCCCTCGCTGGCGTCGACATAGCCGTCAAAATTCTGGTCGACACGGTACTGGAGGCGATACTTCGAGACCTCCGACTCCGACGGGCTGATTTTCTTACGCATGAGCGCGCGGCCCCACGGGTCGAGATACCCGAACCGGTCGATGCTGTACTGGCTGCGGGTCCCACTCCTCGTCGTCAGCGAGTAGGTATCCTTCTCCCAGGTGGTCAGGTCGAGCATCTTCGACACTTGGAGCAGGCCGCAGACATGCTCGTTGAACTCCTCGTATGCGAGGATCTGGTCCGGCCAGGCGCGCTCGTTCTGCAGCAGGATATTCAGCGCCGTGGCGGCGTTGGAGACCTGGGAGTTGGCGCGCGAGCGCCAGGCCGAGGCCTTGATGTGGCTGTAGGAGCCGACCATCGCACCGGCGAGGATACCGATGATGCCCAGCACCACCAGCATCTCCACCATCGTGAAGCCCGCGCACGCGGCGGGCTCTTTCGCTCGAAAGGTCATAGCGGTTCTCTTCCTGTCCCGTGACGCCTCAGCGGTCGAACCGCGCGACGTCGTCGAGGGTAATCTCCGTGGCCCACTTACGCTCCTCGGCGGAGAGGTTCTCCATCTTGATCCAGGGGGGTATCGTCTTCCCGTCCTTACCGGCCGACCAGAGGCGGTAGCTCTGGTACGGCGGCGGCGAGTAGTAGAAGAGGTCGCGGTCCCAGCCGTCGCGCAGCGACATGTACTGGAGCACGTAGCGCTGCCCGTTATAGTCGTACGCGAGCACGTCCACGAGCTTGGTGCCCTGATAGACGTTGCGGGTCTTGTAGGCGCCCTCGTCGTCGGCGGTCTCGGACTCGTGGGTGTTCACGCCCAGGATCGTCTTGCCCGCCGCCACGATACCCTCGAAGTTCGGCAGCCAGCGCGCCACGGCGCGGTTCTCGATCACCTGCTGCGCCGCGAGCGACTTACGGGTGCTGCCGACGTCCGAAACCGGGTTGTGCCGCTTCCACTGGCGGCTCTCGTAGAACTGGAGGATCGGCTCGAGGTCGGTGTTGATCCCGGTGGTGCCGGTGAAGCCGATCACCTCCAGGCGCGGCAGCAGGTAGGAGAGCAGGCCGAACTTGAACAGCTTGACGTCCTGCCACTCCTCCTTAGGGATGGTGGCGGCGGTCGGGCCGAGCAGGGTGTTCGGGCTGTACACGCTCCATTTGGCGTAGGTGATGTTGATGAACTTGTCGAGCGCCTGGACCGGCGGAAACTCGAACTCCACCGGCTGGTTGCGCGCGGACTCCGTACACCGGCTGGTGAACGCCTCCTTGCCCGAACCCGAGCCCACCGCCTGGTCGAAGTCGTTCCGGAAGTTGCTGGCCCAGGGGTCGGGGTTGCCGTACGAGGGCACGGGCGGATAGTAGCCGTACTCGGCATAGAAGCCGGAGATGGCGTTCTGGACGCGCTCCAGGCGCGCCACCGTCTCGGCCCGCTGGTTCATCTGGCCGACGGTGCTCATGAGCTGGAACACGCCGCCCATCAGGATCGCGATGATCGTCACCACGACCATCAGCTCGATCATCGTGAACGCCTGACGCCCGTCGCGGCGCCCGGCTCGCAGTTCCGTTCTCATAGCCGGCCCTCCCTCTGTTCGCGTCCCCCGCCCGGTCACGACTGCGCGCCGAGGCTGGAGATGATCTGGATCATGGGCATGAACATCGCGATCACGATCGTGCCGACGATGACGGCCAGCATGATGATCATGACCGGCTCGATCACCGAGGTCAGTCCCGCGACCGCGTTGTCGACCTCGTCGTCATACGTGTCGGCGATACGGGTGAGCATCTCCGGCAGCGCGCCGGTCTCCTCGCCCACCTCGACCATCGAGATCACCATCGGCGGGAAGACCTTGCTGGCGGCCAGCGGGTTGGTCATGCTCTCGCCTTCCTTCACGCTGTCGTGCACCGCCTGGATGGCGCGCGAGACCACGGCGTTGCCGGTGGTGTCGCGGACGATCACCAGCGCCTGCAGCACCGGCACGCCGGAGGAGAGCAGCGTGCCCAGGGTGCGCGTCATGCGGGCCACGGCCGTACGCCGCACCAGCGAGCCGAACATCGGCGCGTGGATCTTGGCGACGTCGATCACGTAACTGCCGGTCTTGGTCTTGGCGAAGATCTTGAACAGGATGACGAAACCCACCACGCCGCCCGCCACGAAAAGGCCGTTCTTCATGACCAGGTCGCTGGCGTTCATCACGAAGAGCGTGATCGGCGGCAGCGGCTTGCCTTCCAGCAGCTCGGTGAAGATGTCCTTGAACTTCGGGATCACCGCCACGAGCAGGAAGCCGGTGATGCCGATGGCCGCGCAGAACACCACGATCGGGTAGACCATCGCGCCCTTGACCTTGTTCTTGATGCGCTCGGCCTTCTCCGCAAACTCCGCGAGACGGTTCAGCACCACCTCCAGCACGCCGCCCGCCTCGCCCGCGCGCACCATGTTGATGTAGAGGTTGTTGAAGATCTTCGGGTAGTTCTGCAGCGACTCCGAGAAGGTGCTGCCGCTCTCGACCGACTCGCACATGCCCGTGAGCGCGTCCTTGAGCGAGGCGTTGGGGGTCTGGCGCTGGAGCACATGCAGGCCGCGCAACAGCGGGAGGCCGGCGTCGACCAAGGTGGCGAGCTGGCGCGTCAGGGTGGTCAGGTCCTTCTGCTTGACCTTGCCGCGCAAGAACTTCGGCATCTTGATTTCCATCTTGGCCATGGACTTCTTGGCCGGCGCGCCCTTTTTCGGGGCCGCTGGCGCGCCCTTGCCGCCCGCAGCCGCCTCGGCCCCGCCGCCCGTCACGCCGATCGCGGTCGGGAAAAGCCCCTGGCCCCGCACCTTCGCGACCGCCTGCGCCTGATTAGGGGCCTCGATCGTCCCACGCGTCTCTTTTCCGGCTGAATCAACGGCGATATAAGCGAACTTGGGCATAACGGTGCTCCCGCAACTGGTTTCGGCCTGAGCCCGCCCGCCAGCCGCTCGAACCGTGAGCGCCAGCGGCCGGACCGGCCTCCGTTTGTCTCTTGTGACGGTTCAGATAGGATACCACAGTACGCAGCCCGCACGCAAACGTAAAGCGGCGTCTTCCGCTGTGTCCTCAGCGGGCGCCCCGCCCCCGCTTTACTCGACGCACCAGAGGTGTTTGTGGCTGCGGATATAGAGGCGTCCGCGGACGAAGGCCGGCGTGGCGCTCACGCCTTCGCCCAGCGGGTTGGACGCCAGCTCGCGCCCCTCGCGGTCGGCCGCGAACACGCGGAAGAGACCTTTGGCGCGGTCGACGACGTAGAGCCGTCCGGCGGCCACCACCGGCGAGGCGTAATAGCCGTCCGCGAACTCCCTGTGCCACACCTCCTTGCCGTCCTCCAGGCTGTGGCAGCGCACCTCGCCCGCGTCCGTGGCGAGGTAGATCAGGCCGTCCGCGACCACCGGGCTGGCGACGTCCGGCAGGTTGCCGTCCTCCCACTCCCAGAGCTTGACGGGCGCGCCTTCCGGCGGCAGGCGGAACGCGACCATGCGCGAATAGCAGTTGGCGGCCAGCCACACGTCGCCCTCCCAGGTCGGCGAGGGCGCCACCTCGCCGGTCACGGCGTCGACCTGCCAGAGCATCTTGCCGGTCGCCAGCTCCACACCCCAGGTCTGCTGGCTGGCGTGGACGAGCAGCAGAGGCTTGTCGCAGGCGGGCATCACCACCGGCG
>JAKJGY010000336.1 GCA_022704145.1 Verrucomicrobiota bacterium
GCATGGACCAACGCCTGCACGACGGCGAGGCGGCCCTGCGGCTCGAGCGCCTTCATCAAGGCTTCGCCGCGCCGTTTCAACAGTTTGTCCGGGAGCTGGGCGGTGAGGCGGGCGGCGGTGCCGCGCCACTCTTCCGAGGCATGGTTCAAGGCGGCGGGCAGCAGCGTGTGCGCGCGGTCGAGGTCGGCGGCGATGCGCGCGCAGAAGGCGGCCAGCCGGATGTGGTCCGCCAGGCGGGCATCGTCCGAGAGCCGCGTATAGAGTGCGAGCGCCTGTTTCTCGTCGCCGCGCGCGAGCAGCGTCTCCGCCGCCGCGAGCGTGGCGTCGGCCGTGACCGCGTCCTGCGGCGCTGCGGCCAGCGCGGCCAGCGCGCCGGGGGTGGCGAGCTTGCCGAGGTAGGTGAGCGCGGCGGAGCGCACCGGTTGCGGACGGCCGGCCAGCGCGAGGATCGCGGCTTCGGCGGCGGCGTCCGTGCGGCGGGTCAGGGCGGCGATCACGCCGGCCTGCTCGCGTCCGTCCAGCGTGGCGAGCGCGGCGCGCAAGGCAGCGTCGGCTTCGGGCAGGCCGAGGGCTTCCAGAAGCAGGCAGGCGTTGTCGAAAGTCTCGGGACGCGCGAGCTGCGCCGCGAGCGTCGGGATGGCGGCGGCGGTGGCACCGGCCAGCAGCGTCTGGCGCGCGCTGTCCTTTTCGGCCGGGGTGCCATCGGCAAGCTGGCGGAGCAGCGCGGACTCGTCGGCGGCGGATACACTCGTCGCGAACAGAGCGGCCACACCCAGAAACAGACGGGCGATCGCGCGTGTGAGCGGATGGACGGGGAGACAAACAGTGGACATGGTGCAACCTCGTGCGGGGTTAGATGGACCAAGGGGCGCGGTTCGAACGGTGGATGAGGCGGTTGGCCTCGGCGTCATTGACAAACGCGAGCGCGGCGGGATCGAAGGTGAGTTCGCGGTTCAGGTGATAGGCGATCGTGGCGGCGTGGCAGGCGACGTGCGTGATGTGCAGCGCGTCGGCCGGCGCGGTCGGGGTCTGGCGCGACCGGATGCAGGCGATGAACTCGGCCGGGTGGGCCACCGGGCGCATCCAGCTTTCGGACTGGATGGCGCGGTTTTCCAGCAGGGTCGGCGAGGAAACCTGGATGTCGCCCGAGTCGTCGGTCTCGACCCAGCCCTCGTCGCCCTCGAAGCGCACGGCGCACGAGTTACGGAAGCCCTTCTGGCGCATCACCACCTGAATGCCGTCGGCATACCAGGCGTGCAGGGTGGTCTCGTCGATCGGCTTGTAGCGCACCGGCGTGGTGTGCTCGCGGTTGAGCACCATCTGGCAGAGGTCGAGGGTGTGGCTGCCCCATTCGGTGAGGTCGCCGTGGTAGTCGTATTCGCCGTGCCAGCGCTTGAGATAGGCGTTGTTGTAGGGGCGCCAGGGGGTGGGGCCGAGCCACATGTTCCAGTCGATTTCGTCAGCCGGCGGCAGCGGTTCCTCGGGCAGGAAGTGGTTGGCTGCCGAACGTCCCATGCCTGCCATGCCGGCGTGCAGCGTGTGCAGACGGCCGAGGCGTCCGCTCTTGGCCAGCGACATGGCGGTCATAAAGTTGCCGACGGTGCGGCGTTGCACGCCGCCCTGATACACGCGGCGGTAGCGCGCGGCTGCCTTCACGACGGCATCGCCCTCGTGGATCGAGAGCGAGATTGGCTTTTCGCAGTAGACGTCTTTGCCGGCCTGCATGGCATAGATCGCGAGGCGCGCATGCCAGCGGTCACCGGTCGCGATGTAGAGGGCGTCGATGTCAGAGCGGGCGAGCAGGTCACGGAAGTCGCGGTAGGCTTTGCAGTCAGAGTTGCCGTAGAAGGCATCGACCGTAGCTTTGGCGCGTTCGCGCCGTTCGCGTACCGCGTCGCAGACCGCAAGGACGCGCGTGCCGGGCTGGCTCAGGAAGACCGGCAGCATCTGCGTGGCGCGGCCGCCGTTGCCGATGACGCCCAGAGTGACGGTGGCCGACGGTGCAGTCGGATTGGCGCGCGCGGCGGCGCCGGCGCTGGCGACGGTGGTGAATGCGGCGGCGCGCAGCAGGAAGCCGCGCCGGTTGATCGGAGAGCACAACATACAGAAACCCCCTTTGTGGGAACAGTATAGAAGAGGCATCGGTTCGGGTCTTGTAAAACAGCGATTGAAATGTGTATCCGATGCGCATGCCATGAGATGGCAATCGCGGATTGCCGTTTGGGGTTCAGGTCTGATACGATTACGCGGTCAGTGAAATCCTCAGAGACGAGGGTCTGCCGGCGGCTTGCCCGTCGGACTGAGACATAGAACCGTTTAACAAAGGACGTCGATGAAGACAGGGATGATGATGGTGATGGCGATGGTGGCAACGGGTCTGATGGCGCAGGAGGCACCCGTCGCCGTGCAGGAGGAGAATT
>JAKJGY010000132.1 GCA_022704145.1 Verrucomicrobiota bacterium
CGAGGAGCTGATCCGCGGCAAAGGGTCGGTCGTGTTCCGCGTCTACGCGGACCAGAAGCTCGCGGCCGAGACCAAGCAGATCCGCGCCACGATGCCCGCGCGGAAGCTCAAGGCCGACCTCACCGGCGCCCAGCGCGTCATCCTGCAGGTCACGGACGGCGGGGACGGCGACTCCTTCGACCACGCGAACTGGTGCGACGCCTTCTTCACCCTCAAGGAGGGCGCCACGCTCAGGCCGTCCGATCGACCGCTGACCGACCAGGTCGGAATCCTCACCCCGCCCCCCTCCGCCGCACCGCGCATCAACGGCGCACGCGTCTTCGGCGTTCGTCCCGGCAACCCCCTGCTCTTCAAGGTTGCCGCCACCGGAGAAAAGCCCCTCACCTATACGGCCGCCGGCCTTCCCGCAGGGCTCACGCTCGACCCCACGACCGGCCTCCTGAGCGGCACCCTGCACCAGCCGGGGCCCCATACCGTGCGCCTGACTGTCGAGAACGCCCACGGCCGCGCGGAGCGCGCGCTCACCCTCCACGTCGGCGAGCGCCTCGCGCTCACCCCGCCGATGGGCTGGAACTCGTGGAACTGCTTCGCGCATGCGGTTTCCGACAGGCTGATCCGCCAGGCCGCCGACGCGATGGTCGCCAGCGGGCTGATCGACCACGGCTGGAGCTACATCAATATCGACGACTTCTGGCAGAACAAGCCGGGCGAGAAACAGGACGCCACCCTGATGGGCGCAGCCCGCGAGGCCGACGGGCGGATACGCCCCAACGCCCGCTTCCCGGATATGAAGGGCCTCGCCGATTACGTCCACAGCCGCGGACTCAAGATCGGCCTCTACTCCTCACCCGGCCCGACAACCTGCGGCGGCTGTGTCGGAAGCTGGCAACATGAACGCCTCGACGCCCAGACGTATGCCGAATGGGGCTACGACTATCTGAAGTACGACTGGTGCAGCTACTCGCAAGTCTCGGGCATGTCCAGCCTGAAGGACCTGATGCGGCCCTACCTGCTCATGGCCGAGGCCCTCCGCGCCCAGAAACGTGACCTGGTGTTCAGCCTCTGCCAGTACGGCATGGGCAACGTGTCCGCATGGGGCGCGCGGACAGGCGGTCACTGCTGGCGCACCACCGGCGACATCATCGACACGTGGGAGAGCCTCTCAAAGATCGCCGACGCCCAGGACGGTCTCGAACTCTTCGCCGGCCCCGGCCAATGGAACGACCCGGACATGCTCATCGTCGGCATGGTTGGCTGGGGCGACCTGCACCCCACCCGCCTGACGCCGAACGAGCAGATGACCCACGTCTCGCTCTGGTGCCTGCTCAGCGCGCCGCTCCTGATCGGCTGCGACATGACCCGCCTGGACCCCTTCACCCTCAGCCTGCTGACCAACGACGAGGTTCTCGACCTCAACCAAGACCCGCTGGGGCAGCAGGCCGCCCGCGTGCTCCGCACCGACACGGCCGAAGTGTGGGCCAAACGGCTGGAGGACGGCAGCGTCGCCGCAGGGCTTGTCAACCGCAGCTTCCTGGCCGGACCGGTCGCGCTCGACCTCAAGACGCTCGGCCTGAGCGGGCCCCAGCGTGTCCGCGACCTCTGGCGCCAGCAGGATGAAGGTGTCGTCACCGGGCGTTACGAAAAGGCCGTCCTCGGCCACGGCACCCACCTGGTGCGCTTCTCCCGTCCGTAGCGCCGCGCGCTCAGGCGCGCAGCCTGAACCGCGCCAGCGCGTCGACCGCCCCCTCCACCGTCGCCTCGGCCGGAACCACGTCCGGCAGCCTTCCGAACGACGCGAGCGCCTGCGCGGTCGGCCCTCCGATCGCCACGACCGTCTTGCCCGCCAAGGCGGACACCTGCCCGTGACGCCCGAAATACACCTCCACCGCCGACGCGCTGGCGAAGAACACCGCGTCAAACTCGGGCAGGCGCTCGTAGGCGACCGGCTCGTTGGTGTACAGGCGCACGTCATCCACCCGTGCGCCGCGCCCACGCAACACCTCGGCGAGCAGAGGCCCCGCCTTTTCGGAACGCAACCGCAAAACCCGCTGGCCCTCGAACGACCGCTCCCCCAGCACGCGGGCGAGGCCCTCCGCGCTGTAGTCCATGGGCGGCGACAGCTCGGGCCGGATGCCCAGGCTCTCAAAGGCCGCCACGCTCCCCGGCCCGCACGCCATCATCCGCGGCAGCCGACGCAAGTCCACACCCTGCTCCCGCACCAGCCGCATGAACAGCTGGACCGCAGACGGGGAGGTCAGCACCGCCCAGTCGTACGAGGCCGCCCCCGCGACCGCCGCGGCCGCCTCCGCGCACGGCGTGAGACGGATCAAAGGTCGCGGCAAGGGCACCCCACCGTGATCCAGCACCCGCAGGCAGGCCTTCTCCTGCAACGCCTCACTACAGGTCAGCAGGACTCGGCATGCGCCCAGTGCGCCGCAGTCGCGGCGATAGGCGCCCGCCGCCACCTGGCCGATCACCAGCAGCCCCGGCGCCTCAGCGCTCACCCCGCTGAAGGCCCCGTCGCGCATGCCCTCCAGCGTGGTCCGCAACACCGACTCGTCCTCCGCCCCCGCATGCGACACGAGCGCCGCAGGCGTCGCGCCCGGCCAGCCTTCCGCAAGCAACTGGCCGGCCATATCGCTGGCCACCCGCACGGACATGAACAGCACCAGCGGCAGCCTCTGTCGCACCTCCAGCGCGACACCCGCGACGGCGCCGCCCTCGGCACGTGGCGTCAGCACCGAAAAACCGCGCGACACGCCGCGCCGCGTCAGCAGCAGCCCCGTTCCCGTGGTCGCGACGGTCAACGCGCTCACCCCCGCGCGAACCCGATAGGGCAGGCCCAGCCTGTCCAGCTCGTCCGTCTCCTCGGCCAGCCGGCCAAACAGGCCCGGATCGCCGCCCTTCAGCCTGACCACACGGCGGCCGCGCCTCACCCAGTCGGCGATCAGCACCGTGATCTCCGGCTGCGTCACGGAATGCTCGCCGCACCTCTTCCCGACAAACACGCGCTCAGCCTCCGGCGGCAGGTGCTCCAGCAAGGCGTCATCCATCAGCACGTCATACAGGCAGACCTCCGCCTGGCGCAGCTCCCGAACCCCGCCCCACGTGCAGTAGTCGGCCGAGCCCACGCCCGCGCCCACAAAACGGACCGCTTTAACAAAATAGGCGCGCAGCCGCGTCCAGAACGGGTCGCCCGCACGGAACGTCACGGCCAAGGCGCCCTGACCGGCCGGCACAGGCAGCTCGCTGAGCGGCACCCACTCGGTCACGCGCCCCTCCAGCCCGAGCCGGTTCAGCGCGGCGCCAGCCATCAGCACCGCATCATAGGCGCCGGCGTCGAGCTGCTCCAGCCGCGAAGGGATCGTGCCCCGGATCGGCTTCAGCACGGCTCCGGGAAAGCGCGCCCGGCAGTACGCCTCGCGGCGCGCGCTGCTGATGCCGACCACCGGCGCGTCCGGCAGCTCCGACAGCGCTCGGCCGGGCGGCAGAACCCAGGCGTCGCGCGGGTCCTCCCGCCACGGCAGCCAGAACCAGTCCAGATCGCGCGCCACCGGATCGGGCAGGTCCTTAGCGCTATGGATCGCGAGATCCACACGCCCCGTCCGCACCGCCTCGTCCAAATCACGCGTGAAGAAGTCAGCCGGGCTCGCGCGCAGATCCGTCGTGAGGTCACGATCTCCCGGCGTGTCGACCGGCACCACCTCAAAACGGACCTCCGGGAATAAGGCGGTGATACGGTCAAGCGCATCACGCGCCTGAACCAACGCCAGACGGCTGCCGCGTGACCCGACTTGAAAGGTGCTCTCGCCCATCTTACCCCCCGCCCGCCTCAACCGGCTCACCCTGGATACTGTGCCGTATCCGCTCGTAGATGCCGCGATGCTCGTCCAGCACCCGCTCACACACCTCGCGCACCCGCCCGCACGTGCCGTCCGACTCGCGAACCCACTGCTTGAGCCCGTCCAGGTCCGTCACACGCACGCCGCCCCCGACCTTCGCAAAGCCCGGGTCGATGTTCCGTGGCATACCGAGATCGACCAGCACCACGCCACGCGGGTTAAGCGCCGCGCCATGCGCCTCACAGGTCATGACCGGGGCCTGCACGTCCACCGCGCTGACCACTACGTCGGCACACGCCAAGCCGCCCGCCAGCCCCTCCAGCGGCAACACCTCGACACGCGCACCAGGCGCCAGCTCCGCCACCGCAGGCAGCTTCCGGTGATAGGCCCAGAGGCAGCGCCAGCCGCGCGCCACGAACCCCGCCACAAGCCCCTTGCCGACCACGCCGGTGCCGATCACAAGCGCGGTGCGCACTCCCGCGCCGCAGCCCTCCTGGTCCAGGTACCGCAGCGCGACATCCTCGATCTCAGCCACGTCCAGCAGGGGCTCGACCTCACGCCGGATGTCCTTGGACACATGCAGCGCCGCGTCACACAGCTCGCGGATGATCGAGCCGGCCCACCCGCGGGCCGACGCCTCGTCCACCGCCTCCTTGACCTGCGCCACCACATGAAACTCTCCCGGTGTCTGCGAGTCCAGCCCCGCCGTGACGCGGCACAGGTGGGCGAAGGCCTCGTATCCGCGCTTCAGGTAGTAGGCGTCCGGAGGAAGCTGGTCAAAGCGCAGCAGCCGCCGCAGGATGCCGCTGGTGCCGGTCTCCTTCGAGACCGCCGCCACCACCTCGATCCGGTTACAGGTGTTGAGGATCAGGAACTCATGCACGCCCCAGACCTGGCGGATCATCTCCCCGACCGCCTCACGCTCACGTTGCAACAGATGGTAGGGCGCGCGCGCCTCCGCACGCAGCAGGTCATGGTTCGTCCCGAGCACCAGCAGGTCGGAGCCCTGGATCGAGTCCAGATGTTTGCGCAGGTTGTCCTTGATCAGGCGCGACTGCCTGCAGGACTTGCCGCTTGTCGACACCGCGATCAGCACATCGCCCGAGCGGATGATCGCCGGCGTCACAAAATCGCCGTCCGGCCAGTTCCCGTCCGCACAGCAACAGGGCACGCGCAAGTCCTGCGCGACCTCGAGGATCCTCCGGTTGACCCGCTTGTCGTCGGTGCAGGCGAACACCAGCGCGCATCCGGACACGTCGCTCTCCTCGAACCGCCGCCTCAGGTACGTCACACGCGCGGCCCCCGCAAGCTCAGACAGCTCGGGCACACAGTCAGGGCACACCAGCGTCACGTCAGCGCCAGCCTCAAGCAACAGCTCCACCTTACGTTGCCCGACACGTCCGCCCCCGACAACCAGCACCCGGCGCCCCTCGATTAACGCATTGACCGGAAAAGTCTTCCTGACAGGTCTTCCCTCTTTCATATGGCGCCGTCACTATACCAAACGACTCGCCCGCTGGCCACCCCTCAACCAAGCCTAGGGCCATAAAAATCGGGCTGGATTTGTGTGTTGTCAACCGCCCGCCGTTTGTTGCATCATAACACCATACGGTCGCCTTCAGTAACCGTAACAAAAGGAATGTCCATGACCATCACCCGTATGCTCTCACTCGCCGGTCTCACTCTTCTGGCCTGCTCCGTGCAGTCCGCAGTCCGGCTGCCGCGCATCTTCGGCAACGACATGGTCCTCCAGCAGGGACAGCCCGTTCCTGTCTGGGGCTGGGCCGACCCTCAGGAACGCGTCACCGTTTCCTTCGCCGGCCAGCGCGTCGCGGCCGTCGCAGGCCCCGACGGCACCTGGTCGCTCAAGCTGGCCCCCCTCCAAGCCTCCTCCGATCCCGCGACCTTCACCGTCTCCGGGGCCAACACCCTCACCTTCAGCAATGTCGTCGTCGGCGAGGTCTGGTTCTGTTCCGGACAGTCCAACATGGAGTGGGTCATGCGCAACGTCGATCGCGCCGAGCAGGAGATCGCCGCCGCCAACTTCCCGCTCATCCGTCATTTCAAGGCGCCCAAGAACTTCCGCCCGGCCCCCGAGCGTGACATCAACGCCAACTGGGAGGTCACCACGCCCGAAGGCGTCGGCGACGAGTCGGCCGTAGCCTTCTTCTTCGGCCGCCGCCTGCACCAGGAGCTGAAAGTCCCCGTCGGCCTGATCAACTGCTCGTGGGGCGGCACGCGCATCGAGCCGTGGACCCCTCCTTGCGGCTTCGACGGCCTGCCGGAGCTGGCCGGCATCAAGGCGCGCGTCGATACCGCAGACCCGACCTCGGAGCTGCATAAGAAAGTCCTGGGCGAATACGTGACCGCGCTGCAGGCCTGGATCGCCGACGCCCAGTCCAAGAGCGCGGCCGGCCAGCCGCTGACCGCCGCGCCCGACTTTCCGCAGAACCTGACCTTCCCGCTGACACCGGGCCAGCACCAGCAGCCGACTGTCCTCTACAACGGCATGGTCGCCGGACTCGTCCCCTTCGCCATCAAAGGCGCCATCTGGTACCAGGGCTGCTCCAACGTCGGCGAAGGCATGCTCTACCTCGAGAAGACCAAGGCCCTCGTGAACGGCTGGCGCAAGGTCTGGGGCCAGGGCGACTTCCCCTACTACCTCGTACAGCTCGCGCCTTTCAACTATGGCGGCGACCCCAAACGCCTGCCCGCCATCTGGGAGGCCCAGGCCGCCGTGCCCGGCGCGATCCCCAACACCGGTTATACCGTCATCAACGATATCGGCGCCCTCAAGGACATCCACCCCCGCAACAAGCAGGATGTCGGCCTCCGTATGGCCGATCAGGCGCTGAACCGCACCTACGGGCGCGCCGACATCGCCTGGTCCGGGCCGACCTTCAAGTCCTTCTCCGTCGAAGGCAGCCGGATGCGTGTCGCCTTCGACAGCGCACGCGGCCTGCGCACGCGCGACGGCCAGGCTCCGACGTGGTTCGAGCTGTGCGGCCCGGACGGGCTCTTCAAGCCCGCCGAGGCCGCCATTGACGGCGAGTCCGTCGTGCTCACCGCCGCAGGCGTCACCGCGCCGATGGCCATGCGCTTCGCCTGGGATCAGACCGCCGAACCGAACCTCGTCAACCACCTCGGCCTGCCCGCCGGAGCCTTCCGCTGCGGCAATAAGCCCAAGCTCGACGGCGCCCTCTCCCTGCCCGAGCTGCAAGGGTTCCGCAAGGTCTACGAGATCGACCTCCCGGTCGGCGGAAACTACGCCCAGAAGCCCCCCGCCTACTCCCTCGACGCGAGCGCGGACGCGGGCCCCTTCGCGCGCGTCGCCTACGTCCTCCAGCTTCAGGACGGCGCAGGTTCGATCCGTTACGTCGCCGCCACCCTGGACGCCTTCACCAAGGACGCCCGCAAACTGGGCATCCCCCACGTCACGAGCGGCATCCGCCATCAGACCAAGGTCGCGAACCTCACCGTCCGCTCGAACGTCGAGGGCGTCCCCGCCCTCGACAACTCCGACGGCGGAAACATCGAGTTCTGGGGCCTTAATTACGCTACGCCCAACTCCGCCGGGCTGCCCGGCGCCGCCGGCCAGAAGTACGACTTCGACGACCAGCCCGCGGGCGACGGCTCCTACGGCTGCATGCAGCTCCACGACTGGAAACGCAAGGTCACGCTCTTCGCCTACAACAACTTCAACGGCGGCGGGCCCTGCGACATCGGCATCGGCAACAACACCGGCGGCGAGCACCCCGACTACACCTTTATGGGCAACGGCGGCGGCTACGCCACCCGCCGCCTGACCGTGCTGGTCAGGTGAGGCCTGCCGCCGCGCTCAGACTGGCCGCGAAGTCCGCCGGCAGCGGCGCCTCGAAACACAGCGCGACGCCACTGACCGGATGCACGAACGCCAGCCGCGCGGCATGCAGCATCTGACGCGCGGGCGCCGGCGCCAGCCGCCGGTCGGCCGCCGGCCGTCCGTATACCGCGTCGCCGACCACCGGACACCCCAGCGCCTGCATATGCACGCGGATCTGGTGCGTACGCCCCGTCTCGATGCGGCAGCGCACCAGCGCGAGCGCTCCGAGCCGCCGCTCCAAGACGTAGTGCGTCACCGCCGCACGCCCGCCGCGCGCCACCACCGCCATACGCTGACGCTGCGCAGGGTGCCTCCCGATCTGCGTGCTGACCGTGCCGGAAGCGCGCGGCGGCGCCCCATGCACCAGCGCCAGATACTCCTTCGCGATCGACGCCGTCTGGAAGAGCCGCACCAGACCGGCCATGGCCGCATCGTTCTTGGCCACCACCATCAGCCCCGAGGTGTCCTTGTCGAGCCGATGCACGATGCCGGGCCGCTGAACCCCGCCCACACCGCCGAGATCCCGGCAATGGTGCAGCAGGGCGTTGACCAGCGTCCCGGACGCGTGTCCCGGGGCCGGATGCACCACCAGGCCCGCCGGCTTGTCCAGCACCAGCAGGTCGCCGTCCTCATGCAGGACCGCCAGCGGGATCGCCTCCGGCTCGGGCACCGCTGAGACCGGCGCAGGCACGACGATCTCGACCACCTGACCGCCCTTTGGCCTGGCGTTCGCCTGCACGGCCGAACCGCCGCAGGTGACCCGCCCCGCACGGATCAGCGCCTGGATCCGCGCCCGCGACAGCCCTGATGACTGCGCCGCCAGCCAGACGTCCAGCCGCCCCTGTGCGCCCTCCGGCACCACAAACCGCAACTGCTGGCCCGGCTCCGTCCCCTCGGGCTCAACCTCGCCCTCGCACGCCTCACCCTCCAAAATATCAGCCTGCACATCCATAGAGCCCGCGCCCCTTTCACTCGCCCACTACGATCCCGCCCGCTCCTGACGCGCCCACACCGCTCAAGCCAGAGACGCGACCAACGTACAGGATCATCGGATGAAGGTCAATCCCGTCACGAGACACTCTTTGTCCTATGCCCAATATCCTTCTTTATGATATATATCGCACATGTCCGTTTCGCAAAAACCGCTGCTCGAAATCAGAGGCCTTCAGACCTGGTACCCGATCAAGAAAGGCCTCCTCGCACGCACGGTCGGGCACGTCCGGGCGGTCGACGGCGTCAGCCTCGACCTCCATCGAGGCGAGACGCTCGGCCTCGTCGGCGAGTCCGGCTGCGGCAAGTCCACCCTGGCCCGCACCGTCCTCCGGCTCGAACGGCCGCGGTCCGGCCATGTCCGGCTCAACGGACAGGACGTGCTCGCCCTGCGCGGCAGCGCCTTGCGTAACTTCCGCCGTACCGTGCAGGTGGTCTTCCAGGACCCGCAGGCCTCGCTCAACCCGCGCCATACCGTGCTCGAGATCCTGACCGAAGGGATGCTCGTCCATGGCCTCACCACACGTGAGCGGCGGCGCGAGGCGGCTTCCCGCCTGCTGGCCGACGTCGGCCTCCCCGACGACTGCCTGGACCGCTACCCCCACGCCTTCTCCGGCGGCCAGCGCCAGCGTATCTGCATCGCGCGGGCGCTCTCCCTCGGGCCCCAAGTGCTCATCTGCGACGAGGCCGTCAGCGCCCTCGACCTCTCCGTCCGCGCCCAGGTCCTGAACCTGCTCCAAGACCTCAAGGCGCGCCACGGCCTCTCCTACCTCTTCATCACACACGACATCGGCGTCGTGCAGCATCTGGCCGACCGCATAGCCGTGATGTATCTGGGCAAGGTGGTCGAGTCCGGCCCCGCCGAAGACGTGCTCGCCTCCCCCGCCCATCCCTACACCCGCCTCCTCCTGCGCGCCGTTCCGGTGATCGGCACCCCGCTCGCCGAAGAGGCCGCCGCGACCGAGGCCACGCCGGAAGACACCCCGCAGGGCTGCCCCTTCGCACCGCGCTGCCCGCTCGCCGATCCCGCCTGCCGTGCCGCCGCCCCCGGCCTCGCGCCCCTCCCCGCCGACCCGGCCCGCCTCTGCGCCTGCTTCAAAGCCCCTTCGGCACCCTCCTCCCCCTAGCTTCCCGTTTTCAGTCACCAGTTTCCAGTCACCAGTTTCACACCTTCCTTCCAACCTTCCATCATTCCACTCTCGCAAGGACTCCCCCCTCCATGCTCTCGCGTGTCCATTCAGCGGCCGTCTACGGCGTCAACGCCTATCCCGTCGAGATCGAGGTCAACGCCGGCCGCGGCGAGCCCCAGTTCGTGATCGTCGGCCTCCCCGACGCGGCCGTCCGCGAGAGTAAGGACCGCGTCTGGACCGCCATGAACAACTCCGGCTTCCGCCCCACGCTCGGCCGGACCACCATCAACCTCGCGCCCGCCGACATCAAAAAGGAGGGGCCGGTCTACGACCTGCCCATCGCCGCAGGCCTGCTCGCCGCCACCGGCGCCGTGGAGCTGCCCCAGCTCGACCGCTTCGCCCTGATCGGCGAACTCGCCCTCAGCGGCGAGGTCCGCCGCGTGCGCGGCGTCTTGCCCGTCACCCTGGAGATGCGGCGCCAAGGCAAGCGCGGGATCCTGGTTCCCGCCGACAACGCCGAGGAGGCCGCCGTGGCCGACGGCATTGACGTCTACCCCGTACGCCACCTGCGCGAGGCCATCGACTTCCTCGCCGGCAGCCTCCGCCTCGAGCCCTTCCGGATCGAGCTGTCCGACCTCATCAGCCGCGAGCGGGGCCACGAGGATGACTTCGCGGACGTCAAAGGCCAGGAGAGCGCCAAGCGCGCCCTCGAGGTGGCCGTCAGCGGCGGCCACAACATCCTGATGATCGGATCCCCAGGCGCAGGCAAGACCATGCTCGCCCGCCGCATCCCCTCCATCCTGCCGGAGATGGACCTCGAGGAGGCGCTGGAGGCCACCCGCATCCACAGCGTGGCCGGTACGCTCAAAAGCCATCAGGCCCTCGTCTTCCACCGGCCGTTCCGCGCCCCCCACCATACCATCTCCGACGCCGGCCTGCTCGGCGGCGGGGCGCACCCCCTGCCCGGCGAGGTCAGCCTGGCGCACCGCGGCGTGCTCTTCCTCGACGAGCTGCCCGAATTCCACCGCAACGTCCTCGAAGTGCTGCGGCAGCCCCTCGAGGACGGCCACGTCACCATCTCGCGCGCCGCCGCCACCCTCGACTTCCCCTCGCAGTTCATGCTCGTCGCCGCGATGAACCCCTGCCCCTGCGGCTATGCCGGCGACCCCAAGCGCGAATGCCGCTGCTCTTCCGTCAAGATCCAGGCCTACCGCAACAAGATCTCCGGCCCCCTCCTCGACCGCATCGACATCCACATCGAAGTCCCGCCCGTGCGCTACCACGACCTGAGCGCCCTCGGTCGCGGCGAGCCCTCCTCCGCTGTGCGCGCCCGCGTCGCCGCCTGCCGCGCCCGCCAGCGCGCCCGTTTCCGCGCCGCGCCGCGCGTCACCTGCAACGCCGCCATGTCCGCCCGCGACGTCCAGCAGCACTGCGTCCTCGGCGCCGACGCCGCCGACCTGCTCAAGATGGCCATGGTCGAACTGAACTTCAGCGCCCGCGCCTATGACCGTATCGTCAAGGTCGCACGTACCATCGCCGATATGGCTGACGCCG
>JAKJGY010000337.1 GCA_022704145.1 Verrucomicrobiota bacterium
CGTACATGCGCCGCGGCTGCGCGCTCGTGCTCAAGAACTTCGGCCCTGTCCAGTCCTCCTGGATGTCGCGCAGCCTGAGCATGGACGATGTTAAGGAGGAGATCGACAAGGAAAGGCCGGCGATGCTGGCGGTGCGCTGGACTGACTTGAAAGGTAAGGACGTGGGCGGCCACGCGATCGTGCTGAGCGGCTACGAGTTAGGCGACCTGCTGCGGCTCAACGACCCCTGGCCGGTCGGCAGCGGCGTACGGTACCTGGTCGACTACGACGACCTCTTCGCGACCGACAGCACCTACTACGGCTCGGCCAGCCTGGGCAACCGCTGGTCGGAGACGCTCACCACAGGCCGCGCGCTCGACCTCTGCTTCCTGATCGACTCGACCGGCAGCATGTCGGACGATATCGCGCAGGTCAAATCGTCGGCCCAGACGCTGATCAACAACCTCTCCGCGGAGTACAAGAACCTCCGTATCGCCGTGGTCGACTATCGCGACTATCCGGCCGATCCGACAGGCGACCCGGATGACTGGATCACAAAGGTGCGCACCGGTTTCACCACCGACCTCACCACCGCCCGGAATGCGATCAACGCGATCACCGTCGACGGTGGCGCGGACTGGGAGGAGGCGGTGTTCTCGGCGGTCATCCGCACCTTCTCCGGCTCTGAGATCGGCGCCTGGCGTGCGGACGCCGAGCGGCGCATCATCCTCATGGGCGACGCGCCCGGGCACAACCCCGAGCCATGGAGCGGCGGTTATGCGTTCGCCGACGTGATCGCGTCCTGGAACGCGCTCGGCCAGAAGATCGCCGTACACGGCCTTTACATCGGCAGCGACTCTGACGCGGCCGGACAGTTCACTTCCTTGGCTGGCGCCACCGGCGGCAGCGCACGCCATGCGGCCAGCGCCTCGGCCGTCGTAAGCGCGATGTCGGACATCATCGACGAATTCACCGAGACGCCGCGTTACCCGCGCGACGAGGCCGCCGCGCTGAAGCCCACCTTCACCTTCCAGACCCCGTCCGACTCCATGGGGCCGCCCATCACGGCGGTGCAGCTCGAGCTTCAGGTCTTTAACGCCAAGAGCGCGGCGTGGAAGAACTACAAGAAGATCAAGCTGCCTGCGGACGCCACCAGTTGGACTCCTCCGGCCCCGTTGCCAAAGGGCGACTACCGCTGGCGCATCGGCTACACGCGCGGCAGCGGCGCCTTCACGCTGCCGTCGGGCGAGAAACGCGCCATCAAGGGCGCGACCCTGATGGAGCCGGACTGGACCACCTTCACACGCGTCGAGGTTCTGCCGCAGGTGCCCACCCTGCTATCGCCGAGCACGCAATATTTCACGGCCGAGGAAGCGGTCATATTCTACCGCTTCTCCTCTGCGGTGAACGCGGACAAGTACGCGATGGAGGTCTGGTTCTTCGATGAGGCCAAGAGTGTTTGGAAACGCTGGAAGAACCTGACCGTGGCCCCGCCCAAGACGAATCCGGGTGCGGCGGTGATCGAAGTGAAGGTCTCCGGACACAAACTCGAAGGCGATTACTTCTGGCGTGTTCAGGGGTTGAACTACGACCAGCCCAAATCCACGATGGATGCGGACTGAGTGAGGCGGCCGGTCTGACCGGGCCTTGAGACGGCACTGCGACCGTGGCTCCGCGCGAGCGGGGCCACGGTCCTTTCCTTAACTGCGGGGCAGAGCATGAAATACCGGATATGCGCGTTCCTCCTATTGGCGGCCGCAGCCCTTCTCTTCTACCGTGCGCTCCCCGAGGGCGGGGGCGTGAATCGCCGCGAGACCGGCCCTTCGCTCCCCGGGGTTTCCGGCGGGCGCTCCGCCGGGCTTGAGGGCGGAGGCGGCACCGCGCGCCCGGCTGAGCGGTCCGCCAGTCGAAGCGGAGGCGCCGCAGACGACGCCGCAGACGGCGCGGCGGCAGGCGCGGCGGCAGGCGCGGCAGGCGCGGCAGCGCGTCTCGCGGCTGAAGTGCGTGCGGGCCGTGCTGACGAGGGAACCCTCCTCGCGGAAAGGCAGGCGCCCTCCTCTGACGCGGCCGCGCGGGGCATGGAGGGCGAGCGCGCGGCGCGCTCCGCCCGTAGCCCCAGCGGAGCCCCGACCCTCTTTGACCAAGACCGGCAGCCACTCTCGGGCGCCGACGCGCTCCAGGCGGAGCGGGCGGCGGCGATCCTCGCGGCCTATCGCGACCGTACCTCTGCTGCGGAGGTGCTCGAGGAGACGACCGAGTCCGGCGGGCGCGTCACCCGCACGGCCGCTGCGCCAGTCACCCAAGAGTTAGCGGGCGAGGACTACGAGGCCGCCGCCGTCGAGCTGCTCGCCACGGAGTCCTCGAACGAGGAGGCCGACACCGCCTCGAAGCTCGCGCTGCTGGAGGCCGCGCTCTCGCCCGCCCAGCCGGAGA
>JAKJGY010000133.1 GCA_022704145.1 Verrucomicrobiota bacterium
AGCATCGCCGGCCTTTCCTTGTCGATCTCCTCCTTAACATCGTCCATGCTCAGGCTGCGCGACATCCAGGAGGACTGGACAGGGCCGAAGTTCTTGAGCACGAGCGCGCAGCCGCGGCGCATGTACGTCACGGCCGGCTTCGTGCCTTCGACGGTCAGGGGCCCGACGACATGCGCACTCAGGTGGTTGCCGACGTTATTGCCGCCTACGGCCCACTCCGCCATGGCGCTTTGCGTCGGGGTGAACCCGTAGAAATCCAGAATCATCTGGCTGGAGGCGTTCCAGCACCAGTTGTTCATCTCCTGTCCATAAAGCGGCACGTCGAGCGTGCCGGATCGGACCCCAGGCGCCATCGCGAGCGAGGCGGCGAGCAACAGTCCCAGTTTAGGTGTGCTCATCGGTTCTCTCCTTTCGGTTGTTGAGAAGGTCTCTTATCCTTGGTGTTTTGACCAAGCGGGTCGGCGGCCTCGGCCTCCTCTTGGGCCTGCTGGGCCCAGTAGGCGTTGAGGCTGGCCAGGAGGGTGTGTGCCGGCGTCACGGCCGCCCAGTCGGACGGAGGCGACAGGCTCAGGGCGGGCGGCTGGATGACGGGCAGGGCCGGCGTCAGGTTGGGCGGCGTGTGGCCGGGCACGCTGAAGAAAAAGCCGCGCGGGTTGACACAGGAGAGCAGGTCAAACCGGTCAACCCCGTTGGTCGACCAGGCGCAGCGGATGCCCTGGAGGTTCGCCGCCAACACCGGATTGCCCAGATACGAGCCCTTCCAGCCGCTGCCGCGCAACCGCACGCCGAACAACGTGCGGTAGGCGTTGGAGACGGCGACCGGGAAAATCCACTCCCCCGCCGGCGCGACGGCGCCGTACAGGTCGCGCCCGTCCGGGGAGAGCCCCGCCCCTGTGGGAGGGGTGAGAGAGTAAACCGGAATCGGCTCGGCGAGCGCGACCGACTCGGCAACATCCGTGGGCAGAAAGCCGTAATCAGAGCCGCGCTTGAGCGCCGCGGTCAGAAATTTCGGGAAGTCCCTGCGCGCCGCCTGCCACGCCTCCTGGCGGCCCGTCGGGCCGGTGGCAGAGGCCGCCTGCCCAAAGCCTGTCAGGGCCAGGCCGAACGCCAGGCAACCGAACAACAGAAGCAACCGTCCCGTCAACCTGCTCACCCGCGCGCCTCCTCCCCCCCTTACGTCCCTGTCACGCATGGAAACAGAACAGCAGACAGTGGATATATGAACATAATCTGCCTGATAAGTCAACCGAAACCTCTTCCGCGACGTGACCGCGCGCTGGTGGCGGACACCAATCAATCCGTACGCGTCGGCTTGTATTTGTCCGGGAGGGCGAGGTCGCCGGGGCGCAGGTCGAGGAGGCTGATGGCCTCGAACCAGCGGGAGAGATCCTTGACCTTGTCGTCGAAGTTGTTGGAGCCGAAGGTGAATTTGGCGCCCATATGCTTGGCGAGCTTGAGGAAGCGGGGCTTGGGGTAGGCCGAGCCGGCCTGGATCTCCAGCGCCACGCCGCGCGCGACCGCCTTGGCGATCACCTGGCGCATACGGTCCTCCGTCCAGAGTTCGTCATAGCGGTTGGAGATGCACGGTGGCAGGTAGGTGGGGTTGGCGAGGATCGAGACCGGCTCGTCCAGGATACGCAGGTTGTGGGCCAGATACGCCTCCATCCACACCTCCGGCTCGTCGATCGTCACGTCCGGCAGCCAGAGGCGGCGGGGGCGCCCGTCAGCGGTCTCGCCCATGATCATCGTGTCGGCGAGCACGAAATCCAGTCGCGCGAGCAGGGCGGGATCGATCTGCCGGTGCCAGTCGCGGTCGTTAACCTGCACACCGACGGGCAGCCGCCGGCCGTCGGCGCGGACGTGCGAGCAGGCGTCGATGAAGGAGGCCAGCGCGACGTTGTTTGAGAGCGGCCAGTCACGGCCGAGGTTCTCCAGAACGGCGCTGCGGATGCCGCTGGCCTCCTGGCGCAGGGCCGCCTTCTCGGGAGTCATGCCGCCGCGGATATGGATATGGTAGTCGGTCAGCAGGAGGCCGCGCGCGTGCGCTTCGGCGACGCTCTGGCGGAACGCCTGGGTCGCGGGGTAGAGATAGGGCGGCGGCTCCTCCCCGGCGCGGAGCGCGGAGGAGCAAAGGAGCGCGAGCAGGGCGGCGAGGGCGGGTCGGTACATGCGGGGGTCCTTTTTGCTGAGTCTCACTGGGGCGCGCCTGCGGCGAAGAGGGCCTCGATGCGCGCGATGCAGGTGTCGGTGTCGGAGAAGTCGGGTAGCACGAGGTCGGCGCCGGCGGCCTCCAGCTCGGCGGCCTCGACCCAGCCGGTCGCGACCGCCACGGCCGCCAGGCCGTTGGCCCGCGCGGCCTGCACGTCGAGCGGGGTGTCGCCGACCAGCACGCGCGGGCGGGCGTCCGGCGGGCAGCGGGCGATCGAGAGCCGGGCGATCTCGGGGCGCAGGGGGTGGTCGTCGCCATACGCGCCGAACTCGAAGGCGCGGTCGAGCCCGGCGTGGCGCAGCTTGCTCCAGGCCGTGGCCCGCACGTTGCCGGTCACCAGGCCGAGCGTGTGCCCGCGCCGCCGCAGGCTCGCGGTCAGCTCGGGCACGCCGGGATAGAGGTGCGGCCGGCTCTGGGCGAGCGCGTCCTCGATCTGCCGCGAGAGCAGCGAGAAGAAATGCTCCTCCTGGGCGGGCGTGCTGGCCAGGCCGCAGGCCGCCGCCATGTCCCGCACCACCGCGGTGTCGGTCGCGCCGACGAAGGTGAGCCCCGCGACGTCCGGATAGGGCCTGCCGTAGGCCCCCTCGAAAGCGGAGCCGAACGCCGCCCGCCCGACGCCGCGAGCGTACAGCAGCGTGCCGTCAATATCGAACAGGATCGCCGTCCGTTTCATAGGCACAACATTAGCACGGCCCTCCGCGCGAGGCGATAGGAAACTCGGCCCTGCGGCGGCCCGGCACCTGATTTCCCGGTTGTGGGAACCGGCCTCGCGTGCTATAGTAACACCAAAAGTACGCTGGTTTCCGATGCGGTTCAACGGGGGATGTATGCGTGAGGTTGCATGTTCCAGACGCGGTTTTCTGAAGGGCGGCTTGGCTGCGGGAGCGCTCGCCTTCCCGACGCTGATCCCGGCCCGTGTCCGGGGGCAGCAGGCCCCCTCGAACAAGCTCCAGATCGGCGTGATCGGCTGCGGCCGCATCGCCGGCGGGATGGATATCCCCGGCCTCTGGCAGAACCAGGACCTCGCCACCCTGGTCGCGCTCTCGGACTGCGACACCAAACGGCTGCGTTCGACCGAGCAGAAGACCCGCGCCCTTTTCGCGGGGGAGCTGCCCGAGCTGAAGCGCTACCCGGATTACCGCGACCTGCTGGCCGACCGCTCGGTCGACGCCGTGATGATCTGCACGCCCGACTTCTGGCACGCCCAGCAGTGCGTGGAGGCCGCCCTGGCCGGCAAGGACGTCTATGTGCAGAAGCCGCTGGCCATGACGGTCTACGAGAGCCGGATGATCGTGGAGGTGGTCAGGAAGACCGGCCGCGTCTTCCACATCGGCACCCAGCAGCGCTCGGAGGGCAAGA
The DNA here is from genome assembly GCA_022704145.1 of Verrucomicrobiota bacterium. Classification (GTDB taxonomy): domain Bacteria; phylum Verrucomicrobiota; class Kiritimatiellia; order RFP12; family UBA1067; genus JAKJGY01. The sequence goes on from JAKJGY010000133.1 coordinate 3,569, forward strand.
GCACCTTCGGCTCGCAGTTCCGCAAGGCTGCGGAGTATGTGCGCAACGGCCGCCTCGGCCGCCTCCGGACGATCGAGGTGGGGCTGCCGCAGGATCCGCCGGAGCCGGCCGAGGGCGCGCTTGAGCAGCCGGTCCCGGGCACCTTCAATTTCGACCAGTGGCTCGGTTATGCGCCGCAGGCCCCGTACTCGGAGCTGCGTACCCACCCGCAGGGCAAGGGCGACGAGGCGGACTTTGGCCGTCCGGGCTGGATGGTGCTACAGGACTACAGCATGGGCATGATCGCCAACTGGGGCGCCCACCACATCGATATCGTCCAATGGGCGCTGGGCATGGAGGGCTCCGGCCCCGTCAAAGTCCGCGGACGCGCCGATTTCCCCAAGCGCCGCCTCTGGGACGCCCACGGCAAGCTTGACGTCAAGATGGAGTACGCCGACGGCACCCTGCTCCATGTGGCCGACGAGAGCGTCTACCCCAACGGGATCCGTTTCGTGGGCGAGAAGGGCTGGATCTTCTGCGGCAGAGGGTCGGTGAAGACCATGTCCGGCGACCCCGGCGCAGGCGGCCGGCACGGCCGTTGGCGTCCGCTCGAGGCGAGCGCGAAGGAGCTGATCGAGGGCGAGGTCGAGTGGCCGCTGGCGCGTAACCCCCAGACGCACCACCGCATCTGGCTGGAGAGCCTCCGCACGCGCCAGCCCACCAACACCACCCCCGAGGCCGCCCACCGCACCACCACAGCCTGCATCCTGGCCTATACCGCGATGAACCTCAAGCGGCCGCTCACCTGGGATCCGGTCGCCGAGCGCTTCGTCAAGGATGACGAAGCCAACGCCACACTCTCGCGGCCCGAACGCGCGCCCTACGGGGTTCGTAACACGCTGAAGCGCGCGGGGTGGGCCGTCTGAGAGCGCCCCGGCGGCAGAAGAACGTAACGAAAACAACCAAGGAGAGACCAGACATGACCCCGACAACTAGGCGCGGCTTCCTTCAGGCCGGCGGACTCGCGAGCGCGATGACACTCATGCCGAACCTGATACCGGCCCGTGTGCTGGGGCAGGCGGCGCCCAGCAAGCGGATCAACGTGGGCGTGATCGGCCTCGGCCGGATCGCCAACAGCATGGAGATCCCGGGCGTCCTGAAACATACGGATCTGGCCCGTATCGTGGCGCTCTGCGACGTGGACTCTAAGCGGCTGGCGTTTGCCAAGGGCAAGGTCGAGGCGGAGTACGACAAGCGGCTCAAGAGCACCGGCTACGCGGTCAAGACGTTCTCCCGCTACCAGGACCTGCTGCGCGACGGCGGCGTGGACGCCGTCATGGTCTGCACGCCCGACCACTGGCATGCCTTGTGCGCGGTCGAGTGCGCGCTGGCGGGCAAGGATATCTGGGTGCAGAAGCCCTTCGCCCAGACCATCCACGAGGGACGCATGCTGGCGGAGGTCGTGCGCCAGAAGGGCGTGGTTCTGCAGGTCGGCTCGCAGCAGCGCTCCAGCAAGCAGTTCCGCACGGCCTGCGAGCTGGTGCGCAACGGCCGCGTCGGACGCATCACGCGCGTCGAGGTCGGCTTCGGCAAGGACAAGGACGGCGGCCGTAAAGAGGAGATGCCCGTCCCCGCGAACCTGGACTATAACACCTGGCTCGGCCCGACGCCCCTGGCCTATTATACCGAAGACCGCGTCCATAATCAGGACACCGCCAAGATCGGCTCGCGCCCGGGCTGGATCCAGATGGAGCCCTACGGCTGGGGGATGATCACCAACTGGGGCGCGCACCATATGGATATCGTGCAGTGGGGCCTCGGCACCGAGGCTGGCGGACCCCGCGAGGTCTCCGGAACGTGCGGCTGGATGACCCAGGGTCTGTGGAACGCCCATGCGGAGTTCGACCTGCTCTACAAGTATCCCGACGGCATCGACGTGAGCGTCTGCAACAAGTATCCCAACGGCGTGCGTTTCATCGGCGACGACGGCTGGATCTTCGTCAGCCGCGGCGCCGAGAAGGTCACCGCCAGCGATCCGACCATGCCGGGTAAGCAGCTCAAGGCGCTGGACGCCAGCGACGCAAAGCTGCTCGACGGCCCGCTCGGCGCCGACGCCCTCCGCCTGCATGTCAGCGACGACCATGTCAAAGACTGGCTGCTGGCGATCGGGAGCCGCGCGAGCGCCGTGACCAACGCCGAGATCGGACACCGCTCGACCTCGGTCTGCACGCTCGGCCACCTCTGCATGAAGACCGGCAAGACGCTGAAATGGGACCCTCAGACCGAGCGGACCGATAACGCCGAGGCGAACAAGCTGCTGGCCTGCCCGGAGCGGGACGCGTTCAGCATCCCGAAAGTCCTGAAGGCCGCCGGCATCACCGTCAAGGTTTAATACCCATCCAACGCCAACGAAAGAGGAGACGAAGATGAACAAGACCCCGTTACTGGCCGCCGGAGCGGCGGCCGTCCTGCTCGCAGGCTGTGAGAGCCGGCAGAGCCTGTGCTGCGGCCATTGCGCCCCCAAGAAAGAGGAGACCGTGAAGCTGATCACGCTCGACCCGGGACATTTCCACGCCGCCCTGATTCAGCAGCGGATGTACCCCGGCGTCTCGCCGAAAGTCCATATCTATGCGCCGGAAGGGAACGACCTGAAGATGCACCTCGCGCGCATCGACGGCTTCAACGGCCGGGCCACCGCTCCCACCCGCTGGGAGACGCAGGTCTACACCGGCGCGGACTTTCTGGACAAGGCCCTGTCTGAGAAGGCCGGTAATGTGGTCGTGCTCGCGGGCAACAACGCCCGCAAGACCGAGTATATCCTCAAGTGCGTGCAGGCCGGCTACAACGTGCTCTCCGACAAGCCGATGGCGATCACGCCGAAAGACTTCGAACTGCTCAAGCAGGCGTTCGACGTGGCCAAGAGTAAGGGCGTGCTGCTCTACGACATCATGACCGAGCGCTATGAGATCACCACCCTGCTTCAGAAGGAGCTGTCGCGCTTTCCGAAGCTCTACGGCGCGCAGGAGAAGGGCACGCCCGACGATCCGGCCGTCACCAAGGAGAGCGTGCACCACTTCTGCAAGCAGGTGGCTGGCAAGCCGCTCCAGCGTCCGCCGTGGTTCTACGACACGCGGCAGCAGGGTGAGGCCATCGTGGACGTGACCACCCACCTGACCGACCTGGTGCAGTGGGAGGTCTTCCCGGAAGAGACCCTCACGCCGTCGGACGTCAGCGTCGTCGCGGCCCGGAGCTGGGCCACGCCGCTCACGGCCGAGCAGTTTAAGATCTCCACCGCCGTCGCGCAGTGGCCCGAGTACCTCAAGCCCGACCTGGACGCCCAGGGCGTGCTCCAGTGCAAGGCCAACGGCGAGTTCACCTTCGCGCTCAAGGGCGTCTACGCCAAGGTCGCGGTGCTCTGGAACTTCCAGGCGCCCGCAGGCGCCGGCGACACCCACTACTCGCTGATGCGCGGCACGCGCTCCTCGCTGATCATCCAGCAGGGCGAGGCCGAGGGTTATAAGCCGGTGCTCTACGTCGAGCCGCGCCGCAAAGCCGGCGTCACGTTCGACGAGCTTGAGGCCGCCCTCAAGGAGGCCGTAACCGCCCTCAACACGACCTACCCGGGCATCGCCTTCGAGCGCCACGAGACCGGCTGGCGCATCAACATCCCCGCCTCATACGCGGTCGGGCACGAGGCCCACTTCGGACAGGTCGCCGAGAAGTACCTCGGCTTCCTCAAGAAGGGCGCGATGCCCGCCTGGGAGGTGCCCAACATGCTGGTGAAGTACCACACCATCATGGAGGCCTACAAGAAGAGCCGCTAAACCGACGGATTCTGTTGTTCCGGCGCGGCGCCGCCGGAACAACACGTAGCGCTCGCCTCAGCCGACGCGGCGGCGGAGCCCAGCCCTGATCGGGGCCTCTCGCTCCGACTTAGCGCCGCCGGAATACGCGCGCTCATTCTTTCACGACCTCGTAGAGCAGCCGAGCGCCCTCAGGCCCCGACACCGACGCGGTGAAGCGCAGCGCGCCGCCCTCGGCCCGCGTGGCGACACGCGCCAGCCGACGGCCGTCCGTTGCCAGCGCGTACACGCGGTACGCCTCCGGCGCCCGCAACGTCAGCGCCACCTTCGCCTCGCCAGCCCGTACCAGGTGCGGCAGCGCGCCGTGCGAGAGCAACGTCTTGCGCTCCCGCTCCGCGTACTTAGCCCCGGTGTTCTGCACGTCGGTGAGGTGTGTCAGCAGCAGCCGCGCGGACGTCGCCACCGGTTCGCCGTCCAGTGCGCTCACCCACACCGTCGCAGGCGCTCCCGTGACCGTGAACACGAGCGGCCCCGCCCGCACCTCCCCCGCTTCGGCAAAGCCGCCCGCCGTGCGCGCCGTCACGAGCGTAAAGGCGCCGCGTGTCTGATCCATCACCAGCGCGCCCGCGGAGCGGGTCAGCGGCTCGAAGGCCGCCGCCGCGTTGGACGCGTAAGCCTCGCTGAAAGGCACCCGGCGCCACCCCGGCGCGGCCGCCTCGGAGCCCTGTGTCGCGACACGCACATGCCAAGCCGCCCCGCTCCACTCCGGCGCGACGCGCGTCGCGTTCGCCTTCAGCCCGCCGACCTCTCCCGGCGGCAGCGCGATCGCGACCTTCTCCGTCGCGGGCGCGAGGTCGCCACGCAGGAAGAGACAGAGCGAGGCCCGCTCCGAAGCCTGCCCCAGCGGGTCGGTCGAGACATCGAAGTAGCTCATGGCGCCCTGCCCGTCGAGCATGTTCTCCAGCCGGTGAGAATAGCTGAAACGCCAGATCGCGCTCCAGTCCTGCAGCGCGCCCATCGCGCCGGTCAGGATGCCCCCCACGCCGCGGAACATGCCGGGTGCGGAGAAGTTGAACTCCGAAACCGTGAACGGCTTCTCCGCCAGACGTGTGAACGCCACGTTGGCGGGCGTGCGGCAGCCCGAGAGCAGCGGGTTCAGATTGGCGCACCGGCTCGGCAGCGCCCAGCGCTTCTCGATAAACTGCGGATGATCGACGTAAAAATGGTCGTCGACATAATCGTAGACACTCTGCCTGACCGGCTGTAAGGGCACATAGTGCGTCCCGCAGTTGTAGTTTGAGAGCAGCGCGCGGCAACCGATCTCCTCGCGCAGGAACGTCTTCATGCGGGCCACGGTCCGGGCCTCGGTGTCGGCGATGAAGAGCGCCACCGCCGAGCCCTCCCGTCCGCCCATCGAGGTCGGCATCACCTCCGGGATCTCCGCGAACGCCGGATCACTCGCGCGCTTTCCCTTGAGCCACGCCCGCCAGGCGGCCTGCATCTGCGGGGTCTCGCGCGCCTCGCGCATCGCATACCCGATCGACCCTTCGTTGACCAGCGCGATGAAGGGCATGCCCGGCTCATCGGCGTACCGTCGCCCGGTGTGCGGGTTCACATGCGTCAGAAAGGCCTTCGCGAAAGTCGCCCAGTTCTGATACGCCGGCTCGTACACCATGATCAGCGCCTTGAAGATCTGCTTGTCCATCGGGTCGTCACGCTCGATGCCGATGTGCCGCCAGGTCACTACGCGCGACACATACAGGTCGGTCGTCACGTACAGGCCGCGCTGCAGGCACGCCGCCAGCAGCGCGTCCAGCTTAGCCATCTGCTCGGGGTTGAGCGTCAGGCCGTCCTTGCTGCCCTGCACGCAGCCCTGGTCATGGTGGTGGATGCGCACGCTGTTGTAACCCAGCCGCACGAAACGCTCCGCGAGCCGCTCGGACTGTTCCGGAGAAGGAAAGTTCGCGGTGCTGCAGAGGTTGACCCCGTAGAAGCGCTGCGCCACCCCAGGACGCTTCTCAAACTCGAAGTGCGGGCCTTTCGCCAGGAGCCAGCCGTGCTGGCCGGCCGGCGCGTCCACAAAGCCCATGGCGGAGAAATCAAGTGCGGAGCCTGGCACGATCTCCTTCTGGTAACTGAGCGGTACCCACTCGGCCCCGGCCTGTATCGTGACGGGCCGGTCGTAGGCGACAGACAGGGGCTCATGCGCCGCGAGCGTGAAGGCGACCTTCAGCGGCTCGCCCGCCGCATACCGGCGTTCGCCGTTATGGCCGAGGCGGAAGGCGAAGGTGTCGCCCCACTTGCGGTCGTCCTGGATCAGCACCGGCGTCGGCGCCTCGAACACGAACACCAGCCGCTCCGGCGTCGGCCCGGGGATGTCGACCTCGAGCCGACGGATCGCGCCGCTGAAGACCGCCGTATTGCCGAGCGAAGAAGGAAACACGCCCGCCTTCGCGTCGGCCTTCCAGCCCGCGCCTGCCAGCCTCTTGGCCGGTAACCGGAAGTTCACGAAGAGGCCGTTCAGCGTCATTTCGGACTGCGGGGTAAACGTATACGCCGCGCGCACGGCACCGTCCGCAGCCTGCGTCACCTCCGCCCGTCCGGAAACCGTCTCCCGCTCCGAAGCCGCGAGCTTGAACACGCAAACGCCCTGCGCGTCGGGAAAGGTCAGTCCGCCGCCGCTCACGCTCTTCTTCCAGCCCGCCGTATACAGGCTGCCCTGCAGCTCCACCGTAGGCCGCTCCAGCTTTAGGGCGCCGCCCAAGCTCAACACCGCTTCGCCCGCCAGCGCCGCCAGCGGCAATAGCGCCAAGACCCCGCTCACTGTTTTCATTCGTTCCCCATTTCTGACCGGCGCGTCCCAGCGGCGCGCCCTTACGTGTTCGCACTACCCCGCCAGTTCCTTCAATTGCTGAATCTCCTGCGCCCAGATATCCTCGTTCGGCGTCTCCAGCACCAACGGCAGGTTCTCGAAGCGCTCATCCTTCATGATACACCGGAACACCTCCAGGCCCAGCAGCCCGGAGCCGAGCGACTCATGCCGGTCCTTATGCGAGTTGAACTCGACCATCGAGTCGTTGAGGTGCATGCCGCGCAGGTAGGGCATGCCGACCGTCCGGTCGAAATGGTCCATGGTCTTCAGGAAGCCGTCACGCGTACGCAGGTCAAACCCCGCCGCGAACGCGTGCATGGTGTCGAGACAGACGCCCACGCGCGCCTTGTCGTCCACACCGTCGAGGATCGCACGGATCTCCTCGAAGCGCGAACCGAGGTTGCCGCCGCTGCCCGCCGTGTTCTCGATCACCAGGGTCACGCCCTGCGTCTCAGCCAGCGCCGCGTTGAGCGACCGCGCCACGCGGGCGCACGCCTCCTCGGTCGTGATCAAACGCAGGTGGCTACCCGGATGGAAGTTGAGCTTGTCAAGCCCCAGCGCCATACAGCGCCGCAGCTCATCCAACAGCGAGGCCATCGATTTCGCGTGCGCCTCCGGGTCGGGGTTCGCGAGGTTGATGAGGTATCCCGCATGCGGCAGCACCTGCGCGGCGGTATAGCCCTCCGCCACCATCTGCGACTTGAAGGCCTCCACCTCCGCCGCCGCATAGGGTGCGGCTGACCACTGCCGCTGGTTCTTGACAAACATGCCAAAACCGGTGGCCCCTAAAGCCCTGGCGTTCCCCGGCGCGTTCGCAACCCCGCCCCCGATCGACACATGCGGTCCGATAAAAAACATACGCTCCTCCCTTTCTAACGCGGGCGCGGCCCGCAACCCAGTTGGAATATTGGAAGGGTGGAATGAGGGTGTTGAATCGCGTGCCTTCGCATGGATCTTCCATCCTTCCAGTATCCCATCCTTCCAAAACAACTTGTTTTTGCTTGCTGTTGTTGGTTCGTAAGGCACAAAAGCCTTTTGGCTTGCGTGTTTTCCATGCCACGCCAACGCGTCTCCGCAGCTCCCATCAGTCTGTCCCCATTGTCCCGCAGACCAC
>JAKJGY010000338.1 GCA_022704145.1 Verrucomicrobiota bacterium
AGGTGGAAACACGGCGGGCGACACGACGGTCAACGGCGGTACGCTGTACGGGTACGGCACCATGTCCGTTCCGGAAAGGATCGTGTTCAATGGCGGAGCGCTGTCGGAGGGAGGGGGCGGGACCAATACGTTGACACTGACGGGACGCATCACGATGCACAACCGGATCACGGTGTCGCCCGGAAGTATGATGACGGTTGCGCTGAAAAAGTCGGGTGCCGATAGCTGTCCATAACCGCAGAGGCCCATTTTCTGTCGGCAGTCATTTTGCGGTTTCCTTCACGCAGGATCAAGCCTGCGGCCGTTTTCTCGGTCTGTTTCGGATTTTCGCAGTCCCGTCCGCTTTTTGTGACGTTCCGGCTGGCCCCGAGCCCTCCTTTCTGTCGTGTTTACGTCATTTTGCGTTCCTCCCAGCAAAGGCGGCGCGCCCAGCGCCGCAGGTTGCACGCCGTCGCGGTGAACTGGGCCTGGAGGCCGGTCTTGCTCCTGCCCTTGTAGCGGCAGCGCCGCAGGCCGTACCCCCTGACCAGTTCGCTGTGGGTGCCTTCGACCGCGTTGCGCTTGCGCATGCGGCTGCGGTACTCCGGCGTCTTGCAGAGAGCCCTGCGCACCTGGACCGTCATGTGGTGCTCCGACACCTCAAGCGTCCTTCGCGCCAGCTTGCTCTTCTTAGACACGCACTGTTCCCGCAAGGGGCAGGCGGCGCAGGTCTTCGCGGGCCAGGCGAAGTAATACTTGGCGCCGTATTGCGCATGCTTCGCGTCGTCAATCCTGTCGCACTCCGAGCTGGCGTGGCCGGCGGGGCAGACCGCGACCCGCCCGGGGATGTCGACGGCGAAGGAGTCCGACCCGAAGCGTTTCCCGCTGTGCGGCGGGGCGGGCATCGGCCCGGTGAGGGCGTATCCGCCGGCCTCGGCCTTGAGCAGCGCGGGCGCACTCACGTAGCCCGCGTCCGCGAACACCTCGTCCGGGGGAGGGCAGCCGGCGCCGACAGCGGACTGGTGTTCGGCGAGGATGCCTGGGACGCTGCCGTGGTCGCTGCCGGTCGCGGGCTGGACGAGGACGGCGGTGACGACGGCCTTCGTCGGCTCGCCCTTCGCGCATGTGGCGTCCTCCACGCTTTCGCAGACCTGCGCCTTGTACCCGCGCCAGCCGGCCTTGCCGAGCGTCTTCTTGGTGCTCCACTGCGCCTCGGGGTCGTGCGGGTTGACGGCCGCGCCGGCCTCCGACGCGCGGCGCTGGGCGGGCGCACCGTCCCGGAGCTCGAACTGCTCTCCGAACACGCGGCGCAGCAGGGCGACGGGCTCCGCCCCGGCCACGGCCTCGCCGAGCGCGTCCGCCTTCTCCAGCACGTCCCGCATGTCCGCGCCGGCCTCGTCCATGCGGGCGGCCAGTCTCTCCGCAGACGCCTTGCGCAGCTCCTCCGGGTTGCGGTCCGCGTAGCGTCCGGACCACGGCTCCCAGGCCGCAACACCGCCGAACCGCGCGAGGAAATCCAGGGCCAGCCGCAGCGTCTCGCGGACGCATTCGAGCCGGGACATGTCAGCGATGCGCGCCAGCAGGTGGGTGGAGTCGATCCGGACGGCCCGGCAAGACTTCAGATACCCGGCGTCGCGCATGGACTCCAGGCAGGCCTCGAGCGAGAGCCTCGCCTTGCCGTTCTCCGCCAGCCGGTTCCTGAAATGCACCAGCGTCGTCGGGTGGAACGGCGGCATGTCGCCGAGCGCGAAGCGCCACCGGGCGTCGTACAGGCACGCCTCGGCGCAGGCCCTGTCGGGAAGCCGCTGCATGATCTGCAGGACGGTCGCGGCCATGAGCAGGACCGGATCCGTCTCCGGCCGCCCCATGACAGGGGCGTACATCCTCTCGATCTCTTCCCGCCGTCGTTCCAGCGACGGGAGTACGCGGTCGCGCATGAGCGCGTAGGGCCTGACGGCGGGAGCGTCGCCGTCGATCAGGACAGTAATGGCGTTCATGGTTGACATGATATAGCCTATAGGCTATATTGACAAGCTGAAAGGGGGCTCTATGCCGAAAAAACAGGAAAAGGCGTCCGCCGCGTCCTACCCGTTGCGGATACAGGCCATCAGGACCAAGGGGCAGAACGTGAGGTTCTTCGTCTACATCCCCATGCCGCTCGCGGCGGCGCTGGGCGTCGAGGGCGGCGAGGAGGTCTCGTGGGAGCTGCTCGACAGGAAGGAACTTCACCTTGTGCGGGCGGCCCCGCCGCCGATCAAAGCAAAGAAAATGAAATGAAAGAGGGCGGCTTGCGGCTATGCCGCTTGCCGCCTGACTTTTTCAGCGCAACCAGATTTTGATAACAGACCCGGATGCCGTGAACCTGAGTCAGCCCGCCGACTCCCCCGGCAAAGGCGGACAGCGGCATCACGACGCC
>JAKJGY010000134.1 GCA_022704145.1 Verrucomicrobiota bacterium
AGGGGGTGGACGCAGGGGCTGCCGCCGGCCCGGTCCGACGGCGTGCGCCAAAACGGCTTCAAGAACTCGACGGCCCCGCCGGCATCCTTTTGAAGCGAATGGCGCAACACAAAATCGTGCGACGGCCGCCCGCCGAACACCGTGGCCGTCTGCGGCTTGAGCGACTGCGTCAGCAGGGCGGCGGCCGTCTCGCCCGACCAGAGCCCGTCGGCCAGTTCGGCGTCCTGCCACCAGTCCGCTCGCGCGGGCCGGTAGCGCTCAACAACGAGGCCGGGCCGCATGCGCGCGAGGTACGCCTGCACCCAGCGCTCCAGGATACGGAGGCGGTCGGCGAGCATCCGTTGCCCCGGCGACACCTGGACAACGAACTTCTGCTGTATAAGGTCCGCCATGACCCATCCGACCGTGCTGTGCGCGATCCCGGTCGCGGCGCTGATCTCCCGGTAGGTCTTGTCGACCAGGGCGGACCCAGGCTTCCCCGCGTCCAAAGCGGAATCAGTCAACAGGTGGAAGAGCAGTTGGAGTCCGCCCGGATGAAAGGCCCGGTCCGTCGAAACGACGCCCGAACCCGCCGCCGCCCGGCGAGTACGCCTGCCGGTTACCCAAATGTACATCCCGTCGCCTGTCAGAAAAACGTTCCCGTCCGTGTCCACGAACTGGACATCGGCGCTCCGCAGCAGCTCCGCGGTCCGGTCGTTCACATGGGAGGCCACCAAAAACAATCCGTCCGCGCTGCCGCGCCGCAGCAGCGACAGCAGGTGAACCGTGTCCGGCCCAACCGTGGAGCGTACCACATAGGGCTTCCGGATCATGCGCTTCCCAACCCGGATCTCTGCGACGCCATCGAACCCGTTGTCCGCGATCCCTCGCGGCCGATCCGCGCAAGAAAGCATGGCCAAGCCCTTGACGGACTCGGATGCCAGTCTGAAGATGTCGGAAGCTCTTTTCATAGCCGTTGATGTCCAATACTGTACGACATCCAATATCATTGGACAAGATCGTTTATTGGACAAAGCAAAAGCCGCTGGCACCTTCAAGAAGGCCGGCCGGTATCAACCTTCCGCTTTCACGCTTATCGCGCTTACCTCGCTAACGCCACTACTTCGCCATCATCTCCTTCACCCGCTCGCCGACCTTCGCCAGATCCTCCTTGCCCAGCCCCTCCAGCCCCGTCAGAACCGCCTCCAGCTTCGCGCCTGCCGCGTCAGCGCCTGATGTGCCGCTGATAGGGGGGAGGGCGTGGGCGGTGGCCTGGAGCGTCTTCTCGCTGGCGTGGTAGTAGCGCGCCGTCATCTCCAGCGACGCGTGGCCGGCCTGCTGCCGCACAGCGTCCATGGGTATGCCGTTCTCAAGCAGCGCGGTGATGTGTGCGTGCCGCAGGGAGTGGAAGCCGACCTGCGCCACGGCCCGGCTGTAGCCCTCCACCTTCAGCCCCGTGTCGATGCCCGCATCCTCGAATACCCGCTGGATGCGCTTGGACACCGCCGCGACGTCCGTCCGGGTCATGTAGAGCTTGCCGAGATCGGGGAGCACCAGCCCGCGCCGGTCGGCCTTGGGGGTCCGGTCCAGCAGGTCGAAGAGGGTGGGGTGGATCGTGAGCGTGATGACCTCGTTGCTCTTGCGCGTCTTGTGCGGGGTGTAGCGGATCTTCCGCGCCCCCATGTCGATCATGTCCCAGCGCATCAGGACGCAGTCGCCCAGCCGCGCGCCCGTGTAGTACCCGAGCGAGAAGAGGATCTCCATTTCGCCCTTGCCCTCCAGCATCTTCGAGACCGTCTGCAGCTCCTCGCCGGTCAGCGGCCCGCCGGAACCCGCAGGCCACTTCACACGGCGCTGCTCGACGGCCACCATCAGTCCCTGCACCAGCTCGCGCTTGGTCTGCGCCGTGATCTTGAACCCTTCGACGTGTGGCAGCATCCGGCGCAGATCATCGAAGACAGGATCACCGACACCTGTGGCGTCCATCACAAGCCGGGCCTGCACCGCTTCACAAACGCCGCGATGCGCTCCCGTTGAACAGGCCAGTCGAGCTGGTTTAAACGGAAGCGGCTTATCTTTGACAGCCTAGCGGAGCAGGCGTATCTGGACTGGGTGCGGCGGCTCTTTTCCATAGGTCAGGTGGCGAAGGGGTTGCGCACGCCGCCGAAGAGCCCGCTGGATCAGATGGGGTGAGGAGAGGCGAGATGCCTTACTCCTCAGGCGAGTGTAGAGCCTTGCGGCTGAAACGCTTCAGCAGGCTCGTAGCGCCCTGTAGTATGGAGGCGCGCCAGTACAGCGGGCGCTAGTCAGCGGACTTCGTACGGCCCGATGAGCACGTCACGGCCCGATGAGCACGCGGTAGAAGCGGGAGCGATAGAGGAGCGAGTTCGGGTCGGTCCAACTGAACGGCTGGGCGGGCGAGTTGGTCGTGAATACGGTGGCCCAGTCCACAAGGTTCGACGAGGCCTGCACGCTGTAGTCGAGGCCCGCGTCTCCCGAAACGCCAAGGCGGAGCTTGCCGCCGACGAATTGCGCCTGCGCGACCGCAGGCTGTGTGACCGGTTCGACGGCCACGAGGAAAGTGCGGGCGGCGGACTGGACGGGCAGGCCGTCGTCCTCGACCGCGACGGTGACCGGATGCGACTGCCCGGCCTGGCCGACCGACGGGCGCCAGCGCAGCACGCCCGTGTCGGTGTCGAGCGCGACGCCTCCCGGAGCCTCGAGCAGGCGGTAGGTCAGCGACTGCGGCGGCGCGTCGCGGTCGGCCGCCGACGCCGCCACGGACAGCAGCGTTCCGGCGCGCGCGGCGCGGTTCGTCAGCGCGGCCAGCGTCGGCGGCGTGTTGGTGACCTGAACCGCCGCTTCGCAGGCGACGAAGGCCGCGTTGGACGCGAGGTTCTGATAGACGGCCCAGAGCCAGTTCGTCGAGCGGGCGACCGAGGAGACGCGAACCTCGTCGACGCGGGCGTTCAGGTAACGGCCGTTGTACTCGCGGGCGATGTTGAGGTCGGTCAGGTTGTTGGCCGACGAGCCGGTGCCGCTGCCGAGCTGGCGCGCGTTCAGAAAGAGCTTCAGGCCCGTGCTGCCGCTGACGCTCGTGTAGGCCGCGTAGAACCAGTCGCCGACGGACACGGCGTTCGACGCTGAAGTCACCGCCGTGCCGCCGTAGACCTGCGCCTTGAGCTGGAAATTGCTGGCCGTCTTGAAGTGCGTCACGCCCGTGCTCCACGGGTCGGAGGAGACTAGGCCGATGTCGCCTCCGCCCGGCGTGGTGTTCAGGTTCACCCAGCACTCCACCGTCACCTGCGCGCTCGTACCCATGTCCGGCAGGCTCACGTAGTTGCTGGCCGCGCTGTTGAAATCGTCACAGGCACCGGCGATTCCCGACGCCGTGCCCTGCGCGTCGACCTGCACGAGGCGCGAGGCGGACCGGCGCGGCGAGGAGTCGAGGTGCGCGCCCTGCGTCTCGGCGAGATGCCACACGCCGAGGAAGCCGTTCGCCCACGTGGCGCCGTTGGTTGTACACGGCGGCGCATCGGCCGCCGACGGGTCGCCCCAGCGCGCGATGACGGAGCAGCCGTTCGTCAGCCGCGGCACCTGCACCCAGACGTGCGAGAGGCCGTCAGGAGCCCAGCTCTCGATCTCGTGGTTCAGCGGCGTCGACCCGTCGGCCGCAAAGAAGCGCAGGTCGCCGCCGGCCTCGTCCAGGAAATCGGCGTAATCGAAGCCGGGGATGTGCGCGCCGAGCACGACCAGCGCCGGGAAGTTCGTCAGCGCCTCGCCGCGGCCGTAGCCGGGGAAGGTCACGCGCGTCTGGCGCCACGGCGCGTTGCCGGGAACGGTCACCGCAACGTCTGCGAAGCTCTGCCCCACTTCGTTCGTGGCCGTGCAGCGCAGCACGTAGGTGCCCTCGTCGGAAAAGCGCACCGTGGTGTTCGTCGCGGCCGGCTGGTCGAACGTTGCCGCGCCTTCTCCGGCGACCTGCGACCACCTCGTCCCTAGCGCGGTTCCGCCGCCGCTCGTGACTGCGGCAGCGAGCTTCAGGCTGGCGACGCCGGACGGCAGCGTCCAGGGTGTGGCGGCCGGGGCCGTGATGACGACGCCCGGATCCGTGATGACGGGGAAGCCGGGCAGCGGCGTCCAGATGAGGCTCGTCCCCGACGCGCTATTCGAGAGGCTGAAGGCGCCGTACGTCGCGACCGGATGCCCGGCGCGGTCGGCCGCGTTGGTGCCGAGGCTGAACGCGCCGGTCTGGCTGGCCGCCGCGAGGACCGGCCAGGAGCGGCCGGTGCGCCAGAAGGCGTGGGCGAGGTTCACCGTGCCGCCGGGGCTGTCCAGAAACACGTCGACTTTGGCGCCTGCGGCGACGGACACCGCCGCGGCGCTGACGAGGTCGCCCGCGCCGGCCGCGTTGCCGGCCAGCTCCCAGCGCAGCCGGCCGGTCGCGCCGAAGGTCAGGTTGCTGCCGAAGGTCAGCGCGCCGAAGCCGTCGCCCGGCGCCAGCGCGCCGCTGACGGAGGCCGGGGGCGCGATCACGCCGTTGCCGGCGAGCATCCCCGAGGCGGCCACCGTGACGAGGCCCGTGCCGCTCAGGCTGCCGTTGACGATCAGCGCGCCGCCGTTCACCGCCGTGGGGCCGCTGTAGGCGTTGTTGCCGCTCAGCGTCCAGGAGCCGCGCTCGTTCTTCATCAGGCCGGACAAGAGGTTCGCGCCTGCGCCGTCACTCACCGCGCCGAGGATGAAGCCGCGGCCGGTGCCGCGCAAGTCGAGCGTGCGGCCGGTGGTGGCGGGCGCGATCGTCCCGCTGAGCGTGAGGGTGCCGTTCGAGACGGTGAGGGCCGTTCCGCCTGCGCCGCTCACCAAGTTGACGGGACCTTCGATCACGTTATCGCCCGCGAGGCTGACGACCGCGCCCTGCGAGTACGGGTTGCTGAGCGTGAGCGTAAGCGTCTCCGGCAGGGTGAGGCCGCCGCTGCCGCCGTCGAGCAGCAGCGCTGCCGCCGAGCCGTTCACGGTGAGGGTTTTCGCACCGCTGCCGAGCTGCGCGGGGTCGGAGAGGAACAGCGAGCCGCCGCTGACGGTCACCGCGCCTGTGAACGCGTTGTCGCCCGTGAGCTGCACGGTGTCGGCCCGGGCGGGATTCGCCACAGTCAGGCTGCCCGTCCCGCTGATGGCGTTCGGCACGAGCGTGGTCCCGGTGCGCGAGAAGCGCAAGGCGCCGTTGTTGAGCACGTCGCCCGCGCCCAGCGAGCCGGAGGCGCCGCCGCTGCCGATCTGCAGCGTGCCGGCGGCGACTGTCGTCCGGCCCTGATACGTGTTGGCGCCGGCCAGGATAAGCGTGCTGTACGTGTTACTGCGGGTCAGACCGCCGGCCCCGCTGATCGCGCCGCGGAAGATAAACGTGCCGGAGTTGCTCGCGTAGAAGACCGTGTCCTCGGTCAGCGTGAGCGCGTTGGAGACGCTGTACGTCAGTCCCGAGCCGACGCCTGAGAGCGTGACCGAGGGCGGGGTGAACCCGTTGCTGACCAGCTCCAGCGGGCCGCCGTTGAGCGTGACCGTGCGTGTGCTGGTGCTGCTGCCGCTCAAGGCGAGGGCGTTGAGCAGCAGCGGGCCGCCGAGGTTGTTGTTGGCGGTGAGCGCGCCGGCGCCGAGCGCCTGCCCGGTGAAGAACTCCACGCGCGCGCCGTGGCTGCTGACCGGCGCGACGCCGTTGCTCCAGTTCGAGCCCGAACTCCAGCTCCCGCTTGCGGCGTTGGTCCAGACGGTAGTCACGGGGGCGACGCCCACGGTTACCGTCGCGGGGCTGCTGCGGAGCAACGCGTCGTCGATGGCGATGAAGTCGAAGCTCATGTCGCCGACCGCATTCGTCGCCTGCGTAAAGCGCGCGGTGTGGCCGTCCGCCAGCAGCGTGGCCGAGCCGCCCTGGGCGTTGGTCACGGCGAAGGCCATGGCCGTCGGATAGGTCCAGTCGTCGGACACGAGGTTCCGCAGCTCCACGTCGACCGACACGTTGTTCGTGACGGTCGCGACACCGTTTCTGGCGGTGGGCGGCTCGTTCTGCGCGACGAGGTTCCACGTGCTGAGCGGCGTGAGCGCGGGTGTGTTGGTCGGCGCGCTTTCGCCCGGCGCCAGCGGCACGAACCAGACGGCGAGCGTGGTGTTGGTGACGCCGGTCAGGTTGATCGCCAGCTTGCGGTAGCCGCTGTTGTTGGCGTTTTCGGGCGGCCAGGGTGAGGTCGGCAGCGGCTCCGCGTTCCGAATCGTCCAGACGCCGCCGCCGCTGACGATCTTGCCCCACAGGCGCTCCGAGCCGCTCTGCAGCGTGACGCTCGTGCCGTCGGCGCTGATGTTCGTGCCCACGCTGCTGCCGAAGTGCGCGAACCACCAGACCGCGCTCGCGCTCGGCGTGACGATCTCATCCTGCACGAGCACCTGCCGTCGGTTTCCGAGGAGCTGGAGGCCGCGCTGCACGCGCGTGACGCCGCTGATGTTCTTGGAGAGGTCCCAGACGGCGAAGCTGCGCTGGCCGCCCTGCGCCGACTGGAAGCTCAGGAGCGGAGCGGAGGGCGCGTCCCAGATGCGGTCCGGCCCCGAGCCCGGGTTGACGACCAGGCAGTTGTGGCCTTCGGCGCGGTTGCGGTAGTAGTCCCAGCGGTCGCGGCCGCTGCTGGGGGTCGTCGTGTTGTGGTTCGGCACGTCGTAGCTCTCGCTCTTCAGGTCCACGAACCAGTTCACGCCGCGCGCGCAGAGCTGGAAGGTGCCGCTCTGCAGCATGCCGTGGCTCATGTAGGTGCCGCCCATGCCGCCGACGAAGGTGGCCTTCGAGTCGGTCCAGTTCTCGCGCAGTGTCACCACGTGCTGCATCAAGGCCTTCTCCACCGCGGTCACCGGGCCGCGGAAGCAGGTGTCGGGGTTGAGCCCCGCCTGCGCGGGTGAGACGGTTGTCTCGGGCAGCAGCAAGGCGTTCCAGGTGCTGTTCCCTGACTGGCGGCTGAAGTCGAAAACCTCCAGCGCGTCGTAGCGCCGCGCCCACCAGTTGCCCCAACCCATCGGAACGTTGCTGCCCGTGCCCACGTCGCTGAAGGTGAAGCGCTGGCGCGTGTTGCTCATGATGGTCAGCGGCTCGCGTCGCGCGGTGAAGAAGCCGGGGACACGACCGAGGCCGAAGGTGGAGCCCAGCGCGGTGTCCAGCGCATGCAGGGCATCCGAGAGCCCCAGCTTGGCCAACACGCCGTAGTCCGTGCCCTCCAGCCAGGCGCCGGCGTTCGGCTCCCACTGGTCGATCTTCGCCGCGAGCTGCGACACCGCCTGCGACAGGTCCGGCTCGGCCGCGCCCTCGTTGCCCGTGCCGACCGCCAGCGCCGCCTGGATGAAGCCGCTGTCGTTGAGGATGCCGATATTGTTGCCGTAGGCGTTGGCCTGGTAGTTCAGGCCGCTGTTGACCAGGAAGTTGAGCAGCGTGGTCCGGCGCGAGCTGTCCCAATACGGGTAGAGCCAGTCGTAGGCGTAGGCGAGCTGGCGCAGCGTGAAGCCCTTCCACTTCGACGTGTAGTCGCCGCCCGACATGGTTTCCAGCGTGTTCGTCCAGACCTTCTCCGCATAGGTCGAATTGCCCGTCAGCCACCACGCCAGCGCGAGGCGCGGTATCTCGTTGCCGTAGTGCCGGGTGTTGTTGACCACGTCGCTGTTCGCCAGGCTGACGATAGCTTGCGCCCGGGTCTTGGCGGCGCTCGCCGTCGGACTGAGGTACTGCTGCCGCAGCCAGATGAAGCGCGCGCGCGTGCAGCCCAGCCGGGGCTGCTCGGTGGCGAGGGAGTTGAAGTAACTCGATGTGCTCGGCGTGGCCCGCTCCGTGCCCGGCATCATGAGCGCCGCGCCGGGAATCACGCTGAACGCCGCGTCGCCCGGCTTCATCCAGCCGACGCTCCAATGGTCCGGTCCGGCGCCCTGCTTGTGCAGCAGCTCCACGTAGCAGCGCTGGCCCGCCGCGAGCGCGACGGGCGCGGAGACCTGCCCGGCGTGGTTCGCCCACTCGCGGAACGCGGTCGCGTTCGTCACGCTGGCGATGAGCGCTTTCGCGGCGGCGTTGGTGGTGGGGCTCAGGAAAAGCTGGGCGGCGTCGTCGCCGCTCACGGCGAAGGTGTAGGTCCCGTTGGTCGGCGCGCGAAGGAAGCCGGTGACGCGCGTGCCGTAGTTGCTCTCCCAGTTAGTCGCGAGGCACTCGAACGACGTGACGAACTCGCGCATGGCCGGCTTGTTCGGGTAGTTCGCGCTGCTCGTCAGCGTCGCGGTGCTCACGCCGGTGAGGTTCGTCCAGATCTCCATCATCAGCGCGCCGCCGTTGGGGATTTCTTGGGCCGGGTAGAGCCGCGCCGTCGGGATCACGGTCCGCGGCCGCGACGGCGACGCCCACTCCAGCTTGACGCTTGCGCCGCCGGTGTTCTCAGTGTATTCGAGGCGCAGGTTGACGCGGTGGCCCGCTTTGAGGCGCAACTGCCCGCGCTGCTCGCCGCCGTAGAACGTGCGGCCCACGAGCATCTGGTCGTCGACCCACAGCTTCGCCGTGTCGTCAGCCGTCACGTAGAACGTGTACAGCTCGGAGTGCTCCGGCTCGAGCTGGCCGGACCAGGCCACGGCGAACGTGTCGGCGTTGGTGATCGCCGTGCCCGTAGGCAGGCCGCTACCCCAGTTGAAATTGACGTTCGTGTCGACCCGCGTTGTTGCGAGGGACGTGAAATCCGAGTTCTCGTAGTACTGGCCGGTCAGGCCCGTGCCCTGCGCGAACGCGAGGCACAGCGGCACAAGACATACGGCACCGGCCATGAGAATATTGTTATGTGTCACCACCAACCCGCTTTCGCACAGTTGTTCCTTTTGTGAAACAACGTACCTAAATTAGAACACGAAATCAAACAGCGGTCAACACAAAGGAGTTGGTGGAAGTTGGTTCAAATCGGCTCCGCACGGTTGTCGCCCGCATATTCCATGCGCCTATTCCTGCCTTGGCCCACAGTCCTACGGCAGCTTCGGCGAACGCGTCCAGCGGGGAGATTCGCAGAGCACAGTCGATTGCCCATACGCACGGCTTTTAGATCGCTTGATTGCTGGAGCGGATCCGTCCCGGTCTAGCCGCCTTACAGCTTCCGTGCGGTATCGGCGAGCATGGAGAACGCGCGCTCAGGGCCGGCCTCATGCAGCGCGTCGGCGTAGGCGTCGGTCAGCGCGGGCAGCGCGCCGACCGAAGCGTAAAAGGCGTTGCGCTTCTTGAGGTCCTTGAATTCGGCCTGCGCACGCTCGCCGAGGTAGGGCGCGCGGGCGTAGAGGCCGAGCAGGGTCTGCCCGACCATGACCTGCATCCCCCGCGTGAACTCGGCGGCGTAGTTCTTGAGCACGGGGCCGGTGATATCGTCCACGAAGGGCAGTCCGCCCTTATTCATTTCGGTGCCGATATTGATGGGCAGGTCGCGCTTGACGCAGCCTTTGACGACCTCGTCGAGCTTGGCCTGCTTGAGCGCGGCCTCCTCGGGCTTCTTCAGGTTCCAGTTGCGGTCCGGGATGATGTTCAGCGCGGCGCAGCCCTTGTCGGCCATCAGGTCGAGCAGGAGGTCGCACTTGGCTTCGCCGCCGCTGGTGCCGTCGAGCCAGGCGATGGTCGGGATCGCGCCGCAGGCGGCGACCCAGCGCGTGAAGTCGTCGGCCAGCGGGAAGGTGCTCTCGTCGGGCTGGATGTAACCGATGCCGCCGCGCTTAGCCAGCGCGTTGCGCACGAGATCCTCCATCTTGGGGATGTTCGCCTCAAGGGCCGGATAGTCCGCGGCAGCGCACTTGAGCAGCGGCGCCCAGAACGCGGCGCGCGCCGCGGGCGCGGCGAAGGCCTTCTCCGCCTGCAGGCGGTAGGCGCGCATGATGTGGCGCTCGGTGGCCACGCCTTTGGGGGTGAGCGGCTGCACGTCGCGCGCGTAGTCGACGGCGATCTCGGGCAGCGCGCCGTTGACGCGCGCGATCAGGGCGAGGTTCCGGTCCTGCGCGCCCTGGCGCAGGCGCGCGAGGGTGGCGGCCTGGGACGTCCCGTCGGCGGGCAGGGCGGTGAAGCCGCAGCCCATGATATAGGTCACGCCCGGCTCGCCCGGTGAGCTGATGTCGTCGGCGGCACACTCGCGCACGTAGGCGCGGGTCTCCAGATGGACGGCGGCGCGCAACGCGAGCAAGCGGGACGCGGACAGGAACTCGCCGAGGCCGTCGAGCACGTCGAAGTCGCAGAGCGCGGCTGCGTTCAGGGCGCGGTTACGGCACTCGTAGGCGACGCGCGAGGGCGACCAGCCGTCGGCGTTGTACGAGAAGAACGAGTGGCAGTGCATGTTGAAGAGCGGTCCCGGGCGGGGGAACGCGGCGGTGGCGGCACACGCCCGCAGGGCTTGGCGGCGCACGTCGGCGTCAAAGTCGTTCAGCGCATTCAGAGGGTCATGGAGTGTCATAGTCGGGGTATCCTTTAGTGCCTCACGAACCAGCAACAGCAATCAATAACAGGTTATTTTGGAATGATGGAATACTGAAATGATGGGAGATCCATGCGAAGGCACGCGATTCGACACCATCATTCCACCCTCCCAACATTCCAATTGGGTTGCGGGCCGCGCCCGCGTGAGCTGTTGAAAGTGTGTCACAGGGGCCTGTAAGGGTCAAGTGGGGAGTGCCGCGCCGCACGGTTTCGGGGCGAGCGGGACGGCCTGGCGGGTCTCGGTCAGGAGCAGGGTGCAGCGGATGGCGGCCTCAGGCAGGGAGGTGAGCCGCGCGAGGGCGCGGCGGTAGTCGGCCATCTGCGCTGCGTAGGTGTCGGCCAGGCGTTGTGCGAAGGCGGCCTGCGACTCGTTGGAACGACGCCGGTTGGTCTTGAAGTCGAAGATCTCGGCGCTGCGCCCGTCAGCGGCGCTGCGGAAGACGACGCGGTCGAAGGTGCCGGACATCCACACGTCGTCAGCGAGCAGTTCGAAGCTCCGTTCGCGCCAGAGCCCGGTGGCGTCGGCCGGCCGCTTCAGCGCGTCGCGGAAAGCCGAGGGCGCGGTCAGGTCGAGTTCCTCCGGCGCAAGGCCGGGCGGTTGCGGCGCGGCGGGGTCGAGCCAGACGATGCGGCGCAGGGCCTCATGCAGGCGGGTGCCGCGCTGCAGGGCGGTGTCGTCGCGGAGGCTGAACAGCTCGCTGGCGGGCCGCCCGAAGCAGGCGGCGGCGGAGGGCGTGGTGCGGCGGACGAGGATTCGCGGCGGGCGCGCGAGCGGCGCGGCGGACGCCGCCGGCAGAGGCGCC
>JAKJGY010000135.1 GCA_022704145.1 Verrucomicrobiota bacterium
CCCGCCTGCGCCTCGGCGACGTCTCGGCCTTCGCGGGCCGCCCCGTCCGCCTCCGCTTCCGCCTCTCCGGCGGCAGCCTGTACGCCTTCTGGGTCTCCCCTTCCGCATCCGGCGCGAGCGGCGGCTACCTGGCCGCAGGCAGCCTCGGACAGCCGTCGCTCAAGGACGAGGACGCGCGAACCGCGACCCGCGACTAGCGAGAACACGTATGCGCGCACCGATCTGCCTGCTGCTGCTCCTGACAGCCACCGCCCGCGCCGGCGGCGCGCATCTGGACGTGTTCCCGCGCGGCACCGACACCTGCGAGACCGCCGCCTTTGACGTCGGCGCGCGTCTCTTTGCCGACCGGACCTACCGGCTCGCGGAACCCCCGCCCGCGCTCAAGGGCAGGCCATTCCTGCGCGCCACGATAGACGGCCTGCGGCTCCGGTGCACCTCCCCCGGCGAGCTTGTCGCGCTCACGCCGCCCGAGGTGCCCCACGCCACCTCCATGGCCGCCGCCCTGCTTGCGTACGGCTTCAGCCCGGCCGCCGACCTGCCGCCCTTCCAGCTCTTCGGCACCAACGCCCACGAGCGCGTCACCGCTTACCAAAAAAGCCTGACGGCCGGCGAGACGCTGAAGCTCGGCAAGTGGTGCGTCGTGTTGGGTTTCTCCCAGATAACCGTCAAACCCGCTGTCAAAAGCACCTGGCCGGAAAACACCGGCGAACGCCTCTACAACAACATCACGCTGCCGGAAGTGTGGCCGCCCGAGGAGATCGACACGCGCTCGGACGCCCCCATGCCCGTCCCCTACCTCAGCCACCCTCCCGCCGTCATCCGCATCGATACCGGCCGCCAGCTCTTCGTCGACGACTTCCTGATCGAGGCCACCGACCTGCTGCACATGTTCCACCTGCCGGAAAAATACGCCGGCAACCCGGTCCTGACCTGCGAGACCGGCATCGAACGCCAGACCGGCATCGTCGGCGGTGTCTGCCGCCCCTGCGTCTGGTGGCACCCGGAGAAACAGCTTTTCCACATGTGGTATCAGGCGGGCACGTATTTCCGAGGCACCCTCGCTCTCGCCACCAGCCCTGACGGCCTCCGTTGGACGCGCCCCGCGCTCGACGTCAACCCCGGCACCAACCAGGCCCTGCCGCCCGGCTTCCAGCCCGACTCCTACGGCCTCGTGCCGGACTGGGAGGCGCGCGACCCGCAACAGCGCTTCAAACTCTTTTCGACCAACCCCGGCGGCACGCAGCCCGCCCACAGCTTCACCTCGGCCGACGGCGTCCACTGGACCAACCACACCGTCACGGGCCCCACCGGCGACCGTTCGTCTATGTTCTACAACCCCTTCCGCAATCAATGGGTCTACAGCCTTCGCACCAGTTTTCGCGGCCGCTCGCGCCACTACCGAGAATGCGAAGACTTCCTCGCGGGCGCCAAGTGGACCCCCGCCGACACCGTGCCCTGGCTCGCCGCCGACAGTCTCGACGCTCCGGAACCCGGCTACAAGCACAAGACCCAGCTCTACAACTTCGACGCCGTCGCCTATGAGAGCGTCATGCTCGGCTTCTTCGAACTGCACCGCGGCCCCGAGAACAATCGCTGCGAACGCATGGGCCTGCCCAAGCTGAACGAGATTTCTTTCGGCTACAGCCGCGACGGCTTCCACTTCTCCCGGCCCGACCGCCGCGCGCATCTTCCCGCCTCGCGCAAAGACGACTGGGAGCGCGGGTTCATCGAGGGCGGCGGTAACATCTGCGTGATCGTGGGCGACCGGCTCCACTTCTACTACTCCGGCTGCCGCGGCGACATGGACGGCGCCATCCGCCCCGACGGGAAAATCAACGGCGGCAGCATGTACGACCCCAACGCCATCGGCCTCGCCACGCTCCGCCGCGACGGTTTCGCCTCGCTCAACGCCGGCGCCTCCCTCGGCACCGTCACCACCCGGCCGGTCACCTTCAGCGGCAAGCACCTCTTCGTCAACGCCGCCTGTCCGCAGGGCGAGCTGCGCGCCGAGATCCTCGACGCCGCCACGTCCCAAGTTCTGTTGCCGCCGTTCACGGCAGGCTCTGTCGATTCCACCCGCCTGCGCCTCGGCGACGTCTCGGCCTTCGCCAGCCGCCCCGTCCGCCTCCGCTTCACGCTGCGCCGCGGCGCACTCTACGCATTCTGGGTCAGCCGCGACGCCACCGGCCGCAGCGACGGCTACGTCGCCGGCGGCGGCCCCGGCTTCACCGGCCACATTGACACCACAGGAGCCCTCAAATGACACATTCCTTCCCACTATTCGCCCTGTCCGTTCTGTCCGCACCCCTCCTGCTCGCGGAACCCCCCGAAGCCCGCTTCGCGGCCATGTCCCCGCAGGAGGCCCATGACTATGAGTGCGACACGCTGATGCGCGTCGCCGACCTCTCGCTCATCCCGCCCACGATCAACACCAGCCCGCTGCCGCAATACGATTACGACCAGCTCGACTACGGCATGACCATCGGCATCGCCCGCACCCCCGGCGGCCGCCTCTGGGCCGCGTGGGTCGGCGGCGAGGACGGGCCCAAGGCCTTTATGGTCGCCGCCACCAGCGACGACGACGGCGAGACCTGGTCCAAGCCGCGCCTCGCCATCGACAGCCAGTCGCCGACCCTGCCGCTGCCCCGCAGCGTGATCGTCGGCAACCTGTGGACCGACCCTCTGGGCCGCCTCTGGTTCTTCTTCGACCAGACCATGAACCACTACGACGGCCGCCAGGGCGTCTGGGCTTCAGTCTGCATGAACCCCGACGCCGAACAGCCCGCCTGGTCCGCCCCGAAACGCCTCTGGCACGGCGCGGTGCTCAACAAGCCCACGATCCTGGCCAACGGCGAGTGGTGGCTGCCCGTCGAGTTCCCGGCCATCGCTGGCGTCGGCCCGATGCGCTTCGCCAACCTGGAGCTGGAGCCCCTGCGCGGCGCGAACGTCTTCGTCTCAACCGACCAGGGCCAGACCTGGTCCCGCCGCGGCTGCGTCCGCTTCCCGAAACCCTGCTGGGACGAACACATGTTCGTCGAACTGAAGGACGGCCGCGTCTGGATGCTGGCCCGCACGCGCGACGGCACCATGCAGAGCTTCACCTCCGACGGCGGAAAGACATGGACGGCGCCGACCTTCCCCAGCTTCAAACACCCCGTCGCACGCTTCCACATCCGCCGCCTCGCCTCAGGCCGCATCCTTTTGGTCAAGCACGGCGCGACCATCGACGCCCACGAGGGCCGCTCCAAACTCACCGCCTGGCTCTCAGAAGACGAAGGCCAGTCCTGGAAGGGCGGACTCATGCTCGACGAGCGTACCGGCATCTCCTATCCTGACGGGTTCCAGGCGCCGGACGGCACGCTCTACATCTCATACGACCGCAACCGCTCGACCGACGGCGAGATCCTGCTGGCGCGCTTCACGGAAGACGACATCCTCGCCAAGCAACTCACCGGCCCCAAATCGAAGCTCAAGCTGCTCATCAGTAAGCCGCTGAAACAACGTAAACCCTCCCGCTCGAAATGACGCCATGAAATCTATTCTCTCCTGGTTCACCAGCCTCTACGCCGTCTGGGTGATCGGCGCCTCCGGGCTTGCCTTCCTGTTCCCGGGCGCGTTCACCTGGTTCAACGGCCCCTGGATCAGCGGGGCGCTCTCCCTCGTGATGCTCGGCATGGGCCTCACGCTTCACGTCTCCGACTTTAAGGGCGTCGTCAAGCAGCCCTTGGCGGTCGTCCTCGGCGTCGCCGCGCAGTATACCATCATGCCGCTCTCCGCCTGGGCCATCGCCAAGGCGCTCGGCCTGCGCCCCGAGTTCGCGGTCGGCCTCATCCTCGTGGGGTGCTGCCCCGGCGGGACAGCCTCCAACCTGGTCGCCTACCTCGCCAACGCCAACGTCGCCCTCTCTGTGATCCTGACGATGTGCTCGACCTTGCTCGCCGCCCTCATGACGCCGCTGCTGACCGACGCGCTCGCGGGCAAGTATGTCCCGGTCGACGCCTGGGGCATGTTCAAATCGACCCTTCAGGTCGTCCTGCTGCCGGTCCTGCTCGGAGTCTTCCTGAACTACCGCTTCCCTCGCATCTCCTCCCACGTCAACCGCGTCGGGCCGGCCGTGGCCGTGCTGGCGATCGTGCTGATCGCCGCCAGCATCGTCGCGCGTAACGTCACCGTCATCCGCGCCGAGTGGAAGCTCCTGGCGCTCGCAGGCCTGCTGCTCCACGCCGCAGGCTTCTTCATCGGCTACTGGGCCGTCCGCCTGCTGCGCCAATCCAAGCTCTACGCGCGGACCGTCTCCATCGAGGTCGGCATGCAGAACTCCGGCCTGGCGATGATCCTCTCCCAGCAGCATTTCACCGCAGCGACGGCCTCGCCCGCCGTCTTCTCCAGCGTCTTCCACACCCTGGTCGGCAGCCTCTGCGCCGCCTGGTGGCGCCGTTTCCCAGCAAAATAGGGCCTATAAGACCTATCGGACCTATTCTTAACACGATCACACTCCTATGCCCGCACGCTCCCAAGACCGCACCTCGATCTACTACTGGAAATGCGACCGCGCCGCCGCGTTCCACGGCACCGAAACGCTTTGCCCGCATGCGCCCGGCCTCGAGCGGCAGCTCCGGGCCGCGCTCGCGCGCCGCTTCCCGCACGCCGCGCTCGAACTCACGCCCGCCGACGGACAGGGCAACCACCGGACCTTCCGGCTCCGCCTCGACGAGCTGGAGGCCTTCGTGCGCACCGAGGACGGGCCCGAAGGCGACAACTATTTCGACGTCGAGACCGTCGTCACTGCCGAGCTGCGCCGCCTCGGCCTGCCTGTGCCGCAGGTGCTCGCCTGCGACTGCTCGCGCACCGATGCGCCGTTCGCCTGGCAGGTGCTGGAGTACGTGCCCTTCCCGGATCTCAACCAGCACCACAAACAGGGCGCGCTCGCCCTGGAGCCGCTCGCCGAACGCATCGGCGAGGCCGTGGCGCGCTGGCAGGAGGCCCCGGTCTCAGGCTATGGCCCGTTCAGCGCGGAGGCGGCCCGCGCCACCGGCCGCCTCGTCGGCCTGCAGCCCTCCTATTCGCACTATCTCTTCCTCAACCTCGACAAGCACCTCACCTTCTTGACGGAACGCGGCTTCTTCACGCCGCGCCAAGCCGCGTCCGTGCTGGAGGCCATCTCCCGCCACCAGGAGGTGATCGGCCTGCCCCAGGGCTGCCTCGTGCACAAGGACCTCGCGCTCTGGAACATCCTCGGCTCCCCGAGCCACGTCGCCGCCTTCATCGACTGGGACGACGCGATCTCGGGCGACCCGATGGACGACCTCTCGCTCCTCGCCTGTTTCCACAACGCGCCGGTGCTCGAGCGCGCGCTGGCCGGCTACAGCCGCGTTCGCCCGCTGCCGGAGCACCATCTGACGCGCCTCTGGCTCGGCCTGCTACGCAATATGGTGGTTAAAGCCGTGATCCGCGTCGGCGCCGGCTACTTCACGCGCGATTCCGGCTTCTACCTCATCGGCGCCGGCGGTTCCGGCGCGGACCTCGAAGCCTTCACCCGCTCCCGCATCGACACCGCGCTACGGGGCTTGACGGAAAACCGCGACCTCTCTATTCTCATATAGTCGAATGAATCGATTGAATCGAATTCGTCGATTCCCTCGATTCTCTCGAAAGGAGACTGACGCCACCCATGAACACCGCCGCCATCCGAAGACTCCGGACGCCCGGACTCCACCTCGGCACCTGGCTCTCCCTCGGCTCGCCCGTCATCGCCGAACTCGCCGGCCTCTGCGGCTTCGACTGGCTCCTCCTCGACCTTGAGCACGGTTGCGGCGGAGAAGCCTCCCTTTTTCAGAGCCTGCAGTCGTTGCGCGGCACGCGCGCGGCGGTCATCGTGCGCGTCGGCGCGCCCCACCCGGACCTCATCCAGCGCGCGCTCGACTGGGGCGCGGACGGCCTCATGGTGCCGCATGTCGACACGCCCAAGTTCGCCGCCGAAGTCGTGCGCGCCGTGCGCTTCCCGCCGCTCGGCACACGCGGCTACTCGCGCTCGGTCCGCACCTGCGGCTACGGGCTCGACAGCCACGCCACCGATGTCCAGCCGCTCCTGTTCGCGCAGATCGAGAGCGCCCAGGCCGCCCTGAGCGTCCGCGAGATCGCCGCCGTCGACGGCGTCGACGTGCTCTTCGTCGGGCCGGCCGACCTCGCCTTCGACCTCAAAGCCCATCCCTCGGCGCTCACCTACGAACACTGCCTGGCAAACGTCGCGAAAGCGGCGCAGACCGCCGCACGTCAGGCCGGCATCCTCTGCCGCAACGACGCCGACGCGGAGCCCCTCGCCCGACAGGGCTTCTCGCTCCTCGCCGTCGACTCCGACCTCGCCATCCTGCGCCAGCGCTACCAGTCGCTCGTCAGCCGCTTCGCCGCACCCTCCGCCTGAGGGCCCTCGCGCCAGAGCGTCCCTTCGTTCAGACGCTAAACGCCTGAGGGGGACAGCGCCCCGCCGAGCGCAACCGGGCCGCTCCGCCGCTCAGCTCATGCGCTCCAGGACGATCGCCGTCCTGCAGGGCAGGTAGACGCGGACCACCTGGCAGCACTCCTTGCCGCGCACTTCGGGCAGGAGCGTGAACGTCTGCCCGGCCACCAGCCGCCCCTGCCCCCCGAACAGCTCCTCATCCGTATCAAGCGCCAGCCGGTAACTCCCGGGCGGAGCCAGCACCGCATAATCGGTCACCGACTGCACGCTATGGAAATTGAAGATGAAAAGCAGCCCGCCGCGCTCGAACGCCAGGATCTTGTCGCGGTCCGAGACATGCAGCCGGCGCGGCGCGGACGTCTCCAGGACGCCGTGCCTGCGCACCAGTTCCAGGCAGGCCGCGTCAAATTCGCCCAGGCACCAGTACAGCAGCTCGGGGTTGTCTCGCAGCGACCACTGACGGCGCGCGTACTGATATGAGAACCCGTTGCCCTCGCGCGGGAAGTCGATCCACTCCGGATGGCCGAACTCGTTGCCCATAAAATTCAGATAGCCGTGTCCGGCCGTCGCGAGCGTGGCCAGCCGGGCGAGCTTGTGGATCGCGACCCCGCGGTCGGCGCGGATGCTCTGCACCGACCGCAGCATCGAGTCGTAGACCGCGGAGTCCACAAGCTGGAAAAACAGCGTCTTACCGCCCACCAGCGCCTGATCGTGGCTTTCGACATAATTGATCGTCCGCTCGTCCGGCCGACGGTTCGTCAGCTCATGCCAGAGGTAGCCGACGTTCCAGTCCTCGTCACGCACATCGCGCACCAGACGGAACCAGCACTCGGGCACCCCCATCGCCATCCGGAACCCGAACCCCACGCCGCCCTCCTCAACCGGCGCCGCAAGACCGGGCATGCCGCTCACGTCCTCCGCGATCACCAGCGCGTCCGGGCGCACCGCACGGATCAGGCGGTTGACGAGGTTACAGTAGACCCACGCATCCTCATCCACCGTCGCGTCGAAATACTGGCTGTAGTCCACAAAATCCACGCCCAGCCCGTGGTGCAGATACAGCATGCTCGTCACGCCGTCGAAACGGAACCCGTCAAAATGGAACTCGTCCAGCCAGTACCTGCAGTTCGACAGCAGGAAATGCAGCACATCCGTCTTGCCGTAGTCGAAACAGCGCGAATCCCACGCCTCGTGCCAGCCGCGCAGCCCGTCGTGAAAATACTGGTAGGGCGTGCCGTCAAACAGCGACAGTCCCTCGCGCTCGTTCTTCACGGCGTGCGAATGCACGATATCCATGATCACCGCCAGCCCGGCCGCGTGCGCCGCGTCCACCAGGGCCTTGAGTTCCTCAGGCGTGCCGAAGCGCGAGGAGCTGGCGAAAAAGCTGGAGACGTGGTAGCCGAACGACCCGTAGTACGGATGCTCCATGACCGCCATCAGTTGGATCGTGTTGTAGCCCGCCCTGATGATGCGCGGCAAGATCCGCTCGCGAAACTCGACATAGCTGCCGACCGCCGCCTGCTCCTGCGCCATGCCGACGTGCGCCTCGTAGATCAGCGGCGCCCGCTCAGGAACCCGGAAGACGGGCACCTGCCAGACATAGGGCTCAGGATCCCAGACCTGGGCCGAGAACATCAGGGTCGAGGCATCCTGCACCACGCGCCGCACGTAGGCCGGGATCCGCTCGCCGCGCCCCCCGTTCCACGCCACCTCCAGCCGGTAGCACTGCCCGTGGCGCAGCGCGCCAGGCCCGAGCGACAGCTCCCAGACGTCGCGGCCCTCTAGCCGTGTCAGGCGGTAGTCATCGCTGATCCGCCAACCCGAAAAATCGCCGACCAGCCAGAGTGCCGCGGCGTTCGGCGCCCACTCGCGGAACACCCAGCCCGCGCCGGTCTTGTGCAGCCCGTAGTACTCGTGGGCGCACGCGAACTCAGACAGCGACCCGGGCACGCGGGATAACGCCTCCGCACGCCGCTCCGCCGCTGCGCTACGCCTACGCATGATCTCCGCGTAAGGCGCCAGATAGGGGTCGTCCATCAGACGTGTCCGAGTCGCAACTGCTGGCATGTCCCGACCTCCCCCTCTACGCGCCCACCTACTCGAAGGACCGCACCAGCGGCCGGTGCAACATCTGCTCGTAGATGCGGATGTAGGCCTGGGCGCACACATCGTGCGTGAACCGTTTCCGCCCCTCGCGCATCACGCGGGACACCTGCCGCGCACGCTCCGCAGGCTCGCGCTTGTAAAACTCCAGCGCCTTGTCCATGGCCCACTCCAGGCCGCGGCTGTCATAGATCTTAAAGACGAACCCGTTGCCCTGATCCGCCGCCACGTCGAGATGCTCGACCGTATCATGCAGCCCGCCGGTATCGTGCACCACCGGCAGCGAGCCGTAGAGCTGGCCGACCATCTGGGGCAGGCCGCACGGCTCGAACAGCGAGGGCACCAGCGTGAAGTCGGAGGCCGCGAAACCCAGCTTCGACAAGGCCTGGTCGAAGTCGCACACCGCCAGCCGCCCGTACAGCTCGTGAAACTTGAGGATGTCGTAGAACGGCTTCTGATAGGCGCCGTTCGCCACGATCGCCACCTGGACACGCTCGCGCCAGTGCCGCGACATGAAGCGGTACAGGATGTCCGACAGCAACTGCGGGCCCTTCTGCGCCGGATCGAGCCGCGACGGCCAGAAGAAGAGCGGGGCGTCCGCATTCTCCTCAAGCCCGACCTTGCGCTGGAAGGCGAGCTTGTTGGCGCGCTTCGCCTCGACGTGCGAGTCCGCCGTGTAGCGCACGTCGATCAGGGGGTCGGTCTCCGGGTTATCCGAGGGGTCGGGCGCATTCAGGATGCCGGCCGCGCACCCCGCCTCATACTTGTTGCGGATCTCCTGCCGCAGCTCCACAGGGATGAAGTCATGCCAGCCGTTGACGATCTCCTTGAGGAAGGTCGGGCTGACGGTGTTGATGAAATGGGAGGCGAACACCCCGCTGGCCTGCATGTCGATCGGATTCGTGCTGCGCGACTCCTCGTAGTTGTACGGGACGCGCGTGTAGTAGAGGTTCGCCCAGAACTCCGCCGCGTCGATCCCCGAGTCCTCGATCTGCGCCAGCGAGAGGTGGTGGGTGTGGATGTTGTGGACGGTGAAAAGGCACGGGATGCCCATGCGCCGCGCGGCCGCCGGGATCAGCCCCGTCATCCAGTCGTTGCAGTGGATCAGGTCAGGCTGCACCGTCGGCAGGATGTTGTTGACAACCTCGCGCGAGAAGGCCAGCGCCAGCTTGGG
The DNA here is from genome assembly GCA_022704145.1 of Verrucomicrobiota bacterium. Classification (GTDB taxonomy): domain Bacteria; phylum Verrucomicrobiota; class Kiritimatiellia; order RFP12; family UBA1067; genus JAKJGY01. The sequence continues at coordinate 9,735 of JAKJGY010000135.1, forward strand.
GTTGTCGTTCTGCGCGTTGCTGTAGACCGTGTCGCGGTAATAGAAGCACCGGTCCTCCGCCAGATGGATCCGCGAGTCCGGCAGGCGGCTCTTGTACACGCGCAGCTCGTCGCTGATGAGCTGGCCGATGTCCACATGGAACATCCGGCGGTAATGCGGCAGCGCCACATGCACGTCCGCCCCGAGGTCGAACAGCGCCGCCACCAGCGAGGCCGACACATCGGCCAGACCGCCCGCCTTGGCGTTCAGCTTGCAGGCCATGTTGCCCATGCCCGCAGGCAGATACGTGATCTCGGGCGTCACGATCAGGATGCGCGGCCGCTCAACCGGTTGCGCCTGTTTCTTTTTCGCTCGTGCCATATGCGATACACTCCTGAAACGGCCGCTACTTCTCGGCCTTCTCCGCAATCTTCTTATCCAGCTCGGCCACGCCTGAGCGCAGCTCCTCGATCTTGCGCTTCTTGGCCTGGCCTGCGGGGGTCGCCTCCGCCTGACGCTGGATCTCACGCTGGAGGCGGTTCAGCTCCTGCTGGGTGGCGCGGTAGCGCGCGCGCAGCGCGTCCACTTCGGACGAACGGTACGACTCGTCCGCCCAGGCCCGCTGAAGCTCCTCCTCGGCCCGGCGCGCCTCGAGCACCGACTCCGCCCGTTTGGACAGCCACGCGTTCACCTGCTGCCGGTCGGCCTCCGACAGGCGCGCAAGGCTGGCGGCATCCATCCCCAGCCCGCTCAAGGCGAAGGCCGCGCAACACACGACACAAAGATACGGTCTGCTCACAAGCCCATCCTCCTCCATTCGCGTCCAAGTGCGAATAGGATAACCGAAGCGTACACCTGAAGCAAGACCTCAGCGCGAATTGCTGGCGCTGGCCGGGCGCGCGCTTGACCCGTGAATGAGGAAACGCTACAGTATGCCACCGTTTAAGCGGGCGTAGCTCAATGGCAGAGCCCCAGCCTTCCAAGCTGGTTACGAGGGTTCGATTCCCTTCGCCCGCTCCATCCCTGCCAGGGTGGCGAAATGGCAGACGCAGCAGACTCAAAATCTGCCGCCCGAAAGGGTGTGAGGGTTCGACTCCCTCTCCTGGCACCATCCAATATGCCTTCTGGCCATATTTGGGCCGTCTTGCCGTATGCCGCCCGCGCACCGCGTGCGCCCCGGCATCCGCGCCTTGCGCAACATCCCCCGCCTTGCGGGCAAGTGCACCGTCCGTGTCGTCCGGGTCAGCCGCCTGGCCACCTCCTCGAAGCTGATCACGCGCTCGGCGGGTTTACTGACCAACGCTACGTCCGTTAAACCAAACAACCTCTGTAGTGTTTCCCGGTCCGAACGTGTCCGGGCCGGATCGCTGTCAAGGATCGCCATCAAAGGGGGGTGTAACCTTTTGTCTGTAAATTCAATAAATGGGCCTGCGGCCCCCTCCCGAGGGGCTACGGCTTGAAAAAAGGCGGGGCATGGCTATCCTTACGTGTTGGAAGACACAAAGAAAGGACGAACAAGCCATGACCCACGAGGAGAGAGGTACCGCCATGGAGGCGGTTT
>JAKJGY010000136.1 GCA_022704145.1 Verrucomicrobiota bacterium
GTTCAGTCCGGTGCGCGCCCGGGTTCCGACCGTCTGGCCATCCACGTACATCGTCGAAACCGCGCCGTCCCAGGTCACCGCCACATGGTGCCAGGCGCCGTCCTTCGGATTCGTGCTCAAGCCTGCGAGCGTCCAGTCGTTCGCCCCCCACCAGTAGTTGTTCAGTTGATTGTTCCCGTTAAAGCGGAAGTTGTTGCACTGGTTCGCCGCACTGTTTCCCCACCCGCAGAAACCGCCCACATTCGGCGAGCCGTCGTCCTTCACCCAAAGCGCCAAGGTGTAGGGGCTGGCGCCGGTCGGCACGCCCGCCGGGAACGCGCTGCGGCTAAAGAAGCTGCTGCCGTTCAGATATACGGCGCCGCCGATCCGTCCGTTGCCGTCATAAGCGGGCGCACCGCCGCCGACGGTCAGGTCATTGCCCAGCCCGCTGCTATCCTGTCCCAGAGCGGAGGCGTTATCGAAGAGATAGTAAGCCTTCGCGCCCGCCGGGATGGCCGCCAGTCTCACACCGCCCGCCGTGATGCGGGTCTCTCCGCCATAGGTGTTGGTGCTGGCGAACGTCAGCATGCCCGCGCCCGTCTTGACCAGCCCCCCGACGCCCGCGATGGCGCCGTTCATCGTCAGCGCCGTTCCGGCTGAGGTCGAGACCGTCACGCCGTTCGACAGCACCACCGGAACCGCGATGCCGTGGCTGCCGAAGCGGACCTCGACGCCTGGCGCAACGTGGGATCCGCCAGCCCTGTCGTCGATCACCAGCGCGCTCGTCGGCGCGACGCTTCCGGCTTCGACGCTGCACGCCACACTGTTGGTCGCGTCAAAGACCAGGCGCCCGACCTTCCGGTGGCCGTCGAGCGTCACCCGTGCGTTGGAGGTCAGCGCGCGCCCGATGGCCGCCCACGCGCCAGCCCCGTCCGGCAACGAGTTCGTCCAATTGGCAGCCGTCGCCCAGCTTCCGCCGCCCGCCGACACCCAAGAGGAGGGCGTCCGCAACGCGAAGTTGTCGAACTGGGCGACGCCCTCGTTGGCCGAGAAGGTCGCCTGCCAGAGGCCGACCTGCAGCGGCAGCCCGTTCATATCATTGCGCGTACTGGCACCGATCAGGGTCCAGGTTACTCCGTCGGCACTCCAGTAGCTCGCCAGCACGTTGCCGGTGCGCGCGAGCCGCAACCAGGGCCGGGCGGGCGCGGACGCGAGCGTCGTGCTGACGCCGTTATCCGTACTGCGGTGCCCGTTCTGATTGGAGGCGGCGAAGAACTTGACCGCGACCCAGTCCTCTCCGCTACCCGCGCCGTTCGTTTCCGCCACGCGCGCCATCAGGCCGCCGTCATGCCACTGCACCATGTTCATACTGGCCACCAGGACCGTCGCGTCGAAGTCGCCCTCCACCATCCTGTAGAGGAAGATTCCGTCATCGTCATTCCGCTCCCAGTTGCCAAAGGTCGAGCGAAACGTCAGGCGTCCGGCGTTTGACACGTTCGCGTCGGCCGCCGCCACGCTGGCGTCGCCGCCATAGACGTTAAAGATGAAACCGTCCCAGCCTGTTCCATGGACCCCGTCCGCCAAAAAATCATGGGCCACACTGAAATCGTCCGTGGCCACAGCCGCTGCGGCCTCACGCGCCAACAGCGCGCAGGCCACCAGACCCGCGACACGCCCGCCGCGACAGGACACCTTACCGTTCATAACCGTCTCCCTTCACTGCGCCACGCGCCACTCCAGAATGCCGCCTGAGAACCCCGTTCGCAACACGGCCTCCAGACGCAAGGACGTCGCCGTCACGGCATCGAAGGTCACGCGGTTGAAGCGGTCCTTCTCAGTCCCGAAACCGGAGGCGTTCGCGACCGGCCGCCACGCGGCCCCGTCGTAGTAGGTCAGCGTCCAGCGCTCCGGCACGCGGCACGCGCCGACGCCCGTGTCGTCAAACCAGTACACCTCCACCGAGGCGACCCGCTCCGGCTTCGCAAAGTCGTACTGCACCCACTCCTGCGTCCCCTTGTGATCCCACCAGGTGAAGCGCGCGAGCGAGTGGTCGCCCGAGCGCGCGGGCACCCGCTGATCGTTGAGCGCCGCCACCGTGTCGCCGCCGTGCGTGTGCGAGGCCGACGGCCGCGCGCGGCTCGCCAGCGTGGGGTGCGGACGAGGCACGGCGCGGTCTTCACGGGCCGCCAGCCAGACCGCCATGGGGTTCGCGCCGCGCTGACACCAGACGGCGTAAGGGATAGCGGTGACCGCGGCGGCGCGCACCGCCGCCGAACCGTCGGCCTTGCGGTACACCTCTTGAGCCGCTCCGCGCAAGACGGTCACCCCGCCCAGCAGCTCCGGCCGGTGCTCGGCGGTGAAGGCGACGTCCGCGGGCAACACGAGCGAGGCCACGCCGCCGGGGTGGTCGGCACCTTCGACACAATAGACCAGCGGGCCGCGCTCAAGCGCCACGCGACCTTCATCCGCCTGGACATTCGCATGGGCCACGACGCGGCGCACGGGCATGGGCAGCTCCAGCTCCACCGCGTCGCCGCGCGCCCACGTGCGGCCTACGCTCGCGAAGCCCTGCTCCACGCGCAACTCAACCGGCTGCCCGTTGACGCGTAACGTTGGCGCCGCACAGGGCGCTTCGACATGACGGTAGAGGTCGGTCGGGACCGGCTTTCCCTGCGCCCAGCCGGGGACGCGCAGTTTCAGCTCCCATTCGCCTGCGCCCTCCAGCACTTCGAGGCGAACCGCTCCGTGCCAGGGATAGTCCGTCGTCTGCCGCAGCGTCACCCGCCCCCCCTCGATCGGAATCTCGGCCACGCCCGGCAGGTAGAAGCCGACATAGACGCTGCGGCCGCGAGCCGCGTAGGCATATCCCGGCACCGAAGGGACGAAGCGTACCACGTTGACAGGACAGCAGGCGCACCCGGTCCACGGGAAACGCGTGGCATGACCGTGATTGAAGGGGTGGTGCCCGTCCGTGGCGAGCGGGTTGACGTAGAAGAACCGGTCCCCGGTCAGCGAAACGCCAGCCAGCGCGCCGTTGTAGACCGTGCGCTCCAGCACATCCAGATACCGGCCGTCGCCGGTCAGGAGGAAGAGCCGGTGGTTCCAGAGGACGTTGGCGATAGCCGCGCAGGTCTCGTTGTACGCCTCCGCGTTGGGCAGTTCGTAGGCGTCGCCCATGGCCTCGCCGCCGTGGCGCGCGCCGAGACCTCCCGTGAGCGCCATCTTACGTCCGACCATATCGTCCCACATCGCATCCACCGCGCTGCGGTAGGGCGGGTCGCCCAGCAGGGCGGCGATGTCGGTCATGCCGCTGGCCATGTAGGCCGCACGCACCGCATGCCCCACCAGCTCGGTCTGCTGCGACACGGGCTTGTGGTTGGCGTACTGCTGCGAGGCGATTCCCTTGCCACGGCCGCGGCACTCCAGGATATAGCGTGAGAGATCCAGATAGGCGCGCGTGCCGGTCGCGCGGTAGAGCTTGACCAACGCCAGCTCGATCTCCGGGTGACCGGACGGGATGTCCAGCTTGCCCGGCCCCCAGACCGAAGCCACCAGGTCCGCGCTCTTGACCGCCACGTCGAGCAGCGCGCGTTTGCCGGTCGCCTGGTAGTGCGCCACGGCCGCCTCATAGAGATGCCCGACATTGTAGAGTTCGTGGCTGTCGCCATAGTTGCCCTTCAGCCCGCCGCAGTCATTGAGCCAGCGCTTGGGGCTGGCGATGCCGGGCGGGTTGTCGGGATGGATCGTGCGCGCCGTGTAGAGGTAGCCGTCCGGCTCCTGGGCGGCCGCGATCTTGGCGATCAGCGCGTCGAGGTAGGCGTCGAGCTTGGGATCGGAGGCGGTCGCCAGGCAGTAGGAGGCGCCCTCGATCACCTTGTACACGTCGGAGTCGTCGAACGGCGTACCGCGGAAACTCCCGGGCATGAGCCGCGCGGCCTTGGCGAAGTTGTCGAGGCGCCCGGTCTCCTCGCATTTGCCGAAGGTGTACCAGACCGTGACCTGCCGGTTGGTCTCCAGGCGGCTGCGCCAGAACCCGTCGCCCACCTTGACCGACGTAAAGGGGACCGGCCGCACCGGATAGTCCGCCTCGCCCGCACCGCGCGCCAGTGCGGCTGCGGCGACACAAGCCGCTAAGCACACCCCCCCAGTCCTTGTCCGCCCGACTCTCCTGGAAATGTCCCGAATGGTACTCTCGCGCATGGCAACTCCTTCATTCATAGTGTGCAGTTTATGGTGAGAACCGGCTGTTGTCATGTCACATAAGGATGTGACGCCCCCCCCTCTCTCAGGCCTGCCCCTGGAACAGCCTGACCGCTTCCGTGCGGCTGTGAACGTGCAGCTTCTCGTAGATGCGCTTAATGTGCGTGCGGATGGTGTTGATCGAGATAGCCAGCGCCTCCGCGATCTCCTTATAAGCGTGGCCCTCAGCCAAAAGGCGCAGGATCTCAACCTCACGTTGCGAGAGCGGGCTGGACGCCTGCATCAGCAGTCCACCCGTCGGCTGGGACGTGCACCGGAAGAACTCCACCAGCTTGCGCGCCACGCTGCCGGAGATGGGCGAGCCGCCTTGGTGGGCCTCATGGATCGCCTCGCGTAACCGGGCGGGCTCCACACTCTTCAGAAGGTATCCGAAGGCCCCGACTATCAGCGAGCGGAACACGTCGTCCGCGTCCTCGTAGGCGGTCAGCATGACCGCCTTCGTGCGCGGCAGCAGCCGCCGCAGCCGCTCGACGCACGCCACGCCGCTGATCCCAGGCAGGCGGATATCCATCAGAACCACGTCCGGGCGGTTTTCGGGCAGCCCCCGCAGCGCCGCCTCAGCCGACCCGTAACCGCCCACGAAACAGAGTCCCGCGCTGCGGCTGATGAAAGACTCCAGCGTCTGGCGCAGCTTCGCGTCGTCCTCCACCACAGCCACACGTACGGCCGCAGCCGCCGCCTCGCCGCAAGACGCTTCCCTTACCGCAGGCTCCCTTGCCATCGCGCACCTCCTCACACCGACATCTCAAACGTCAGCCTCGTCCCGCTTCCCGGGCTGCTGACGAGCGTGACCTCGCCACCGACCGACCTCAGCCTTTCGCGCATGTTACGCAGGCCTTCGCCCTTTTCCACCACCTCCGCGGGCTCGAAGCCGCAGCCGTCATCCTCGACCCCCACGCGCAAGCGTCGGTCGGCAAGCCTCACCGACACCGTCACCTGTCCCGCGCCCGCATGACGCAACACGTTGTTCAGCCCCTCCTTGACGGACAGGAACATCGCGTGACGGCAGAGCGGGTCCAGCGTCAGGTCCGGCATATCGTCGGGCAGACGGCAGAGACAACGCACCGGAGACCCCGCAAAGAATTCTTCGGCGTACTTACAGATGTAGTGCGAAAGGCTGCGCACCGTGTCGTTGCGGGGACTGACCGACCAGACGATCTCATCGAAAGCCCGATGCGTCTCACGCGCCGTCCCGGCCATCTCCTCGATCTCGCGCCGCAGCGCCTCATCACCGCCCGCGTCCTCGACGGCCATCGCCCCAATGAGCGACAGCCGCGTCAGCTTGGCGCCGATCTCGTCGTGCAGGTCGCGGGCGATCCGCGCGCGCTCCGCAGAGAGCGCCTCGGCGCGCTCCGCAGCCGCCAGGCGCCGGGCGACGCGCCGCCGCTCCACGACCCGCGCCGCCAGCACAAGCGCGGCCCCACCCAGCAACAGGCAGCCGTAGCGGAACGCCGACGTCTCCCAGAAGAACGGGCGGATGCGCCAGGCGGCCGTCGCACCGGCCGGATGCCACACGCCGTCACCGTTACAGGCCGTCACGCGAAAGGTGTAATCGCCTGGCGGCAGCCGCGAGAACCTGACGGACCGTTCGCAGGTCAGGCCGGAGCGCTGGCTGACCGGCCCGGACAGCTCGTAAAGAAAACGTACGCGCTCAGGGACGGTTAAGTCCACCGCGGCGTATTCCACACAGACATCGCGCGGGGAGTCCGCGTCAGCCAGAGCGGCGCCCACAGCGGCCGGAACGGAAGCCGAGCGTGTGGCGAGCCGCCCGAGCGCGAGCCCGCATACGCGGACTTCTGGCGCGGGCCGGGCCGCAGGCAGCGCGCGCGTCCCGACCGTCACGAGGCCCGACCGCATGGGAAACCACAGCCGGTCGCGAGGCGGCTCGCCCTGCGGGAAACAGACCCCTCCCGTGCAGGCCTCCTCGCTGAGGCCGGCCTCCACCCCGAACGTCCTGACCCCGAGCAGCGGCTTACGCCCGGCGGCCACTGCGTCCAGCTCCCGCTTTTCAATCCGCATGACACCGTCCGCCGTGCCGAGCCAGAGGCAGCCGCTCGCATCTTCCGCGATCTGCCGCACGGATTCGTTCCAAAGCCCATGCGCGCGCCGGAACACGAAACGCTCCGACTCTTGCCAGCGCGCCAGCCCGGCCAGCCCGCCGATCCAAAGCACACCCTCGCTGTCACGGTAAATCGCGCGCACCGTCGCGCCGGGCAGGAAGGCCTCCGGCTGGAACTCGTCACGCGCGCCGGAGCGCAACGCTGCCAGGCCCAGGCTCTCATGTCCGACCCACAGGAAACCGTCGCGGTCCAAAAACAGCACCAGCACCGGATCCGTCGGCCAGGCCAGCTCCTCAAGCGAACGCCTCTCGGCGTTGACGGAGAGCAGGCCCCGGCTGGAGGCCACCCACGACGGCGGCCCGCCGCGTCCCGCGATCGCCCGCACGCTGTCTGTGTATACGCCCTCGGCCCGCCACACCTCCTGACTGCTCATCGCCCACAGCCCGCCTGCCGCGCCCCCACACCAGAGCGTACCGTCGAACTGGCGATAGAGCGCGCTGAAGGCCGCGCCCTCCATCTCGCGCGGCAGCGCGAGGCGTCGCAGGCCGCGGCTATCGCCGAACGCAAGCCCACCCGCCCTGAGGCCTGCCCATGCGTGACCGTCGGACTCCACCCACAGCACAGAGACCCCCGCCTGCTCGGACGTTGCGGCAGGTAGGGGCACCTCACTGAAGACTCGTCTGCGCAGCCGCACCAAGCCCGCACGGGTGGCGAGCCACAGATTCCCCTCCGTATCCTCCGTCATGGCGGTAACCTGCACCGGGCTGTTCTGCAGGTTGAGCGCGACATCGCGCCAGACACCGTCCCTGAAGAGAACGGCCCCCGCGTCATGGCCCACCCACAGCGCCCCATCCCCTTGCGGCAAGACACAGCGGGCCGAGACGATCCGTCCTTCCGGCAGCCGCTCCCACGCGTCGCCTCCGGACCGCAGGCAGACGAACGACCCATGTGCCAGCGGCGGCCGCCGCGCGTCCGCAGAGAGGACCCACTCGGCCCGAATGTCCGTCACACGCCCAGTCGGGCTCGCCTCTCCCGGCCGCCACCGGTAAAGGCCATCCCCGACAGCCAGCAACAGCGTACCGTCCGGCATGCGGGCTAGGCTGCGGAAAGGCTGCGGCTGCTCAGGGATGGACGCGCTCTCCAGCACCCGGCGCGCCACACCCTCGCGCCAAGCAAATAGCGCGCGCTCCTGGGCGATATAGACCCTGCCGTCGGCGCCTTCCGTGACGGCCCTCACGCGGCCCCTCGGCAAGCCGGCCTCCTCGCTCTGCCACCAGCCCCCCTCCGCATAACGGACCGCGCCGAGAAAGCCATATACCCACAGGCCGCCCCGGCTGTCCTGAAAGAGTCCTTCATTGTCCCCCACGAACGACTGCGGTGGCAAGGCGACCGTCGTGAAGCGGAGCCCGTCGAAACGGACCAGATCGTGCGCCGTAGCCAACCACAGGTAACCGTCGGCGCTCTGCGCCACACCGCAGAGCCGGCTGTCCGGCAAGCCGTCGTCTAGAGTCCAGCACCGCACCGTGTAATCGTCACACGGCTCGCCCTCAGCATCATGCGCTCCCGTCACCCCGCCGGCCGCCGCGCACACCGCGAGGCAGAAACCCAGCATCAGCGGCAGCCCCTTCATCCGACACCTCCCTACCCGCCCCCGCTCACCGGCAGCCGGGCGCTCGGTTTCGGCACGCCGGCCGGGTGGCAGTCCAGGCATTTCACGGTGTGGATATTGTGCCTGCTCGCCTTCGAGCGATAGGTCGTGTCCATCGCCGTCACGTCGAGGCCGCAGGACGAGCGCGCCGGGTGGCAGAACGCGCACGAGCCGCGCGCGTCATTGGAGTGCGGCCGGTGGCAGGCCGCGCAGCTCAGCCCCTCGTGCACGCCCGTGGGCGTGCGGTCATCGCCCGTGCCCGCCACGCCGAAGGCGTTCGGCGCGTGGCACTGCGTGCAGAGGCGCTGACGCGGGTCGTGCGAGACCTTGACGGGCCGCCCCGACGCATCGACGATCCGCGGCACGCCCAGGCTGTCCAAGGCGAAGTGCTCCCTCTCCTGCCGCACATAGAAGGCGACCGTATCGCGGCGCACACACGGCACGCGGTTGGTCACCTCCGCAACGCCCGCCGCAGGCGTCTGCTCCCGCGCAAACGGCCGCCCGGGCGCATGCAGCTCGTGGCAGGCGAGGCAAGGCACCGCAGGGCGCCCCGCCATCCGGGGGTCGAGCAAGCGCCAGGGGCCGCGCGTGTCCAGCGGCGCCAGCAGGTCGGACGCCCGCCCCTCAAAGAACATACCGTGACAGCGCAGGCAGTCGTCGTTCACCTGCTCGGCCCGGTTGTGCTTCTCATCCGTGAAGACCGTCGCGTAGCTCGCGCCGTGGCCTCCCGCCAACCAGTGCGCGTGCTCGCGCGGATGGCAGGCCTGACAGGACCGCACCATGCGCACCGCCTGCTCCTCGCTCAAGCGCATGCCGCTGTGATCGGACTCGGTCAGATGGAAGAACACGCGCTTGGCGTTCTCCTTCAGCGCATGCCAGGAGTCGGCCGACCCGCCATGGCAGGCCTTGCATGAGACGGCGCGGTGCGCCGAGTTCGTCCACCGCATGTGCGAGGCCTGGATCTCATGGCAGGAGACACAGGTCTTCTCGGGCGGCGTGACCTCAAAGTAGCCGACACCGCCCAACAGCATGCACAGCAGGAACAGCGCCGCCAGTAACAGCGGCCCGCGCCAGCCCCCACCCCTCTTAACGCGCTTACTCATCCGTCCTCACATCCTCTCGTCTCCGCCGCTTGGCCACACCCGTTCAGCCCCTCAGCTTACCGCCGCCCTTCCACTCCCGGACGATATACTCGCTGACCCAGTAGCCCAACGCCATGATGGTCAGCGCGGGATTAAAGCCGCCGTTGGTCACGCAGAGGCTGCCGTCGGCGATGAACAGGTTGTCGATCTGATGCACCTGGCCGTAACGGTTGGTCACCGAGGTCTTGGGGTCGTCCCCCATGCGGCAGGTGCCGGCCTGATGCTGGCCGCCGCTCGGACCGCCAAGGCCCGGCACCCAGGTCCAGATATCCTTGGCCCCGGCCTCGCGCAGCAGCCGCTCGACCTTGCCGACGATGAACTTCGCGATCTCGACATCATGCGGGTGCCGCCTTCCCGAGAGCCGGGCGACCGGAATGCCCCAGTGGTCTCTCACAGCCGGGTCGGCGCGTACGCGCGACTCGAAGACCGGCATCTCCTGCACCGGCCCCATGACACGGATCATCCGCTTGTAGTTCTGCCGCTGGAACGCCTTGTGGGCCAGCCCCCACGAGGGCGAGCCGGGCGGGCGCGTGCGGGTAAAGGCGTACGGCAGGGAGATGAACTCGTTGGCCAGCATGGCGCCGCCGACCAGCCCCTCGTTGCCGTGGCTGAAGTCGCAGAAGGCGACATTCGCGCCAGGCCCGGACTCCTCGTAGATCTCCTCGTCCATAAGGCCGTTCGCGCCGCAGTAGCAGTGGCCCTGCAGGTTCCGGCCCACCCAGTCGCTGTTGTTGCCCGCGCCGTTGGGGAAGAGCCGCGACTTGGAGTTGAGCAGCAGGCGGGCGGTCTCCGTGGCGGAGCCCGCGACGACCACCAGGTCGGCGGTCTGCGTCTGGCGGCGGTCACGGGCGTCGAAGTAGGTCACGCCCCGCGCCCGGCCGCCGTCATCCACCACCACCTCGCCCACCACGGCGTCCGTCCGCAATTCGCAGTTCCCGGTGGCCAGCGCGGCCGGAATCACCGTGTTCTGCGTGCCGGCCTTGGCGTTGATGGGACAGGCGAAGCCGCAGCACGAGCGCATGTGGATGCACTTCGGGCGGCCGCCGTACGGGATCGAGTTGCGCAGCATCGGAATCGGGAACGGATGCCAGCCCAGGCGCTTGGCCGCGTCGAACAGGATGCGGCCCTCCTTGCTGTACGGGAAGGGCGGCATGGGGCGCTCGCGCTTGCGCGGCGGCGCGAAGGGGTTGCCCTCGTCGCTGCCCGCCACACCGATCTCCCATTCGGCGCGCTCGTAACAGGGCTCCAGCTCGTCATAGGTGATGGGCCAGTCGTCGAGCGTCGAGCCCTCGGGGCAGCCGTAAAGCGACTTCAGCCGGAAATCCTGAGGCATGAAGCGCCAGGCCATCGCGCCGTAGCTGAGCGTGCCGCTGCCCACGCAGGCGGCGTTGTTGCCGTAGCCGCCCTCGCTCGGGCGCACGATGCGCGTCGAGCCGTCCGCGCCCTCGACCACACGGCAATACCGCTCGTCATCCGGCCCGTAAGCGTTGCCCAGCACCGTCGTGCGCTGCGACCGCAGCTCGTCGTCGGTCGTGTCCTCGAACGTCTGCCAGCGCCCCCGCTCCAGCAGCACGACCGACAGGCCGGCCTCGGCAAGCACCTTGGCGGCCACACCGCCGCCCGCGCCCGCCCCCACCACCACCGCGTTCACATGCTTGTTCGCCACCCGTTCCCCCTCCGCTCGACGCGCGCGCCCGGACCCGCCCCCCGTCCGCAAGCGACCCGCTTCAAATTCCCAATCTCGCGTTTCCAGTTTCCAATTTCAAGTTTCCAGTTTCCAGTTTCTAGTTTCAAGTTTCCAGTTTCAAGTATCCAGTTTCGCATACCGGTTCTGCCCGATCAGGCGCGGATACTCCAGGCCCATCATCTTATAGCTCGCGTAATTGCGGTTGCCGCCATGCCGCGGGCTGCCGTAAAACCCCTGCATCGTATGGTCGCGGATCAGGCCGAAGAACTCGCGCGCGCCCGGATCGGACCAGATCTCCTTGGGCACCTTGCCCGCCTCCAGCGCCTGCAGCACACGCGTCTGCTCAGGCCACGGCAGCTCCTCGAACTCACGCTGGTGCAACGCCTGGCAGGTCCGCTGCAGGCACGCGAGTCCTGCGCGATACTTGGGCAAGAAACGCCGGTAGACACCGGCCAACTGGCGGTCGATGAAA
>JAKJGY010000339.1 GCA_022704145.1 Verrucomicrobiota bacterium
GCCGCGTGCGGCGGCCGCCGTGGGCGAGCACGGGCAGGGGCTGCCCGCCTATCTGTGCAACACCTCCGGGACGGTGCGGGCGGCGGCGCGTGACCTGCCGGTGCTGGCCGAGTGCGACGTGGTCGTGGCGGGCGCGGGCACGGGCGGCGGGCCAGCGGGCATCGCGGCCGCGCGCCAGGGCGCCAAGACCATTGTGTGCGAGTATCTCTGGCAGATGGGCGGCGTCCAGACCGACGGGCTGATCGGCATCTATTACTGGGGCAACCGCGTGGGCTTCACCCGCGAGATCGACGCGGGCGTCAAGGAGACCGGCGCGGTCTTCTCGCAGTGCAAGTCGGAGTGGTACCGCCGGGAGAACCGTAAGGGCGGCGCCGAGATCTGGTATGGCACGCTGGTCAGCGGCGTGCTGGTGGAGGGCGGGCGCCTCACCGGCGTGGTGGTGGTGACGCCCTACGGCGAGCGCGGCGTGATCCGTTGCAAGGCCGCGATCGACGCGACCGGCAACGCCGAGCTGGCGGCGCTGGCCGGCGAGGAGACCGAGTTCATCACGGCGTCCGAGCTGGCGCTGCAGGGCGTGGGCCAGACCCCGCGGACCCTCGGGGCGAGCTACACCAACACGGACTTCAGCTTCCTGGACGACACCGACGCGGCCGACCTCTTCTTCTTTGCGCTGCGCTCGCGCCTCAGCATGCGCGAGGGGATCTGGGATCAGGCGCAGGTGATCAACAGCCGCGAGCGGCGGCGCCTCAAGGGCGTGGTGTACATCACGCCGCTCGACGTGGTGAACGAGCGCACCTATCCGGACGTGGTCGTCCAGCCGTTCAGCAATTTCGACTCGCACGGACACACGGTCCATGAGCAGTTCTTTATCGAGGATCCCGGCCACAAGGGCATGAAGGTCAACCTGCCTTACCGGAGCATGCTGCCCCAGCGGCTGGACGGGCTGATCGTGGTCGGGCTGGGCATCAGCGCGCATCGTGACGCGATGCCGATCCTGCGCATGCAGCCTGACGTGCAGAACCAGGGCTATGCGGCGGGTGTGGCCTGCGCGATGTCGATCCGGGCGGGCGTGCCGCTGCGAAAAGTGGATATGAAGGCGCTGCAGCGCCACCTGATCGAGAAGCAGATCCTGCCCGAGGAGGTGCTCTCGATGACCGACTCCTTCCCGCTGCCCGACGCGCGTTTCGCCGAGGCGGTGGCGAGCATCCCGGACGGCTACAAGGGCCTCGGTGTGGTGCTGGTGGACTATGGCCGCAGCGTGCCGCTGCTCAAGGCCGCCTTCCGCCGGGCGACCGATCCCGAGGCGCGCTTCAAGTACGCCCACGTGCTCGCCATGATGGGACAGGCTGACGGCGAGGCGCTGCTGATCGACAAGGTGCGCGGGATGGAGTGGGACAAGGGCTGGAACTTCCGCGGCATGGGGCAGTTCAACCGCAGCGTGAGCTGGGTGGACAGCTACGTGATCGCGCTGGGCCGCGCGAAGTCGAGGCAGGCGCTGCCGGTCTTGCTGGACAAGGCGCGGGTGCTGAGCGTGACGAACGAGTTCTCGCATTTCCGTGCGGTGGCGCTGGCGCTGGAGTCGCTTGGCGACCGCTCGGCCGCGCCTGTGCTGGGCGAGCTGCTGGCCCGCGAGGGTGTCGCCGGGCACGCCTTCAAGATGGGGCCCGAGATTCCGGTGGTGCCGAACTACGCCAACTCCGAGGGCGACAAGGAGCGTACCCGCACGCTGCGCGAGCTGGCGGTGGCGCGCGCGCTCTACCGTCTTGGGGATTTCGAAGGGCGTGGCGAGCGTGCGCTGCGCGCGTATGCGGATGACCCGCGCGGCGCCTATGCCAAGCATGCGCGTCTGGTGCTGGCGGGCGAGCGGTGACGGGAGGCGCGGTATGACGGTTCACGGGCCGGTGCTGGCGGGTGCGGTCGTGACCGCGCTGGCGGTGTGCGCGGCGGGGGCGGTGCGGCCGGCCGACGTGCCGGTTCGCGCCGCCTATGATCCCGGTGACGCGCGGTTCGCGTTCGACGCGGTGCCGCAGCCTGCGCTGAACGATGCGGCGGCCGGCGCGCGGTTCCTGCTGGTGGACGGCGTGGCCGACCCGAACGGCGGCGGCCTCGACGTCTTACATGACGGCCTGACCCCGGCGGGCGAGGATCAGCCCGCGCGGAACTTCTTCCTTCGGGCCGGCTCGGACGGCGGACGGCTGCGGGTGGATCTGGGCCGGCTGGTGACGGTACGGCAGGTCAACACCTACTCGTGGCACGCCGGCGAGCGCGGCCCGCAGCAGTACACGCTGTATGCGTCGGACGGCGCCGCGCCGGGCTTCGTTGAGGCGCCCGCGCGCGGGGTCGCGCCGGAATCCTGCGGCTGGCGGCGGCTGGCGCGGG
>JAKJGY010000137.1 GCA_022704145.1 Verrucomicrobiota bacterium
CCGGCCGCTGCCGTTCCAACAGGGCTGGGTGGTGGCCACGGCGGCGGGCGCTGTCATCGCCTTCGGTCATGACGGCGGCGAGGTGTGGCGGGCGGCCTTCTCCAACGAGGTGTTCGCGGGCGTGTGCGAGCTTGCGGGCGGCCGTCTGGCGCTGGCGTCGGAAGGCGGAGCGGTCTATGTGCTGGATGGCGCCACCGGCGCGCAGGTGTGGCGGCGCGCGACCGGCTCGCGCTTTCAGCACGGCCCGGTGGCGAGCCCTGAGGGGACGGCGCTGTGGCTGGTCGCGCAGGATGACGGCCGTCTGCTCTGCCTGAACGCGGCGGACGGCGCGGACGTCTGGACGGGCGAGGAGACCAACCGCTGTGACGGCGAGCTGGCGGCCTGGCCGGGACGGCTCGCCTACGGCAACTGCGACGGGGCGGTCTACGTGTTCGATGCGGCGGATGGCAGGCGCGTCGGTAAGGTTGAGGTCGGCGAGCAGGACCAGATGGCCGGAGGTGTCCTGGCGCTCGATGAACGGCTGGTGACCGGCACCCGCATGGGACGGCTGGTGCTGGTGAACCCCGTGACACTCGCCTGTGAGGACTCGGTCAAGATCTCGGAGGGCGAGGCGTTCGTGACGCCGGTCGCGGTGCAGGACGGCCTTTTCGCGATGGGCGTGGATGAGGGGTCGGTGACGTTCTGGCGCTACGGGGCGCAGGGGCTGGAGCGCGTGGCGTCGGCGGAGGCGGGTGCTGCGGTCCGTAGCCTGGCGGCCGCGCGCGACCGGGTCTACGCGCTGGCCGGCGGCACGCTGGTCGTTGTGGTGGCGCCGGCGGGGCGTGTGGTGGCGCGGCTCGAGCTGGGTGATGATGTGGGCCCGCTGGCGGCGAAGGCCTCCGGTGAGGTGGCGTGTGTGGCGGACGGGGCGCTGGTGTGCGTCAGGGGGGGCTTGGAATGAACGGCGGTGCGGATGTTTCGGTGGAGCGGGTGTGCAGGACGTTCGCGATGCCCGGCGGCGTGCCGGTGACGGTGTTGCGCGACCTGAGCCTGCAGGTGGCGGCGGGCGAGACGCTGGCGGTCACCGGGCCCTCCGGCAGCGGCAAGACCACGCTGCTGCAGGTGATCGGCGCGCTCGACCGGCCCGATTCCGGCGAGGTGCGCGTGAACGGGCGCGAGCTGGGGGCGCTGGACGACCGGGGCCGCGCGGCGTTCCGTAACCGCGAGGTCGGGTTCGTGTTTCAGGCGCACCACCTGCTGCCCCAACTGACGGCTTTTGAGAATGTGCTGGTGCCAGCGTGGGCCGGGCGTGTCACGCCGGAGCTGGAGGTTCGCGCGCGGGAGCTGCTCGGGCGCGTCGGCCTGTCGGACAGGCTCGGGCATTTTCCGGGGCAGCTCTCAGGCGGCGAGCGGCAGCGCGTGGCTCTGGCGCGCGCGCTGCTGCTCTCACCGGGGCTGCTGTTGGCGGACGAGCCGACCGGCGCGCTCGACCACGCGAACGCGCGGGCGCTGGTCGAGCTGTTGCTGGAGCTGAACCGCGAGTCGGGGACAACCCTGATCGTGGTGACCCACGCCGAGGCCTGCGCCGCGCGCATGGCGCGGCGTGTGGCGCTGGCGGACGGGCGAGTGGAATGACGGAATGTCGGAAGGGTGGAGGATATGATGAACGAGAGTGATATTCTGAAGATGTTGGGTGAGACGGGCGCGCTGCTGAGCGGCCATTTCGAACTGCGGTCCGGGCTGCACAGCAACCGCTTCTTTCAGTGTGCGAACGTGCTGCGCTACCCGCGTGTTGCGGGCAGGCTGTGCGACGAGCTGGTGGAGCGGCTTAAGGCCGCGCAGGAGCTGGGCCGCGTCGACGGCGTGATCTCGCCCGCGCTGGGCGGCATCCTCGTGGGGCACGAGGTCGCGCGCGCTTTGGATGTGAAGTGTGTCTTCGCGGAAAAGCAGGAGGGGCGGCTTGTCATGCGCCGCTTCGCGCTGAAGCCGGGCGAGCGCTATGTGGTGGCGGAGGACGTCATCACGCGCGGCGGACGTGTGCAGGAGACCATCGATATCGTGCGGGCGGCCGGCGCGGAGGTCGTGGCCGTGGTGGTGCTGGTCGACCGTAGCGCGGGCCAGGCTTCGTTCGGCTACCCGACCTACTCGCTGCTCCAGATGGCGCCCGAGGTGTGGGAGCCTGCCGCCTGCCCGATGTGCGCGAAGCACGAGCCCTTCGTGCATCCGGGGTCATGAGCGCGAACGACGCCGGAAAGGCCAGGCCGGCGCCGTCACGCTGCCACCGGGGCGGGTTGTGCGCCGCTGTCGTGCTGGGTCTGGCGGGGGTCTGTCTCGCGGGGGCGGAGCGTGAGGCTCGGGTGGACGCGCAGGGCGTGCTGCGCTGGGCCGACGACGGCGGCGAGGTCGCGCTGCTGGGCGTGAACCTCTACACGCCGTTCACGGTCGACTACGCGGAACTCGCCCGGCTCGGCCTCGATCACCGCCAGGCGATCCGCGACGATGTGGCGCATCTTCGCCGGCTGGGGCTGGACTGTGTGCGGATACACTGCTTCGACCGGGAGTTCAGCGACGCGGAAGGCAACTTCGTGGACAACCGCCACGTGGAGCTGCTCGATTTCCTGATCGACGAGTGCCGCCGCAACGGGCTCTATACGGTGCTCACGCCCATCGCGTGGTGGGGCGGCAGCTATGCGCCCGGCTCGATCAATGGCTTTTCTGACCGGTACAGCATGCTCGAGCTGACCTCCGACCGGCGGACGTGGCCCGTCCAGGCGCATTTCCTCAAGCAGTTCGCGGAGCATGTCAACCGCTTTACCGGGCGGCGTTATGGCGACGATCCCGCCGTACTGGCCTTCGAGTGCATCAACGAGCCGCTCTACCCGCCAGGCACGCCGGACAGTACGGTGACCGACTACATCAACACGCTGGCCGACGCCCTGCGCGCGGGCGGCACCCGCAAGCCGATCTACTACAACTCGTGGCAGGGTCGCAACGCGGCGGCCGGGGCGGCGCGGGTGGAAGGCGTGACCGGCTCGGTCTACCCGACCGGCCTGGTTTCGGGCCGCGCCTTGAAGGGGCCTCAGTTGCTTCGCGCGCAAGGCTCGTCGCTGCGGCCGGACGCCTCGCTCGCGACCCGGTCGCGCATGATCTACGAGTTCGACGCGGCGGATGTTCCGGGTTCGCACATGTATCCGTCGATGGCGAAGTTCTTCCGCTCCGAGGGCGTGCAGGTGGCGGCCCAGTTCCAGTACGACCCGCTGCCGCTCGCGGCGGTCAACCGCAACTGGATGACGCACCACCTGAACCTGGTCTACACGCCGGGCAAGGCGCTCTCGCTCGCTATCGCGGCCGAGGTGTTCCGGCGCGTGCCGCGCGGCGTGGCCTTCGGCACGCTGCCTGAGGCGGCCGTGTTTCCTCCTTTCCGCAGCTCGGGCGAGCGTGACCTCTCCGAGCTGGTGACGGACGAGGCCTTCCTGTACAGTAACGTGACCGAGACTCGGCCGCCGAAGCCTGCGGCGCTGACGCGCGTGTGGGGGTGTGGCTCTTCGCCGGTGGCGACGTACGGCGGCAGCGGCGCTTACTTTCTGGATCGCGTCGCGCCGGGCGTATGGCGGCTCCAGCTCTTTCCGGATGTGTTCACGTCGGCCGACCCTTATACGGGCACGCGCCAGATCAAAGTCCAGGTGCTCGCGACCCGGCATGCGCTGAGGCTGCTCCTGCCGGATTTGGGCGCGTCGTTCAGCGTGCGTGCGTTCGACGGCGTTCAGGCGGGCGTGTCCCTGGCTGAGGCGCGTGAGGGTGTTTGCGCGTTACCGCCCGGCGACTATCTGTTGTCGCGCGGGGCGGAGCCGCTCGATGCGCCGGTCTTGCGTGCCGCGGCTGCGGCCGCGCCGCGCTTCGTGGCGCCCGCGCCCGAGCCTCCGGGCGCGCCGCTGCTGCGCGCCGAGTTCCCGCGGCAGTGGCGGTCTGGCGCGGCGCTGCCGCTCCGGTGCGAGGCGGTGTATGCGACCAACGTGATGGTGCGGCTGGTGTCCGCCGCAGGTGAGGAGCGGCGTTGCGCGCTGTCTCCGGACGGGCGTCTCGGCTATGCCGGGGAGGTTCCCGGCGACGTGCTGACGCCGGGGGTCTGGCGCGTGTCGGTGCTGGCGGCCGGGCCGGGCGGTACGGCGTGCCGTCCGGAGGACGCGTCGTTGGACGTGGCGTGGTTCCCGCGCGGGGGCGAGGCTGTGCCGCTGGTGCGGCTGTCGGAAGGCGAGGCGCTCCCGCAGGGGTTGGAGCGCGCGCGGTGGGGGGTCGCCACGGCTGAGGTGGCGGTGGCGGAGGGGCGCGTGCCAGGCACGCGCGCGCTGAGCCTGCGGGTCGACGGAGTCGGTGAGGGACGTTCGGCCGCCGGTTACACGCTGCCGTTCCGCTTGCCTGGGCAGCCGCTGGAGCGGACGCGAGCCGGACTGCGCACGGTGGTGCGGGCTGGCGCGGAGGGAGCCCGGCTGGAGCTTGGGTTCCGTATGCGGAACGGCCAGGGTATCGGCTGTAACCTGACGGTCGGGCCGGGATGGACGGAGTCCGTGACGCCTGCGGAGGAGCTGATCCCGCTGTGGGGCCTGCCGTCGCGGGACGCGTTCCGCTGGGAGGAGGTGTCGGGCGTCAGCGTGCTGACCGGGGCGTGGCTGCTGAAGGAGGCCGGGCTCGTGCGTCAGACAGCCGAGCTGGCGGCGCTGGAGTGGGTGCCGCTGGAGCGTGCGTACGCGCTGACGGCGGTGGGCGGCGCGACGCCCTGGAGCCTGTTCGAGGTGGACGCCTGGTTGCGCGCGCCGGTCTGGTCGACGCCCCTGCTGCGGCGCCGTGTGACGGACAGCGCGGGGCGGGACGCCGTGCGGCTTGGCGTGGAAAGGTTTGACGGCGCGCGTGACAGCGTGTCGCTGCGCGTGGCGTGTGACGGGCAGACGTACGCGCGGCTTTGGCAGACGGAGGGGGAGCGGGCGGTGCTGCACGTGCGTGCGCGAGCGGCCTGCCCGCGCACGACGGGCTTCGAGCTGGCGTTGAACGAGGCGGGCGGTGTGTCGTGGGGCACGGTTGTTCCGCTGACGGCCGAGTGGCGTGACGTGCGGGTGCCGCTGTCGCAGCTCAGGCTTTTCGCGCATTGGGATCGGGGGATGGCGGGGCGCGCCGGGGCTAGCCTGCGGCTGTCGCGGCTGGAGAGCCTGAATGTCTGCTTTGGGCGCTGGCTCTTTCCTGAGGCCGCGGCCGAGGCGCATGCGATCGAGATCCAGGACATCGGCCTGACGTCGGAGTGAGCGCGACTCAGGGGGGGCGAGTGATGCTTAGGCGTACGGAGAGGGGCGAGGCAGACGGGCGTGGGGAGACGGTCGGGCCGGCGGCTGCGGAGACGCTGCCACAGCACGTGCTGCCCGACCTGTTGGCGTTCGTGTTGGGCTTGGCGGTCGCGTATTTTCTCAAGTGGGAGACACGCGATCTTGTCTGGAGCTTGTGGCTGGGCAGCCTGGTACTGGGTTACCTGACGGTCCTGTCGACGATCGGCGCTGGCGCCTATCTGGGCCTGTGCGTATTGCGGCAGGAGGGGCTGTCACGCAGGCAGCGTCGGGTGGCGCTTGTGGCCGGGACGGCCGCGTGCGTGTTCTTCCTCACCTTTTTCTCGTTCCATTTCTGCGGTTTCCATGCGGGGCACTCCGTCTTTCTCGGGCATTTCTTCCCATTGGAGGGGCTGAAGAGCGAAGGGTTTATCAAGGCGTTCATGAACCCGCCCCTGTTGTGGGCGCTTGTGTTCAGACATCTGATGGTGCCGTATGGCCTGTTTCTGATTCCGGCGCTCATCGCCGAACGAAAAGTCGTCTTTGGGCCGCTGCTGCTGGCTTTCGAGAAGGCCCGCGAGGCGCGTCTGGCTTCCGGCGCGCTACAGGAGGCCGCGGCGTGTCAGGCGCAGTCCCTGGCGAAGCAGCCGTTGGGGGAGCTGATGCGCCGGCCGTATCAGAACGTCATCCGTATGCATCTGCTGATCTTCTTTTTCGGTTTCTGCCACATGGCAAAGGTCAGTTCCTTTGTCGTGTACGCGGCGGTCTACTTCGTCTATTTCTTCCCGTGGGGCGCTTTCAGGCGCTCGCGGAAGTCGGCGCGCGTGCGGGCGGGCGGCGCGGCCGGTGCGGGGACGGATTAGGTCAGGCGGCCGAAGAGCGTGCCGTCGTGGGCGGACTCGGGGGTGAAGGCGCAGAGCGTGCCGCGGCATGTGCGCGGCACGTCCGCCACGGCGCAACCGAGGCGCTCGCCGCTCCAGCCGCGCGCGCGGCCCTCGGGGTCGAAGTGTTCCACCAGCAGGGTGACGGGGCGGCCGACGAAACGTTGCGCGTAAGCGGCGCGGGAGGCCTTGCCGACGGCGATAAGCGCCTGTGCGCGCTCCGCGCGCTGGGCTTGCGGGAGCGCGCCGGGTAAGGTGGCGGCTGGGGTTCCCGGCCGTTCGCTATAAGGGAAGACATGGAGCAGGCTGAACGGGAACGCCTGCGCCAGCGCCACGGTGCGCGCGAACGCCTCGGGAGTTTCGCCGGGGAAGCCGCAGATGAAGTCTGCGCCCAGCGCGAGGTCCGGCAGTCGCGCGTAGGCCGCGTCGAGCGTGCGGCGCACCTCCGCCACGGTGTAGCGGCGGCGCATGTCGCGCAGGACGGCGTCGTCGCCGCTCTGTATCGGGAGATGCAGGAAGCGGCACAGTTTCGGCTGTTCGGCCATCAGCGCGAAGACCTCGTTCTCGACGGTTCCCGGCTCGATCGATCCGAGCCGGAGACGGCCCAGCTCCGGGAGGCCGAGCAAGGCGGTGAGCAGGTCCGGCAGGCGGTGCGGGCCATCCGCATAGCAGGCGGTGTTACAGCCGGTCACGACCAGCTCGCGGTATCCGGCGGCGAGCAGGGCGCGGGCCTCGGCCAGGCAGCTTGCGAGCGGGCGGCTGTGGGGCGCGCCGCGCGTCTGGGGCACGATACAGTAGGAGCAGGGGAAGGCGCAGCCGTCCTGCACTTTGAGCAGGGCGCGCTGGGTGGTGCGTACGGGCGGGTGCCGGGGCGAGGGGAGGGGGAGTCCCAGGTGCTGCAGGACGGTCTCGGCGAGGCGGTCTTTCTGCGCGCGCGGGATGATCAGGTCGAGGCCCAGCGGCAGCAGGCGTCCCTCGCCGGCGGCCTCGACCGCGCAGCCCACGGCCACCAGACAGGCGTCGGGCCAGCGGCGCCGCAGGCCGCGCAGGAGCTTGAGTCCCTCGTCCTCGGCGCGCTGGGTGACGGCGCAGGAGTGTACGACGAGCACGCGGGCGGGTGCGCCGAAAGGGACGCGCGTGAAGCCGGCGGCGACGAAAGCCGCCTCGAACTGGGCGGTCTCGGCACGGTTGAGGCGGCATCCGAACGTTTTGAAGGCGACCGTCATGGTGGAAGATGGGGTGCGGCATGAAAGCCGGTAGGCTGTGCGGTTCACTGACCGCCGAGCAGGCTAGCGCAGGACGGATCTTTGCGGTTGGCCACGGCAGCGACGAAATTTACCACACCTCAGCGGTCTGAGCAATGCGCTGTACGGTGCGACAGCGAATCTGGGCCGGGCGGGATTCCACACCTTGCAATGTGTGGAGTGGCGGGAAGAGGTACAAGCCGTTGACCCGCAAGAACGGGATTGCCGTGGCAGCATCGAAGGGCTACTATTAGTTCCTTACGAACCAACCACAGCAATCAAATACAAGTTGTTTTAGAATGATGGAATACTGGAATGATGGAAGATCCATGCGACGGTACGCGATTCAACACCGTCATTCCACCCTTCCAGTATTCCGTCATTCCAGTCGAGTTTCGGGCCGCGCCCGCGTTTAATTTTCTTCAAGATGAGGTGCAGACCATGAGAGACACACGCAGAGGCTTTTTGCGCCTGTCCGCTGCGGCAGCCGTCGCGCCGACGCTTCTTCCGCCGTCCGTTTTCGGCGCGGGCGGACAAACCGCGCCGGGAGGGCGGATCGCCGTCGGCCTGATCGGCATGGGCAAGATGATGTTCGGGCATCTGAGGAACTGTCTCAACCGTGAGGACGTGCAGGTGGTCGCGCTCTGTGACGTCGAGCGAAACCGGCTCAAGGTCTGCAGTGACCTCGTGGCGGAAACCTACTCGAAGCGCTTCGGCACGGACTACAAGGGCGTCGCCGTATACCGTGATTTCCGCGAGCTGGTCGCGCGGCCGGACATCGACGCGGTGCTGATCGCTACGCCCACGAACTGGCACGCGCTACAGTCGGTCGCGGCTATGAAGGCTGGCAAGGACGTCTACTGTGAGAAGCCTCTGGCCCTCACCGTGCGCGAGGCCCAGGCCATCGCCGAGGCCGCGCGCCGTTACGGCAGGATCTTCCAGGTGGGCAGCCAGCAGCGGTCCGACAACAACTTCCGTTTCGCCTGCGAGCTGGTGCGCAACGGCGCGGTCGGCAAGCTGAAGAGCGTGCACGTCAACTGCGGCGGCCCCGCCGAGGAGTGTTACCTGCCAGCGCAGCCTGTGCCCGAGTCGCTCGATTGGGACCTTTGGCTGGGGCCCGCGCCGTTCCGGCCGTATCACGCCGATCTGGCGCCGCAGGATAACTATGCGGTCTTTCCCAACTGGCGCCGCTACCGCGACTACTGCAACGGCGGCCTCTACGATTTCGGCGCGCACCATTTCGACATCGCCCAGTGGGGCCTCGGCATGGACGGCAGCGGCCCGGTTAAGATCCTCCCGCCGGGACACGGCGACGCCAAACTTCTGACCTTTGTCTACGCCGACGGCACGCCGATGACCCACGGCGGCGCCAGCGGCCGCGCGGCCATCGAGTTCGTCGGCGAGAGCGGGACGGTCAGGGTGAACCGCGGTTTTCTGGAGACCGACCCGGCCGACCTGATCCGCCACAAGTGGGGCGCGGGTGACCTCCGGCTCTACGAGTCGCTCGACCACATGGCCAACTGGCTAGACGGCATCCGCACGCGCCGCCCCTGCATCTGCACGGCCGAGGTCGGCCTCAGCACCATCACGGTCTGCTCGCTGGCCTCGATCGCCTACCGGCTCAACGAGCCGCTCGCCTGGGATCCGAAGGCGATGGACTTTGTCGGTAACCCGGCGGCCGGCCGCCTTCTCGCGCGTGACCTGCGCGCGCCGTGGACGCTCGCCGTGTAAGGCAAGCCCTCGCTACACTCTTCCAGTTTGGATTGCGGGTCACGCCCGCCTGAGGAACACGCTTATGAGAGCCATTCAAGTTCAAGCCGCCTTCTTGGTTGTCTTCGCCTGGAGTGTGAGGGCCGCGCCGCAGGAACTCAAGCCGCCCTCAGCCGAGGAGGTGGCGCGCATCGAGGCGGCCGCGCCGTCTCAGGCCGCGGCCGCGCCGAAGCGGGCGCGCAAGGTGCTGGTCGTCAACCAGTGCGAGGGCTTCGTCCACTCCTCGATCCCCTACGCCGCCAAGGCGTTTGAGATCCTGGGGCGCAAGACCGGCGCGTTCACGGCGACGGTCGTCGACGACCTCTCGATTCTGGAGCGTCCGGAGTTCGACACCTTCGACGCGGTGGTCATGAACAACACCACCCTGCGGCTGCCGCTCCTGGCGGACGCGGACGAGGCGCGCGAGGCACGGGCCCAACAGCGCTTTCTCGACTTCGTGCGCGGCGGTAAGGGCCTGGTCGGCGTGCACGCCGCGACCGACTGCCTGTACACGTGGCCCGCGTACGGCGAGCTGCTGGGCGGCTACTTCGACGGGCATCCCTGGAACGAGGACGTCCGGGTGAAGCTCGACGATCCCGGCCACCCGCTGCTGGCGGCCTTCAAAGGGTTGGACTTTACGGTCGCCGACGAGATCTACCAGTTCCGCAGCTACACCCGCGACTCGCTGCGCGTGCTGCTGAGCCTGGACGTGCGTAAGACCAACATGACCAAAGACAGCATCAAGCGCAAGGACGGCGACTTTGCTGTCGCATGGCTCCGCGAGTACGGCAAGGGCCGCGTCTTCTACTTCTCGCTGGGGCACCGCCATGAGATCTTCTGGAACGCGCCGATCCTCAAGTGTTACCTGGACGGCCTCCAGTACGCGCTTGGAGACCTGCCGGCCGACGCCAAGCCCAGCGCGAAGTTGACGCAGAAGGACTACGAGAAGTCGCGCGAGGCGGCTTTCGGCCCCGGGTTGGAGAGTATGCTGGCCGAGGTGGCCGCCTACCGGCTGGGCGTGAACGACAGCCTGGCGCGGCAGGTCGACGCATTTGTCGACGAGCACCTGCGCGACACCCCGGCCAACCGCGACACGCTCTCAAAGGGGCTGGCCCGCGTGGCCGCTGACGCACAGGCGACCGCCGACGGCCGCGCGCTCGCCTGCCGTAAGCTGAGCCTGGCAGGCACCGACAACGCGGTTCCCGCGCTGGCCAAGCTGCTCGGCGACCCGGCGCTCGGCGCCTGGGCGCGCCACGCGCTGGCCAGCATGCCGGGGCAGGCCGCGGACGCTGCGCTCGTCGAGGCGCTGGCGCGCACGAAAGGGCCGGACCGCCTCGCGGTCGCGGGCCTCACGGGCGTGCGCCGCGCGGGCGCGGCCGTGCCCGCGCTGACCGCACTGGCTGCGGCGGCGGACGGTGACTGTGCGGCGGTCGCCGCTGAGGCGTTGGGGCAGATCGGCGGCAAAGAGGCGGTCCAGTCGCTGACCCGGCTTCAGGGACAGGTCAAGGGCGCGCCGCGCGAGGCCGTTGACCGCGCGCTGCTCGCCTGCGCGGAGCGCGCGCGCCTGACGGGCCGCGGCTCCGAGGCCGCAACGCTCTACGCGCTGCTCGCGGGCCCGGAGAGCGCCGGACATGTCCGCGCCGCCGCCTTTTACGGCAGCACGCTTCAGGCGGGCGGTCAAGGCGCGGCGGCGGCGGTCCTCGCGCTCAGGGGGGGCGAGGCGGAGCGGGCGCGCGCAGGCGCGCGGCTGGTCAGGGACATGCCGGACAAGGCGGTCGTGACGGCTGTGGCGGCCGCGCTGCCGGAGCTGCCGGAAGCGAACCGGCTCATGGCGGTGGCGGCGCTGGCGGCGCGCGGCGACCGCGCGGCGCAGGAAGGGGTACTGAAGCTGTTGGACTCCGAGAGCGCGGCCGTGCGTCTTGCGGCCCTTCAGGCGCTTGAGACGCTGGGCGACCGGCGTGCCGTCAAAGCGGTGATGCAGGTCGCGATGACGCCCGACATGGACAAGGCGTCGTGCCGGGCGGCGGTCAAGGCGCTCGGTCTGATGGGCGGCCCG
>JAKJGY010000138.1 GCA_022704145.1 Verrucomicrobiota bacterium
AGGGTTCGCGTGTCCACCGTGTACCAGAAACTGTTGTCCGCGCTCACCACCAGCCGCCAGGAGACAGGATCGCGCTCAGGAGCGTCGTTTGCCGTGAACCACCGGTAACCGTTGAAGGACATCGGCTTTAACAGATCGAAACGGAAATACTGGCCGCTGTTGGCTGTGGCCAGCCACTTGGTCACCGCGTTCTTGTCAAGCAGCCTCTCCGGACCGCCCGTGGGTGAGCTGAAGGTTGAGGCCGTCGCCACCACACCCGTCGGCAGCAGCACAGTCTCACCGTCGAGCGTAAGCTGGAACTCGGAGACGCCGGGGTTCAGTCCGACGGTCCGGGTCTGGAGCACGGTGAAGCGCACGTAACGCGCGGCCGCTCCGAACATCAGCGTGCCCTGCTCGACGCGGGTCTCGCCGGAATAACCCTGCGGTATATCGCCTCCCAACAGACGGAACGCGCCCGCACCGGTCTTGGTCAAGCCGAGCGCGCTACCGCCCTCCGTCAGCACGCCCGCGAACGCGCTGGACGTGTTGCCTTCGCCCACCGTCAGCACCGACAGGGACGCGCCGCCGTTCGTCACGCGGCTGGTCGGGTTGAGAGAACTCAACTGGGGCAAAGATTCGGACACGCCGTTCAGGTCCAGCGTGCCGCCCGTGAGAGTCGCGCTGCCGCTGATCTGGTTGCCGCCGCTACCGGCCAGACGCACGACCGCGCCCGGCTCTGCGCCCAAAAGATTCCGCACCGCAGACGCGCCGCTCTTACTCAACAGGGTCACACCCGCAAGGGCCGTCAGATCGAACGTGCTGTTGGCCGACGCGCCGCTCAGCGACAGGGTGCCCGCCCCGCGCTTGGCGGCGGTACCGCTGAGCACGCCGCTGAGTGCCAGCGAGGCGTCCTGCACGTCGAGACCGCCCGATGACACCGTGATGTTCCGCGCTAAAACCGCGTCCGAACCGGCAGCGTTACCGAGATAACCGCCCGCTACGGTGACCGTGTTGGCGGCGTCGCCGAGCTGGTCGTCGGCGCTGACCCGCAGCCGCCCTGCGTTCACCTGGACGGCGCCGGAGAAGGTGCTGGCGGCCGACAGCACCGCTTCGCCGCTACCGCTCTTGACCAGCGAGCCGCTGCCGCTGATCGAGCCCGCATACGCCACCGTGCCTGCGCCCTCGAAGCCGACCGTCGACGACGTGCCTGCGAGCACGACGTTGTTCGAGGCCGTGAATGCGTAGGCGGCATCGTCGACCAGCCGCCCGTCCTGTTCGCGCGTGGCGTCGAAGCGCACGGCATTGCCCGTGCCCTGCACGGTCACGGTCTCTCCACCCGCTCCCAGAGCGTCGCCGATCGGGATACGCAGCGACCGGTCTGAAAGCGTCAGCGGCCCCGTCCCCAGCACGCCCGCGGCACCCGCCGCAAGGTCGGCTCCGGCCGCGTAGGACCATGACGAGGAGGTCGGCAGCGCAAGCAGCCAGACCTTGTCCTGGAACCGTACGCCGTTAACGTCGGCCACATCCACATCGAACACAGACGGCCGGTTGGTCGAGCCGACCCTGAAAGGCTCGCTGCCGCCGCTCACCGTCAGCACCGGCGTTCCGACCGCATCCGCAGCCGTCACCACGTCGCCAGCCCAGATGAGCGCCGCCGCGGTCCCGGAACGGTCGAAGGCACCGTCCTGCGCGAGTTCGAGCCGCGCCCGAACCCTTTGAGTGGAGGTGCCCAGCGGCATGGTACGCAACACGCTGCCGTCGCCCGGATCCTCAAAGCGAAAAGCCGCCGCGACATCCGCCGCGTTGCTGATGGTCGTGTTGTTGGGGTCATACAGGATGCCAGCCGTGTAACCGTTCAAGGGACTCACGCCGCCCGTGCCTTGCGAGAAACGCACGTCGATCGTGTGCCAGCCCGCACTGACCGCGACGTTCTGGACACTCACACAGGCGTTATGGGTGTTGTTGCTCAGCAAGGGCACACCGTCGAGCGCCAGATACGCCCCGTCGTCAAAAGACTTGCCAAAGCTGTATGTCCCCGCCGTAGGCACGTACCACCGGCCTGAGTAACCGTACTGCGTGTTGTTGGCGAAGCCGTTAACGCCTTGGTACCCCTTGACCGTTCCCTGTCGCACGCCCTGCGGCGTCATGGCGACACCAAGGTTGATCGCGCCGCTGGAAAGGGCGCCGACCGACTCCAGCAACCCCGGCTGCGTCTCGGTCATCTTCAGTGAACCGCCGTCCAGCGTGATCGCCAGCCCGCCCAGGGCGGAGGCCTGTGAGAACTCATAGGAGCCTTCAGCCACCCTCATCTCGCCCGCCGAACGGTTGTTGTCCGAGAAACGCAACGCGCCCGCGCCGATCTTCTCGATCGAAGCTCCAGCCTGGATCTCGCCTGAAACGGTGATGTCACCGTCGTCCGCGCCGACCTTCAGCACACCCGGCGTCGCCGCGCTGTTAGAGACGCACAAGTCGCCGTTCGCGGCCACCGTGTTGACCGTCTCGGTCTTACCGTTCAGATCCAGGATGCCGCGGCTGAAGCTGTTGAAATAGAGCCTGCCCTTACCCGCCCCGTGCGGGATCACCTCGTCCGCACCCAGCCGCAGCACGCCATGCGCGTTGAGATCCGTCCAGTAGCCGAGCCCGTCGGCTCCGAGGATGGTGTCCCCCGCGTAGTCGTTCGCCGGATTGGAGAAAGTCACCGCATTGCTGTTACGCGTGATGCTCACCGAACCAGGCCCTGTGACCGGCGCCGCAATAACGGTCGGCACGAAATATCGGGCGATAAACCAGGCCCCTCCCGCGCCGACTGTGATGCCGCGGTTCGAGTCGAGCGTCAGCGGCTCCTGCACGTTGCTGAACGTCGCACCGTCGAGCGTGATCGCGGCCGCGTCCAGCGCGCCGGGAACCGCACCGAGCGAGCCGTCGGCGCGCGCCCGCAGGATGCCGCCCGAAACCGTCAACGGCCCCGTGAGCAGGTTGTTCGTCGCGGTCAGCTCAAGGACGCCTGCGCCGCTCTTGGCCAGCCCCGCGCCGCCTTGGAGCACGCCTGAGACTGTCAGCGTGCCCGCGTCGACCCGCACGCTCGCAGGCGACACCAGCGTGTTGGTCTCGCCCGCCAATGTCCAGATCGCGGTCGCGGCGTTGGTGTTGACCAGCAGAGCGGCAAGTGTGAACGGATAGCCGGACGGAACGGTCACCGTCGCGTCGCTCGCGCCGACAAAGGAGGCCGAGCCACCTGCGTCAGGCAACGCGCCATCCGCCCATTTCGCCTCATTCGTCCACAATCCTGTACCGCCTGTCCACACGCCGTCCGCAGCATAAGCCGAGAACGTCGCCGCCACACTCACCACGATCAACTTAATCAGCATTGTTTTCACTGTCCCGCCTCCTACATGACGGATCTCCGTCCGCCGACCTCTGACCTCTTACTTCAGCAACAGCACCGACCCCGGGGCAGCCACCGCCCAGCGCGCCTCGTTCGCACCGACACTCACGGAGGCACGGAAGCCATGCGGCACGTCGGTCGTGACCGCCGCCGCCAGCGCCGCGCGCGTCGCCGCATCGGCCGAAGCGAACGCGAAGAGGCGCTGCGTGTACGGCAGCGTCACACCCTCGGGAAGTGTGAGCGTGACCGCACCCGTCACGGCCAATGCGCCCGAGACCGCCAGATTCGCCTGATACGAACCGCCCGCGAAAGCCACCGTCAGACTCCCGTTCACCGTTGCCGCGCCCGTCAGCACGCCGCCGCGCAGCACGATGTTGGTCACGCCGGTCAGCGTCGCGCCGGTCAGATCCAAAACGCCGTCCTCGACGACGATCTCGCCGCTGAACGCCAGCGCGCCCATGAGCGACTGCGTCGCCGCGCCGGCCTTGATGAGCGTGCCGGCGCCCGAAATCCCGCCCGTGAAGGCCGCGTCCTCGAAGACATTAAGCCGCAGCGCAGCGCCGCCACCCAACACCACCGTACCCGCACCGCTCAGCGGACCGACCGTCTCGCGCGCGCCACCTTCGATACGCAATGCGGCGCTGGACCAGATCGCGACGCGCGAGGCGTCACCGATCGTGTCGAGCGCGACCCCGCCGTTGGGCAACTCGAGCGCATACGGACCGACAGGCGCCAGACGCGTGGTAGTGACCGTCTGGTTCAGCCGGTCATCAACGGTATACCAGGTGTTGCTGTCCGCACTGACCTCCAGCCGCCAGCCGACGGGGTCGCGCGTCGGGACATTGTGGGTGGTGATCCACCGATAGGCGTCAAACGTCACGGGGGCCGCGAGGACGACCGTCAGCGGATTGAGCAGGGAATCGCTCAGCCAACGGTCGTCATTGTCGCCCGGCGTGGCAGTGTTGTTGACCACCTTCATCGGATTGCAGGCCGGCAGTGCGGGCCACTGAGCGCCTGGCGCGGAGGCCGCGACATCGCCGGGCCAGGGCAAGACCGCGCCGTCCTTGAGCAACTGGAGTTCGGCGAACTGGAACCCGTCGATGCCGCCCGCGGCGTCTTCACCGCGCGCCTGGGTGACGGTGAAGCGCAGGTAGCGCGCGGCGACGCCGGACAGGAAGCGGTTCGTTACCGACGTGGGGGCGCGCAAGGCGGCCGGCAGCAATTCGAGGGTCGACAGACCCAGCGTGTAAGGCCCGATGAGTGTCACCACAGCTTGACCCGACGGGTAAGTTGGAATGATGACATTGGTTTTAGAGTCCAATGGGACCCAGGCCACCCCATCATTGCTGCCCTCAAGCACCCATGTCTTCGGCGCGCGTCCCCAATCGGAGTTATTCACGCCAGACGAATATATTCGGTACCCGTCGAATGTGACCCCCGTCAGCGTGTCGATGGTGAGCGCCTGAATTGGACCGGTAAGCCAGCGGTTGCTGGTGCTACCGTCAATGGCCTTGGAGGGCACATTGTCCGCATGTGATGGCGTTGTCGTGTTAGGAGCCGTGGCAGTCGTACCTCCGGGCCACGCGACAGGAGCACCGCTGCGCAACAGCTGAAACTCGGCAAACGCCAATTCAAAATTATTGGCATCCTTGGCGTCGTTTTGTGCGGCTGTGACATTGAAGCGAACGTAACGGAAACTGTAGGTGCCGGACTGCGCGACGAGCGCGCCCGCTTCCACGACCGTGTCGCCGGAGTACGCGCTGCCGGCGTCGGCGAGGTACAGGGCGCCTGTGCCGCGCTTGACGAGCCCGAGCGGTGCGCTGCCGCCGTCCTTCAGTTTGCCGAAAAAGGCGGTCTCACCGCCCGCGCCCACGACGACCGAACCGGGCACGACGGCACCGTTGGCCAGCGTCAGTCCGGCTGAGGCGAGCGGCAGGCTCAGCGGAGCCGAAACGCCGAGCGAAAGGGTCGCGCCGCTGCCGCTGATGGCCCCAGCGAAACCGGACAGGTCTCCGACGGCGAGGTTCACGCCCGCCTTGAGATCGAGCGTTCCCGTGCCTGCGAGCGCGCCGATCGCATGATTGGCGAGTTGGACGCGCATGACCGTACCGGAGGCGACGGATGCGGAAGTCGGCGCAAACGCGGAGCAGACACTGCGTGTGAGCGCCCATTGGCCGGCTTTGGTACCGCGCCCGGTCGGAATAGCGGCGGAACCGACGTCGCGCGCGTCGGCTAAGTAGAACGTGGTGTTGTCGGTGCTGACGTAGATTTCCCACGCCACAGGGTCATTGGCGGAGGTGCCGGCCGTCGTAGAACCGGTGTACCAGCGGTAGCCGTCGAAGACGACGGACGAGGGCATGACCACCGTGAGCGACTGTCCCAGCGCCGTGCTGGTGAGCCAGGCCTTGCGGGTGTCGCCGTCGATGCTGTACCACGACTCGTTGCCGGTCGTCGAAGTGGTGGCGGATGTGGTCGTGCCGGCGGGCCAAGGGACGACCTTGCCGTTACGGGTGATCTGAAACTCGCTGAGGCTCGGCGGCGAGTTGACCGTACGCGTACGGAGCGGCACGAAGCGCACATAGCGGATGCCGAGTCCGAAGGCGAACTCGCCGCCGCCGACCGACAACGAGCCGGCCGCGCTCTGGGTGCCGGGCGAGCCTGCGGTCGCCAGCCAGCCGGTGCCGGTTTTGGCCAGCGAGACGGTCCCGCTAAGGCCGCCGACATACGTTCCGCTGGCGTTGCCCTCACCGACCGTCAGCGTGGCCGGCGTGGGTTCACTGTTGGCGACAGCCGACAGCTCGTTCGCGGAGATCAGCGAACCGACTGTCTCCGCTTTTCCGGCGAGGTCGAGCGTGCCGCCGGTGAGCGTGACGTTTCCGGCGATCAGATTACCGACGTCCGAGGCGAGCCGGACACAGGCGGACGTGCTGACGCCGAGAATGTGCCGGACGCTGGTGGCGGCATCGAGTGCGACCTCGCCCTGGGAGACCGTGAGATCCAGAGACTGGTTGCTGCCGCCGACGGTCAGCAGACCCGCGCCCGTCTTAGCGAGCGTGCCGCTGAGGCTTCCTGTGAGGCGGAGCGGCGCGCCTTCTGTGACGCATAGGAGACCTCCCGCGGCGAGGGCCATGTCGCGCGCGACCGTTCCGCCTGCAGACAGTTCCAGCTCGCCGCCGTTCAAGGCGATCGCGTTGGCAGGGTCTCCAAGCTGTTCGTCGTCGGAAACAAGTAGGCGTCCCGCATTAACCTGCACGCCGCCGGAGAAGGTGCTGGCGGCGGAGAGGGTCGCCGAGCCGGAACCGTTCTTGACGAGGGTGCCCGCGCCGCTGATCGCGCCGGCGTAGGTGACCGTACCCGCTCCCTCGAAAACGACACGCGAGGACGTTCCCGCAAGCGAGACCGGGTTCGCGGCAGTGAAGGCATAAGCGGGATCGTCGATCAGTCGCGCGTCCTCCTCGCGCGTGGCGTCGAAAGTGACCGTTCTTCCAACTCCGCCGACCGTGATGGTCTCTGTGCCGGTTCCCAGCGGTGCGGCGAACGGGATTCGCAGGGAGTAGTCCGTCAGCGACTGGTCGCCGGAGAAAACACCTGTCGCGCCGACCGCGATGTCCGCGCCGGGAGAGATACTCCAAGAGGATGAGGCTGGCACCGAGATCAACCAGGCCTTGTCTTGGAAAAGCACGCCGTTGGCATCAGCAACGTCAGCGGCGAAAACGGCGGGGCGGTTGGTCGACCCGACACGGAACGGATCGGTCGCGTGCCCTGTGACCGTGAGCCGGGTATCCGGCGCGGAGACCAGCCCGCCTGCCCACACGAGTGCGGCGGCGCTGCCAGAACGGTCGAGCGTCGCATCCTGCAGAAGTTCTGCGCGCGCGCTGGAGGTGACGGCGTCCGTCCCAAGCGAACGGGTACGGAGGACGGAACCGTCGCCCGGATCCACGAAACGCTGCGCCAGCGCCGGGTTGGAGAAATCACCGTTGGCAGGATCGAACAGGATGGCGGTGTCCATACTGTTCGTCCGCGGCCCGACCGCTCCCGTCCCCTGCGAAAGGCGAATCTCGATGTCATGCCAACCGGCGGTCAAAGCCACGTCGCGCTTGACCGTCATGAGAGCCGTGTTGGTCGCCGCCAGGATCTCGACGCTGTCGAGGGCGAGATACGCGCAATCATCGAACGACTGCGCGAAACTATAGGTGCCGCCCGCAGGCACATACCACTGTCCGACATACCGGTACTGGGTGTTGTTCGCGAACCCGATGACGCCGCGATCACCCATGCGCGGTGACAGGCGGATACCGCTAAACCGCAGCGCAGCCGCGAAGTCGATGGTCGCGCCGCTGATCGAACCGACAGACTCGACGAGTCCGGGCTGGGTATCGGCATGGCTCAGACTTCCGCCGTCGAGGGCGACCGTCAGCGTGCCGAGTTGCGCGGGGTCGGTGAACGCAAAGTCTCCCTGTGTGAGCTTCAGCGTCCCGCGCGAAGCTAAGGAAGCCGGCCAGGAATCCGCGATGCGCAGCGTCCCCGTCCCGATCTTCTCCAGCGTGGCGCCCGAACCGATCACGCCGGTGGCCTGCGAGTCCGAATCGTCCGCGCCGACCTTGAGGGCGCCCGAACCGGGAAGCGTATTGGAAAGCACAAAATCGCCGTCATCGGGCG
The DNA here is from genome assembly GCA_022704145.1 of Verrucomicrobiota bacterium. Taxonomy (GTDB): domain Bacteria; phylum Verrucomicrobiota; class Kiritimatiellia; order RFP12; family UBA1067; genus JAKJGY01. The sequence goes on from JAKJGY010000138.1 coordinate 8,024, forward strand.
AGCCGATGCCGTTGACCGTCTCGGTGTGACCTCGAAGATCGAGTTCGCCGTTCATGCCCTTACAGAAGAGCAGACGTCCTTTGCCGGGGCCGTGCGGGATGACCTCGTCCGCCCCGAGCCGCAACTGCGAGGTAGCCCCTGCGCCATTGTAGTACCCGATCTTCGTGCCGCCGAACAGCGTGTCGCCCGAGTAATCGCTGGCCGGGTTGAAAAACTCGACATAGGAATTCTGGCGCAGAATCCAGACGTTCCCGCTGCCCGTGATCGGCGAACGGACACGCAGATAACCCGTGCTGGCGCCGTTTCGGCCATGGAAATAGGCGTTATCCACGGCTGTGATACCGCGGTTCTCGTGAATGTCCACACCTGGAGAGCCGAAATTGCCCAGCGTCGCGTTACTGACGACGATGGCGTCGGGCACGAGCGCTGGAGGTTCGAGGCCGAGAGACCTGTCGAATGTGGGCAGGAGACGGCCGTTTTCAATCGTGACCGTGCCGGTGAACAGATTCACGTTCTCCAAGGTCAGACTGTGCTCGCTCTTGGCCGCCAGATGCAGACCGTCCGAACCTACGAGCTGACCATAGAAGAACACGTTCTCCCGATTGATCTCAAAGCGCGCAGGCGCGACGAGGACGTTCGTCTCGCCGCTGAAGTACCATGCGGCAGCGGCATTGGTCGGATTGAAGATCAGTGTCGAAAGTGTGAACGGATACCCTGACGGCAGAGTGAGCCTGTTCTGAGAGATTGGGCCTTGGAAGACAGCCGAGCCTCCATCGCCTGCGATGACGCCCTCCGCCCAGTTCGCCTGATTCGTCCAGGAGCCTGTCCCGGCCGTCCAGACGCCGTCCGCCGCGCGCGCCGCAACGGCGACGGAAATCCCCGCCGCCATCAGTCTCGCTATCATGGTGTTCATACTCGTCTCCGTTATCACTTCAGCAATATCAGCATCCCCTTACTGGAAATACGCAGTTACACCGCGTCTCCCTCAGCATACAGGGTGAACTGCCGCGAACCGTCGTCGCTCGACACGCTCCAGGCCGAAGGCGTGAAGCCGGTCAGCGAGGCGCCGTCCATCGCAGTCGCAAGCAGATGCGCGCCGTTATCAAGCGCCAGACCGCCCGTGACCGTCAACGTGCCGCCGCCCAGGAAGGCGAGACCCGCCGAGACCTGCACCGGCACGACGCCGCCTACGGAGGCGGTCAGGTTCCACGATGCGTCTGCCAGCACCGTGAGAACTCCGGTCAGCGCGAGCGCGTCCGCCGGATTGGAGGAGGTCATCTGGTTCAGGCCCGCGACCTTCAGCGCATCGGCAGCGACCGCACCCGCGCCGCCCAGCGCGCCGAGGGTGTGCTGCCCCGGAGCGAAGGCGGCGGAGGCGCCGGGCATGAGCATAAGGGCCATTCCGGAGGTTTCCCCGCCGCCGCCGCCAACTCCAGTGACAGCGTAGGGGCCGACAATGTAGTTGTCTGCGCTATGATAACTCTGGGCTGTCTTGCTGTCGAGCGTTTCCCAGACATTGCCGTCAAGACTGGTCTCGAGCGTCCAGGCGGTGGGATCGCGATAGTGGTAGGCCGTTTCGCTGCCCGTGATGAGGCGGTAAGCGTCGAACTCGGTCGGGGCGAGCAGGTCGAACTGCGCCCAGGCCGGGAGGCCGCTTATGGTGATCCAGCGGCCGCCTGCGTTCAACTGGCCGTCCATAAGACGGTCAGGGCCGTAGCCGGACAGAAAGGCTGAACCCGTCGCGACGGTACCGGATGGCCAGGGGACTTTTACGCCATCCTTGAGCAGTTCGAATTCGCACAGCGAGGTTCGCAGCGGAGTCTCAACGGTGCCGCCGCGGATGGCGCTGACCGTGAGACGGACGTAGCGGTAAGCAGGTCGTCCCGAGAAGGTGGCGGCGCCAGCCGCGACGGTGAGTTCGCCCGAAAAATCACGGTAACGCGCGACTCTGAGGGCGGCAGAGCCGGTCTTCTGAAGGACGCCCTCACCTGACAGTTCCTGCACGACGAGATCGCGCACGCCAACTTCCAAAGTACCTTCAACCGGCGGCTCGCCCTCGGTCGGCGCCGCCACGCGCTGCAGCGTGGCGGGAACATCCCGTGTGCCGGGCCGCTGCCACTTGTTCAGCAGGTAGGCCTCGACCTGCGCCATCTGCAAGTCGCTCAGCGCGTTGGTGTACACGATCACCTCGCCGAGCCGCTGCCCGCCGCCGCGCGCCGTCTGGTTACGGTCATGCGCGAACTGCCCCGCGAACACGTTGCCCGCCGTACGTAGCGCGAGCACCTGATACCCGCCCGAGAGACCCGTGACCGTTCCATTCACCGCAGAACCGTCGAGGCGCGTGAGTCCGTTGCGCACATTGGCGGCCGTGTACTGATAGTAGAGCGGCGTGGCCGCGCTCGCGACCGGGCCGCGGTTGAAATCAGAGATATCCGTGTCATTACCGCCCAGCGGGATACCACCGCCCTGCTGCGACCCGATCAGCCAGAAGACTGTACGCACGTTCGTCAGATTCTGCGACCACTGCATGCCCTTCTCGACCGTCGGCGTATTAGTCGGGCCCATATCGACCACCGGAAGCGCGCCGACCGCGTTCGATATCAGCGTCGGCGTGTATGCCCAACGTTGCGTGGCCACGAGATAACTGCTGCCTTCTGTCCAGCGCACGTCGCGCCAGTATGCGCGACCGCCGGCGTCTGTGCCGAACGTTCCCGCCACGGCGGCGTCCACCCAGAAGGCCGCGCCTGCCACGGGATTGGTCGGCGTGGCACTCGCCGTCAACGAGGCCAGCGTGCCATCGGCCGTGAAAGTCCCTTCGGCCAGTGCAAGCGTTCCCGAGAAACTCTCTGGCGCCTCGACCAACAGCCTGCCTCCGCCCGCCTGGGTCAGCGTCCCTCCGCCCGAAAGGGTGCCGAGGGTGACGGTTACGTCCTGATAAGGAAGCAGCAGCGTACCCGCTCCCGTGACCGCCACCGTTGCGGCCCATTGCGCCGAGCCGCCGGAGCCGAGCCACTTACGCATCAGGTACGCCTCGGTCGCCTGTCGCTCAGCATCCGTCAGGGCACGGTCGTAGATCATCACCTCCGCAAGACGCTGCCCGCCGCTGCGCTTCACCCCGTCGGCATGCCCGCCGGTCAGAGTTGTCCGCATGTCTTTGGCCAGCCCGTTTACCGTCACACCGGCGGTCGTCAGC
>JAKJGY010000340.1 GCA_022704145.1 Verrucomicrobiota bacterium
GAGCTGGCCGGGATCATCCAGCAAGCCGTTGAGGCCGCTCTTCTCGGCGGGCTTGCCGATCGTGAACGTCGAGAGGTTGTAGAACGGCACGCCGGTGACCCGGGTCAGGCTGTGGCGCACGATGTTGTCGCCCTTGCCCTTGAGGTCTGCGTGCTTCTTGAGGACGGCCGCGCGGGTCGGGGCCAGGATGCAGTCGAAGCGGCGCAGGACGGTCAGAGGGAGGATGACCTTGCGGTATTCGTTGCGCTTGTAGGGGCCGCGCAGAAGGTTACAGATTCCCCAGATGAAAGAGGCGATTTGGGCATGGGTTTCGGCAGTCATCGTGTCGCTTCGCAGATCCGTTCACTCGTTTAACGCTGACGACTGAATACACAACCCATGGAAGAGGCTGCCGTACTCAGCATATGAGTCGGCATGTTACCACCGGTTAATCCGGAATGGCGAGTGAAAAGAAGGGGGAGTCAGTAATCGGTTAGTGGCAGGGATGCGCGAAGTTCATGCGTTTCTGGTGAGAAGGGGGGGCAGGCGAGTCGGGTGCTCGGGCTCATTTTGGAGCGCGGCGGCTTGCCGCCGCTTTGGAAAGCGGGAGCAAGCTCCCGCACTCCATAAACCGGTCGCAGTCCATCGTCCGTCTTTCCGCATCCGCCCTCGCCCGACTGTGCTTCGCATCAAACACGCGCTCGACTCGCGTACCCCTGCAACTAACCGATTACGGGGAGTCAAGGGAGGGGGGTGGGCCGCAACTCATCCTTCCTAACTCCTCCCTGATAGCGTCAGCGTCAGTCAAACAGGGCGGTCGAGAGGTAGCGCTCGCCGGCGTCGGGCAGCACGGTCACGATCGTCGTGCCGGCAAAGGCTTCTTCCTGCGCCAGGCGCACCGCCGCGAACGCCGCCGCACCGGAGGAGATGCCGACCAGCAAGCCCTCTTCCTTGAAGAGCCGCCGTGCGAATGCGATGGCCTCGTCGCTGGTCACCCGCTCGACGCGGTCGATCAGCGACAGGTCGAGCGTCTCGGGAATGAAGCCGGCACCCAGCCCCTGTATCCTGTGGGGACCGGGCTTGAGCGGCTCGCCCGCCAGCGTCTGCGTGATCACCGGGCTCTCGGCCGGCTCCACCGCGACCGCCAGCACAGGCGTCTCAGAGACCCGCTTAAGATAGCGCGACGAGCCGGAGATCGTGCCGCCGGTGCCGACCCCGGCGACCAACGCCGCCACCTGGCCGCCGGTGGCCTGCCAGATCTCCGGCCCCGTGGTCTGCTCGTGGACTGCGGGATTGGCCGGGTTTTTGAACTGCTGCGGCATGAAGTGTTTTTCCGGATCCTGCGCCACGATCTGCTCGGCTTTCGCGATCGCCCCTTTCATGCCCTCCGGCCCCGGCGTCAGCACAAGCTGCGCGCCGAGCGCCGCCACCACGCGCCGCCGCTCGACGCTCATGGTCTCGGGCATGGTCAGGATCAGCCCGTAGCCGCGGGCCGCCGCGACCGAGGCCAGCGCGATGCCGGTGTTGCCGCTGGTGGGCTCCACGATGACGCCGCCGGGCTTGAGCGCGCCGCGCCTCTCGGCGTCCAGCACCATCGAGGCGCCGATGCGGCATTTGACCGAATACGCGGGATTGCGCGCCTCCAGCTTGGCATAGACCGTGGCGCGCGCGCCGTCGGTCACGCGGTTCAGCCTGACCAGCGGCGTGTTGCCAAAGGATATCGCGAGGTTGTCATAGGTGTTTCGTGTCATGTCCGCCTCCTTTCGGCCGCTAGGCTTGGCTGGCTTTCAGGGCTTGGTCGATATCCGCCTGCAAGTCTTCGAGATCCTCCAGCCCGACCGACAGCCGCAGGAAGTCCGGCGTCACGCCGGTGGCCGCCTGCTCCGCCGCGGCGAGCTGCTGGTGGGTCGTCGAAGCCGGATGGATGACCAGCGTTTTGGCGTCGCCGATGTTCGCCAGATGCGACACCAGCTTGACGTGGTCGATAAAGCGCCGCGCCGCTTCGCGGCCGCCCTTGATGCCGAACCCGACCAGGCCGCCGAAGCCCCGCTTGAGGTACTTCGCGGCGACCGCGTGGTCCGGGTGGTCGGGCAGGCCGGGGTAGTTGACCCAGGCCACCTGCGGATGCGCCTTGAGCCACGCGGCCAGGGCCAGCGCGTTCTGCGAGTGGCGCGCCTGGCGCAGCGGCAGGGTCTCCAGCCCGAGCAGGAATTCGCGGGCGTTGAAGGGGCTCAACACCGCGCCGGTGTCGCGCAGCAGGGTGACGCGGACCTTCAGGATGAAGGCCACGTTGCCCATGCCGGGCACGTTGCCGAGCGCGTCCCAGTAGCAGATGCCGTGATAGCTCGGATCCGG
>JAKJGY010000341.1 GCA_022704145.1 Verrucomicrobiota bacterium
AGGGGCCAGGGCGTTGATGATGGGGCGGCCGCTGTTCATGACCTCCTGGTCCCCCTGCACATAGAGGGCGGCGTGCTCTTTTGAGAAAAAGTCGTAGTCGGTTTTTCCGAGGATCTCGCGCTCGTGGTTCTTCCGGAAGAACTCACACGAGCGCCGGTTGTGCATGACGAAGCGGCCGGCATGGTCCTTCATGAAAAACGCCACGTCGGGGACGAGGTCCATCAGTTGGCGGAAGGGGGCGATATCGCCGATCCGGCCCAGGAACTGCTTTTGAAACTGTAGCGGAGTCATGCGGCGATTGTACAAGCTTCAGGTTCGATTCTACAAGATTAAGCGGGATAAACGCGGTACACTGGGCACACTGAAAGGAAGCATTATGAATCCTTCCCGTTTGAGTCACCTGGGCCGCCGCGGTTTTCTGCGGCGCTGTGCGGCGGCGGCAGCGGCTCCGCTGATCGTGCCCGGCCGCGTGTTGGGCCGCGACGGCGGCGTGGCGCCGAGCAACCGCATCGTGTTTGGCGCCATCGGCGTCGGCCCGCGGGCGCGGCACATCCTGCCGAACTTCCTGTGTCAGCCCGATGTGCAGTGGGTGGCCGTGTCGGAGGCCCGCGCCGACCGTTTGGCCTCAGCCAAGGAGACGGTCGACGCGCATTACGGCAACAAGGACTGTCAGGCGTTTGGTGACTTTCGCGACCTGCTGGCGCGCCGGGAGATCGACGCCGTGCTCATCGCCACGGGCAACCGCTGGCACGCGATGGCGACCCTGTTCGCGGCGCACGCGGGCAAAGACGTCTACTGCGAAAAGCCGGTGAGCCTCACGATCCGCGAAGGCCGCCGCATGGTGGAGGCCTGCCGGCGCTTCGGCACGATCTACCAGGCCGGCACGCAGCGGCGCGCGACCTCATCCTACCGCTTCGCCCGCGAAATGGTGCAGAAGGGATGTGTCGGACGCCTGCACACCGTCGAGTCGCAGGTCTGGACCGGCGCGGTGATCCCGCACCAGAAAGCGACACCGGTGCCGGAAGGCTGGAACTACGACCTCTGGCTGGGCCCCGTGCAGTGGCGGCCTTTTGTGCCGGGGCGGGTCAACGGCTGGACCTGCTTCTGGGACACGGGAGAGGGCATGCACACCGACATGGGCACGCACTACACCGACCAGATGCAGTGGGTGCTGGGCACGGATCTGACGGGCCCCGTCGCGTTCGAAACCTCCGACATCGTTTGGCCCGACCCGGCGAAACACATGAGCGAGACCGCGATCTCGGGCACGTTCCGCTGCCGCTACGCCAGCGGCGTCAACGGCGTCATCTATCAGCGGGGCGCGTTCCAAGACCGCTACATCCGCTACATCGGTGACGAGGGCTGGATTCAGGTGGACGACCAGACCGACGTCGTGACCGCTCATCCGGCCTCGATCCTCAGCGAGCGGCCGTCCGGGGGCGTGTCGTGGAGCGACGCGAGCGGGCATATCATCGATTTCCTGCAGGCGATCCGCAGCCGCCGTCCGACGGCGTGCAACCCGGAAGTCGCGCACCGTGCGCAAAGCATCGTGGGCGCGATGACCATCAGTGCGCGGCTGGGCCGCACATTGAAGTGGGACCCCGCCCGGGAGCGGTTCGACTGCGAGGAAGCCAACCGGATGATGGCACGCGCGCCGCGCGCGCCCTGGTGCGTGTAAAGGAGCCTGACATGCAAAGAAACACCTTCCTGTTCTGGTGTGCCGTGAGCGTACCCCTTTTAGGTTGCGCCGCCACTCCGGCCGCCGCATACGAGTCGGGTGCGGACGCCGGCCCGCTGCGGCAGCTCGAGCAACAGATCTGCGACGCGGCCAGAGACCCGGGGCTGCGCGCGGCGTGCGAAGCCGCACTGCTGCGCCTGTTGGCGCCGGAGGCCTCGTTCGAGGCCAAGCGGTTTGCCTGTTCGGGCCTGGCGGTGGTCGGCTCTGAAGCGTCTCTGCCCGCGCTTGAGGCACTGCTGAAGACGGAGGAGACGGCCGGCATCGCCTGTCTGGCGCTCGGCGGTCTGCGCACCGAGAAGGCGGGCGATCTCTTGCGCGCCGCCTTGGCAGGGGCCGGCGGGCCGTCGCGCCTGCAGCTTGTGAGCGCGCTGGACCCGCGCGCCGAAGCCGCGTCGGTCGCGCCGCTTGCCGCGCTCGCCCGCGACGCGGATGTCACGCTCGCCTGCGCCGCCGTGCGCGCCTTGGGCGTCATCGATGCGGCGCCGGCGCGCGAGGCCGTGGCGGCGCTGCGCAAGGAGGTGACGCCCGCCCTGGCGGCTGCCGTCGGGGCGGCCTCGCTGTGCGGGGCGGAGCAGCGCTTCGCC
>JAKJGY010000342.1 GCA_022704145.1 Verrucomicrobiota bacterium
GACCGGACGGCCGCCGCGGATGACGAATTTGGACATGGCGGAAAGGGGGTGAGGGGAGGTTCGGAACAGGGTTCGTTACGACGTGCGTAGCAAAGCAAAAAACCGGGCAAAAGAGAATGATAAAAAACAGGAATCCGAGCGTGAGCGGTCCCTGGGGCCGGTGTCGTTCTCATTTGACGCAACGGGTGCTTACGGCTGCGGCGCGCCCGGCGGTCGCGCCCTGCCGGAGCAGGCGGCTGCGGCTGCGGCTGCGGGCAGGGTGGGGGCGGGGTTTGTGTCAGGGCCGGGCGGCGGCGAGGTCGCGCAGGGACTGGCCGCGGGCGTAGACGTCCGCGATGGCGGCGCGGCCGTTGAGGATGCGGACGTCGGCCCAGCAGTTGGTGCTGGCTGTGGCCTCGCGGGCGGCGGCCTCGGCGCGGGGGGCTTTGGCCTCGTCCATGTAGAAGCGGTCGAAGGGGAGGTGGATGCGCAGGCCGAGATGGACGTGGTTTGTGGCGACCGGATCCCAGCGGTGTTGGATGCCGGTGTAGCGGGTCTTGAGGTAGGCGCCTGTGGCCGGACGCTCGCGGCTCCAGCCGCTGAAGCGGGCGTAGCCGTCGGCGTCGTGGTCGATGAGCGCGTAGATCGTCTCGCGCGGGTGCAGGCCGTTGTAGGTGCCTGTGGCGGCGGGGATGTGGTCAGCCTCGAAGCCCAGCGCGACGTAGCGGCCCTGGAAGGGGTCGGCGGGGTCGATCGGGCGGGTCTTGAAGCGGAAGGCCTCGCCATGGCGCAGGACGCGCTCCTGGCCGCGGATCATGACGGCGAGGGTGGCGAGCTGGGCGGCGACCAGCAGGGTGAAGAGGGCGAGGGCGGGCGTTTTCATGCGGGCAGGCCTTTCTGTTTCTTATGGCGGGCCATGAGGAGGTTGACGGTGAGGAAGAGCGAGCCGAGCGCGATGAACACGATCCCGCGCAGCCAGTAGGGGAAGTCGGTGTCGAAGAAGCGCGTGACCAGCAGCAGCGCGACGGTCGCCATGCCGAAGTTGAGCTGGCGCAGCCGGCTGGCGCGGCAGCCCAGCACGATGTGCATGACGCCGAGGAGCAGCATGTAGCCGTTGAAGACCAGGGCGTTGAGCGTCGCGGCGCCGCGGCACAGCGTGCTCGTGACGAAGCCGAGGCTGGCGACCACGGGGAGGGCGGCGAGCGTGAGCGTCTCGACCGAGTCGCGGCGGAACGCCGTGACTGCGGCGAAGGCCCAGGCGGCCAGGAGGGCGACGGTGACGCCCGCGTCGAACCAGACGCCCCAGGCGCGGAAGGCCCAGTCGTGGCGCAGGTGCGTCCAGCCGATCTCGCGCCACAGTTCGGGCCAGGTGAAGATATAGGCCAGGATGACGGTGCCGAGCAGGCCGAAGGCCTTCGGCAGGTTGCCCCAGCCGTCGCGTCCGGGGAAGAGCTGGAGCCCGAGCAGGGCGGCGGCGCTGAGCAGGGCGGCGTAGGCGACGATCCACAGGCCGGGCACGGTGCGCTCGAGGGCGAGGCCGGTGCCGACGCAGAGCGCCAGCAGCAGGCCGGCGAGGCTGACTGCGGTGCCGGGGGCGTGGCGGTCGTCGCGCAGGAGGCGGGCCACGTGGACGAGGGACGGGAGCAGGAGGGGCCAGAAGGCGGCGGCCTGGCCGTAGGCGCTCTGGGCCGCGGCGCACCAGCCGCAGACCAGCGCGAGGTAGACGAGCGAGGCGGCGGAGGCGCGCAGCAGGAGGCTCAGGGGCAGGACGAGCAGCGCCCAGGTGAGCAGGAAGGCGGGGGTGTCGCCGGGCAGGTGGTAGGTCTGGCCGATCAGCGCGATGGAGGCGCCGACGGCCAGCGCGTGGAAGAGGCCGGCCGCCTCGCGCCAGGCGGTGCCGCCGCCGCGCCAGAGGGCGGCGAGGCCCAGGCCTGAGCCGAGCAGGATGGGGCAGACGGCCAGGGCGGCGCGGGCGGGCCGTGAGAGCGCCTCCCAGTTGTGGGCGAAGAGCAGGATGATGCCGGAGCCGATGAGCAGCGCGCCTAGGACGGCGCAGATGACGAGCGCCCAGTGGAGGCCGCTGCGGGTGTTCTGCGCGTAATAGGCGCGCACGGCGTCGGCGGTCTCCGGCGCGAGCACGCCCTCCTGTTGCAGGAGCGGCAGCTCGCCCAGGAGCCAGTTGCGGTGTTTCTCGGCGACTTTTCGCATCGGGTGCCTCCGTGTGTTGCGGTCAGAAGGGTAGCGCGTTTGGGGTGCGGTGTCACGTCATGTCGTGCCGGGCGTCAGAGCGCGACGCGTGCGGCGGGTTGGGCAAGGGCGTGCGGGGGAGGGCTGGGG
>JAKJGY010000343.1 GCA_022704145.1 Verrucomicrobiota bacterium
TGATAACCCCCCGCCGGAACACGCCACCCCCCTGCCTGACCCGTTCCAGCCCTCGATCCGGCACGTCCTCAGCCCCGTGACGTTCACCGGCCTGTACGGCGAGGAGCGTTCGGCCGGCCTCCGCGGCACCCACCTCGCCGGCAACGGCGGCGACCAGATGACCGAGGACGCCGTGCTCCGCGCCCTGCGCTGGCTGAAGAAGAACCAGCAGGCCGACGGCTCCTGGAAAGCCCAGAAGGTCGCCATGACGGGCCTCGCCGCGCTCTGCTTCCTCGCGCACGGGGAGGTGACCGACCCCGCCAAGTCCCCCGAGTTCGCCACGCCCCTCCAGCGCGCGCTCGAGTTCCTGCTCGCCAGCCAGCGCGCCGACGGCCGCTTTGGCGGCGCCGACAGCCACGAGTACGCACACCCGATCGCCGCCTACGCCCTCTGCGAGGCCTACGGCATGACGCTGAACCCCAACCTCAAGGAGGCCGCCACGCGCGCCCTCCGCCCGATCCTCGCCGGACAGCATCCGACCGGCGGCTGGACCTACCGGCTCGATCCGGCCGCAGACCCTGCGAACGGCGCCTACCGCGACGACACCTCTTACATGGGCTGGTGCGTCCAGGCGCTCAAGGCCGCCAAACTGGCGCACATCCCCGCCGACGGCCTCGACCGGGCCCTGAAGCTCTCCGTCCGCGGCTTCAAGCGCAACGCGGCCCCGAGCGGCGGCTTCGGCTACACCGGGCCCGGCGCGGGAGGCCTGACCGCCGTCGGCACCCTCAGCCTCCAGCTCCTGGGCTCGGCTCAAGACCCTGAGGTGCGGCGGTCGCTCGAGCTGATGGACGGCTGGCAGCCCTCTTTCGAGGCGAAAGGGCCGATGGGCGCCTCGCTCCAGTACTACTTCTACTACACCACCCAGTGCCGGTTCCACGCCGGCGGCAAGCGCTGGGAGAGCTGGAACCGCGAGATGAAGCGCGTGTACGTGCGCGCCCAGCAGGTCGAGCGCGGCGCGGCCCTCGACCCGCAGGGCCGCGCCTGCGACATCGGCTGGTGGGTCAACGGCGACGCCCACACCGACCGCCCCGTGATGGACACCTGCCTGGCCGCCCTGCAGCTCATGGTCTACTACCGCTCCCTCGCCACCACCCAGCACGCGGCGACCCGCCCGGACCAGGCCCTCGCCGTAACGACGGGCGACACCGGCGACATCCCCGTCCTCGTGCCCGCCACCCTATGACCGCCCCGACACAGACCCTCGCGCCAGTTTCCGGTTTCCACTTCGCGTGTTCCGCGCTATTCTATGGCCCTGTGAATGGATGCGAGACAGGGTCGTGCGGCCTGGCCGCCGTGATCGGAGCCTTCCAAGCTCCGCTCTTGCGTTATGCCGCACGCCTGCTCAACAACGTCACGCTCGCCCAGGACGCCGTGCAGAACGCCCTAATCAAGCTCGCGCGCCGCGTGCCTCCGCCTGAGGAGCCCTCCGACGAGATCCGCAACTGGCTGTTCCGCGTCACCCATAACGAGGCGGTCGACCTGATCCGCGCCGAGGAGCGCAAGCGGCGCCTGCACACCGCCTACGCCGAGCAGCTCGACCAGGAGACCGGCGGGCTCTGCGCCTTCGATACCGGCGCGGACGAGCGCGAGCGGCTGGTGCTGGAGTGCCTGGACGTGCTCTCGCCGCTCCAGCGCCAGGTCCTCCTGCTCCGCCTGCAGCAGGGGCTCGGCTACGACGCGATCAGCGTGATCGTGGGCGAGAAGAGCGGCTATGTCGGCAACCTGCTCCATCACGCCGTCAAGGCCCTTGCCGCCGAGGTGCGGCGCCGCGAGGAAGGAGGTGCGCCATGTGCCCGTACGAAGAGAGACTGACCGCCTGGCTCCTCGGCGACCTGCCGCCCGCCGAGGCGCAGGAGCTGACGCGACACCTGGAGCGCTGCGCGGAGTGCCGCGCGGTACGCGACGACCTCGCGCACGTCCTGCCGCCCCTCTGCGGCGCCCTCGCCAAGGACGCCCGCCTGCACGTGCCGCCCCGCAGGCGCGCCGCCCCGTCCGGCTCCTTCTGGTTCCGCACGCGCGAGCCGCTCCGCCGCGCCGCCGTGCTCGCCCTCTCGTTCGGCACGCTTGTCGGGCTGCTCAGCGCCCTGCATCAGTTCAGCCGCAGGCAGCAGGCGCCCGCGGAGGACATCTCCCACCTGTCGTTCCACAAAGCCCAGGAGCCCGCCTGCCCGGCGCTCGCGCCGCTGGCCGCGACGGCAGACCGCGATGAGGCCCGCGAAGGCGCCGCGCCCGCCGCGCCCGACTTCCCGTCCGTCGCGCCGGTGCCGACCCCCGC
>JAKJGY010000344.1 GCA_022704145.1 Verrucomicrobiota bacterium
CAACACGCCGGCGGTGTAGGGTCGTAGGTCGATGGTCGCGGAGGCGGCGGCGTCGGCGGCAATGGTTACATCGAGCACCGTGCTGGTCATTTTTTAGCGTCTCCTGATCTGTACCTGGGTCGGCGTGAGGGGCGGCCTCACGCTGTGTGTCAACTCGCTGAACGCCAGCGCCGCCGTGTCCACCTGGTCGTCGTGTGCGCCTACGGGGAACGCGACCATCTCGGCCAGCCATTCCCCGTTCCACGGCGCGCGCACAAGCTTCACGTTGCCGGCCTCGGCTTGCGCGAGGAACGGCAACGCCCGGCTCACTTTGTCGCCAGTGGACGGCTCGGCCTTGACAACGTAGCCCGCCAGCCCACGAATGAGCGCCGCCGCGAGGATCTTGCCCGCGCTGCCCGGCTCCTGCTCTAGCCTGATGCCCACCTGTCGCCCGTCGCGCTCGGCGGTGGCATAGATCAAGTCCTCCACCGCGCCGGGGCTCAGGCGCTCGCGCACCACATCCTCGATGTAGAATGCCCGGCCATCGGTCGCTACCAGGGTGCCGACCGTCCAGTCGGGATCGTCTTTACTCAGCTTTTTCTCCGTGGCGGCCAAGTCCCACGCCCTCACGCGGCGCACGTGGTTGGGCGCGACCAGCACCGTCTCGAACCACGCCCGCTGCGCCAGGCCGCCCACCACGTCGATGAACTCGCCGCCCAACTCCTGCGCCGCAAACGTCTCGGTGTACTGCTGGCGTAGGGCGTCATAGAATCCGACGGGCAGAAACGGGTTGTCGCGCGTCGTGGCGTGGAATAGCGCCGTGTCGGGCCGCTGCGTGCCGAACACGCGATAGGTCCAGTGATCGCGGCCTTTCGGCGTAAACGTCGCCGAGAGCCAGCCCTGCTCTCCTCGTTCGCGCAGACACGCGATGACGATGTTCCAGGCGGCCTCGTCTACTAATGACGCCTCGTCAATCCACGCGCCGCTCAAGTTCGGCCCGCGCGCGCGCTCGGGATCGTCCAGGCTGCGGAACAGTACCTCTGCGCCGTTGCCGAGCGTTGCCACCATGTCGCTCTTGTTAAACTGCCGGATGAACCGCAGCCGCTTGCCGAGATCGAGGAACGCTCGGAGCGCCGCATCGCGTAGCATCGGGTAGGTGGGGGCATAGGCGCCGTACAGGCGCCCCGGTTGCGCCCGCCGTAGCAGGTCGTAGGCGCCGACGAATGATTTGCCTGAGCCGCGCCCGCCGACGAACCCGCGATACAGCGCATCACTCTGCCGGAACCGCGCCTGCGTCGTGTACAGCTGTATCGTGACCTGCGGCATCCACGATTTCCTCAACCACCTGCATTGCCACGGAGCCGGCGAGGTTCACGTCCTGCGTCTGCTTCGCCTTGCCCAACTCCCACTCGATCAACTCGGTTGCCACCCGCTGGCGGGTTGTCTCCTCGTCACTGCGCAGCCCCGCCACCTTGACGGCCATCGCCTCGGCCAGCGCGCGCCGACGCAGGTGCATCGCCGTCACGAGGCCGTCATGCTCCATGAGGCGCACGGCCTCATCTATCAGGGCGCGCTCGTCCGGCGTCCACGACTTGTAGTAGACATCACGGCTCATACCGATGGCCGCGCACGCCTCGGTAATGCTCTTGCTCTCACGCCGCGCAATGACATAGCGAATCTGCTCGGCGGTTAGCTGGCCGAGCAGCGCGTCCAGTTCGTCAGATGTGGAGACGTTGTGGCTTTCTGTGGCTATCTGCGTCATCTCTGTCCGAATCTGTCGCCGGCTCCACCGTCACCTTCAGCACCCGCTCGCGCCACAGCAGCAGCTTGGTCGCCTCGCCCATCTCCGACTCGGGCACGTCGAGCTGCACCCTCATCCCCTGGCGGTCGCCGTATATCTTGATGGCGCTCTGTATCGCCGGGAACGCCGCCTCAAACACGGCGCGCTCGTCAGTCATCCTCCGCCTCGCCGTACAGCAGCCGGTCCACCTGCGCCCGTTCCGCCCTGTCTAGCAGCGAGACGGGGATCACCTGCACCTCGTGGTCACGGCGGCGCCGGCGTGTCGCCTCGTCGCGCTGGAGATACCTAGCCCACTCCGGCCACTCGGGGAACGGGCGCTTGAGGTCGTAGGCGCGCTCACACGCCTCGCAGACCCAGAATCGTTCTGTGATGCTGTTGCCGCAGATGCAGCATTGCGAATGTGCCACGCTTCCTCCCCTTACTGGCTACAAATGCCGGGCTCGTTGTTTTACAGGTACCGCCCCAGCGTTTCCCTGGCCGCCGCGAGGTGTTCACTCACCACCTGCTGTGTCACCC
>JAKJGY010000345.1 GCA_022704145.1 Verrucomicrobiota bacterium
GATCACAAAACCGGCAACCATGCCGATGAAATTAATAGCCCCGCCGTTGATGATGCCGTCGTTGCCGAAAACCAGCGTGCCCGGGCCGTTCTTGACGATCAGCGAATCGTCCGTGCGCCCGGCGCACGACCGCACGCGCTCGATCGTCAGCGACGCCGCCGGATCGGCCACGTCGAAGACCGCCGTGTTGCCTGAGCCGAAGGTGAAGCCGCGGTCGATCGAGACCGACGGGCCGGTATAGCGCAGCGCGCCGCCGTCGAACACCAGATTCGCGGCGCTGTTGGAGGCCGCGCCGATGGAAGAGGCCGTATCGCCGTCGGCGAGCACGCTGGCCTCCAGCACGCCGCCCGCCAGGATCGTGGCGCCGGTGTAGGTGTTGGCGCCGGTGAGCGCCAGCACGCCCTCGCCGAGCTTGTGGAGGTGCAGCGCCTGGCCGCCGGCCGGATTGCCGATCGTGCCGCTGATCTCATACCGGCCGTCCGGCGCATTGGCGACATTCAGGCCGATGCGGCTCCCCGGCTTGAACCCGAAGGTGGTACCTGTGAGCGCGGCGATCGCCGTGACGTCCGCCGCCTCGAACTCGCCGGCCCCGCCCAAACCGAGCGCCAGCGTGGCCCCGCTGTTGACCGTGAAATCCTCGGCCGCGAGCGGCGCGCCATTGTACAGCGCCGTCTTTTTCTGGACCTGGAGGACACCCGCCTGCACGGCGGTATGGCCCGCGTAATCGTTCGCGCCCGCGAGCGTGAGCACGCCCGCGCCCTGTTTGGTCAGGCCGCCCGTGCCGGTGACCGGATTCGCGAGCGTGAGTACGGCGGAGGCGCCGACGTCGAAGCCGCCGCCCGCGGCGCCCAGCGTCACGCCGCGGTTGGGGTCGTCCAGCGTCCAGCTTGCGGTGGCTGCCAGCGTGCCACCGTTCAGCAGCAGGCGGTCCGCCGTGAACAGCGCCGCGTCAGCGCCGAGCGACCTTTCGTCGGCGGCCCTCAGCGCGCCGCCCGAGACCACGATCTGGGCATCCTGCGTGTTGTTCGTGCCGCTCAGAGAGAGCGTGCCTGCCCCAGTCTTCACCAGCCGCAGTTCGCCGGTCAGACGTCCGTCAAACGTGGTGCCGACACTCTGGTTGACCGTGAGCGTGGCCGGTGCCGTCGTTGTGACGATGCGGCTGCCGGTATTGGTGATGACGCCGCTGTAGAGCTGGCCCACGGTCTGGTCGTAGCCGTTGAGGTTGAACGTGCCCGATTGGGAATAATTCACGCCGACTTTGAGTTCGGAATCCGGCGGCAGCGCGCCGGCCACACCGGCACGGGTCTCGCCGCCCGCGGCCTCCAACTGCCGCCACACATTGTTGCTGACCGCGATCAACTTCAGTCCGCCGCCATGTGAATTGACCACGGCCGATGTCGCCAGCACCATCGGGTTGCTGACAATCGTGATCATGCCTGAGTCTGCCGCAAGCACGATCCCTTTGCCGGTGATGCCCCCGCGGATCTCGATGTTGCTGCCGTTCCGCGTGTTGATGCGCGTATTGCCGTCCGGGATGGCGATCGGCCCGCTCCACACATTGTCGCCGCCCACGCTGCGCAACACGCCGCCGTACGAAGTGCTTATGTCGCCGCGCAGATCCAGCGGCTCGGCGACCTCGATGCCGCCGCTCACTTCGATCCAGCCGCCGTCGTAGACATAGGTGTTGGCTGCGGGACTGCCGAGCGCATGTGCGTGCCGGACATCGAGCGCCCCGCCCTTGGCGACGGTCGTCACCCCCTCATAGGTGTTGGAGCCGGACAGGATCAGCGACTTCGCGCCGGACTTGTCCAGCCCGCCCGGGCCGCTGAGCGTCCCTGTGACCGTGAGCGTGCCGTTGCTCGGACAGAACGCGCGCGTCGCCGTCAGCGACAGCGGCAGCCCCAGCTTTTGGCCGGCGGTCGAAAGGTTGATCACATCGCCCTCCAGCGCCACGCCGCTGCCGTCGATCAGAAACGCGCCCGCCCCGCTGCTGAAGAAGAGCCCGCCGAAGGCCGTGCCGGCCGACAGGTCGTTGGTGTTCACCACTCCCGCCGCACCGTCGAAGCGCAGAACGTCACCGGCAACGGGTGCGCTGACATCGCCGTCCCAGTTGGCCGCCGTGCTCCAGTTGGCGTCCGCGCCGCCGCCGTCCCATGTGCGCTCAGCGGCCGAGACCGCCGTCGTTGCCAGCAGCACCCCAATGATCATCGCGTTCTGTGTGTTCATGGTTCCGTCCCGTTTATTGCAGAAACATCAGCGTCCCCGAATTGTCATGCAGCACC
>JAKJGY010000139.1 GCA_022704145.1 Verrucomicrobiota bacterium
TGTGGGGCAGGGGTGTTCATCATCAGTTCATCTCGCCGATGGCCTTGAAGTAGTCCGAGACCAGGTCGCGGTACTCCGCCGGGGCCTCGTCGGGCGAGGCGGCGACGGCGGCGTCGGCGGTCTGGGTGGTGGTGCTGGCGCCCATGTCGGCGCTGCTGACGCCGTTCTCGAGGGAGGTGTAGGTGGTGGTGAGGGACTGGATGGCGCGCTTGTGCAGCTCGGCGATGAGGGCGGGCGAGGCGTTCTGCTTCTGGAGCAGGTCGAGCTGCTTGCTGAACTGGATATACTTCTTCAGGTCGTAGGTGCGCAGGTTGTTGAGCTGGGCCTGGGCGTAGACGGCCTCGGCGTTGCGGGTGAGCTGGGCGCGGGTGCTCTCGGCGGAGTCGGCGTCGACCTTGGAGTCGCGGCGGGTGGCGCCCTCGCCGCCCTCCATGCCCTTGTCCTGGGAGTAGCCGGAGTTCTTGCCGCCGCCGGTGGCCACGGCGTCGGAGTGGCCCTCCTCCTCGACGTCGCCGGACTGGTTGGAGTCCTGGGTGCGGCGCTTGTCGAGGTTCTTGTCGCCCTCGTTGATCTTGCCGGAGCGGGCCATGACCTCGCCGTCGGACATGCCCTGGCGTCCGACCTGGGAGCGGCCGTCCTGGTCCTTGTGGTCGGGCCGGTCGTTGCCGGACTTGCCCGAGGCGTTGTAGTCGACGAACTCGCCTTCGGAGATGCCCCAGCCCGAGTCGGGGTTGGCGTCGCCCTGGTTGGTCACGGAGTCGTCGGCGTTCTTGAGCTGCTCCTCCTCCTGCTCCAGCAGGTCGCCGATGATGTCCTGGAGTTCCTCGGGCATGGTGACCTGGCCGATGGGGGCCTTCATCTCCTCCTTGTCGATCTGTTCGGTGTTGCGCTTGACGTTGTCGGACTTGGCGACGAGCCACATCTCCATCTCGTCGGCCTTCTGGCCGGTCTTGGTGAGCAGGTCGAGCAGGAAGTCCTCCTTCTGCAGGCCGGTCTCGACCACGGCGTTGGTGCCGGAGCCCTCCTCCTGCTTCATCTCCTCGTAGGTCTGGAAGGTGTCGGTGACCAGCTCGTTGACGGAGTCGAGTTCCGGCAGGGCCTGGAGGTCGGTGGCGGTCTTGAGCAGGGCGTTGGCCATGTTGGCCTTGAGTTCGGCGATCTCCTGGAGCAGGTCCTCATCGAGCTTCTCGGTCTTGTCGCCCTGGCTGCCGGTCTCGCGCAGGGCGTCGACGATGCGGGCCTGGAGATCCTCCATCTTCTTGATCGACTGGCGGGCGTCCTTGATCACGGCGAGGGCGTCCTCGGTCTTCTCCTTGGTCTCGGTCTCGCGCCACTCCTTCAGGTAGTCCATGAGGTTGGCGATGCCGTTGGTGACGGAGTCCTGCGGCGGGATGGCCTCGACCAGGCGCTTGTCCTCCATGATCTGGGCGATGTCGATCATGGTGGGCTGCAGGCGGAGCTGGACGGCGCGGTCGGCGATCTTGGTCATGAGCTGGCCGAACTCCTCGTTGTCGCGGTCGGCCTTGGCCTCGGAGCGGCAGAAGCCGATCATGGCGTCCATATCCTGGGCGAGGTTATCCTGGCGGTCGATGATCGCGGCGGGCAGGTCGGCGGCGGTCTCGGCGCTCTTGCGGGTGACCTTGAGGTTCTCGGTCTGGCCTTTGCGCAGGCCTTCGAGCATGGCGAGCACGCCAGCGGCGGCGCGGGCGACCTCGCCCTTGCCCATGGAGTCGTCGGCCTGGGCGAGGAGGCGCAGCACGGTGTTCTGGGCGTCGAAGGCGCGCTGGGAGGTCTCCGCGCGCTTGTCGGCCGGGCCGGTGGAGACGCGGGCGAGGCAGCCGACGGCCTCGGGCAGGGGGCCTTGGAGGGCCTTGTCGAGGGCGACGCGGGCGGCGCCCACGGCGGCGTCCTTGGTCTTCAGGAGGGTGGCGGCGTAGGCGCGGATCTCGGCCTGCTTCTCGGCGACCTCGCGCCAGGGCTGCTCGTCGAAGGCGGGCAGGCCCTCCTTCAGGCGGCGGGTGGCGTTGAGCGTGGCGCGCTGGCGGGCGACGAGTTCGCCGAGCGACTTGCGCGCCTCGGCGCGCTGGGCGTTCTCGCCCTGGAGCTGGGCGTTGAGGGTCGAGAGGTCGAAGGTGACGAGCGCGGTGACGGTGCGGTTGGGCTCGCCGGCGGTGGCGTTGTCGAGCGCGACGATGCGCAGGGCCGAGGCGGTGTCGACGTCCTCGATGGTGCCGGTCCAGACCTGGCTGAAGGTCTTGCTGCCTTTGAGGTCCCACTCTTTGAGGACCTCGCCCTCGGCGTTGGGCTTGGCCCCTTTGCGGACGCGCTCCACGCGGACGGTGCCGAGGCCGTAGTCGTCGGCGGCCTCGAACTGGAGGGCCGGGGCGGCGTTGGGGGGGAGCACGGCCTTGGCGCCTGCGGGCGCGAGGAGCCGGAGGGCCGGGGCGCGGTCCTCCAGGAGCTGGTAGCGGACGGGCAGGCGCATCTCGAGGCCGAGGCTGTCCTTGGCGAAGAGGTTGAGGGTGGCGCCGTCGGAGACGGACAGGGTGCCGCTCCAGACGGTCTGGTCGGCGGACGGGGCCAGGCTGAAGGTGGACTGCGCCAACTCGACGGCGGCGGTGACGGCGGCGCGGTTGCAGACGGCGCGGAAGGCGAGCTGGGCGTGGGCCGGCACGGTGACGGCGTTGGTCAGGGCGTCGAAGGTGCGCGGCGCGAGCCCGGTGTAGGCCGGGGGCGTGACGGTGAGCTGCAGCGCGGTGAGGGCGAGCGGCGGCACGGTGGCGACGGTGTACTTGTCGGTGGGGTAGGCGTCGCCGACGCGGAAGCGGTAGGCGAGGGAGGTGGAGATCTTGGCGACGCGGTGGGTGAAGGCCTGCTCGGTGTCGCTGGCCTTGAACTGGCCGAGGCGGAGGGTGGCGCGCTTGTCGTCGGCCGGGAAGAGGTCGACGTCGACGAACTGTCCGGCGCGGCCCTTGGCCAGGACGGTCAGGTCGATGCCGTCGCCCTGGACGATCGTCTTGTTCTCCGGGTCGATGCGGACGATGACGGCGAAGGTCGGGGGCTGGAGGCTGGAGAAGGGGTTGGCGACGCGCCGCAGGGCGACGGTCCAGGCGTTGCCGAGGACGAAGGCGGGCACGACCAGGGCGAGCAGGGCGGCGGCGACGGCGGCGGCGCCGCGCTGGCGCAGCTTGCGGTTCTTGATCTCAGGCAGCGGGAGCGACTCGAAGCCGGGCACGCCCTCGTTCAGGTAGGTCTTGAGCCAGGGCGAGGGCGAATGCTCGCTGGCGAAGAGCACGCGGTTGATGAGGTGGTTGTCGAGCTGCGGGAACTTCTTCTCCAGGAAGGCGGCCACGGCGGCGGGCGTGCGTTTGCGGTTGAGGACGCGGCCCAGCCAGACGAGCGCGGCGAGGCCGAGGGCGAACAGGACGGCGGAGAGCGCGAAGCGTCCGTAGCTGCGCGGCCGCAGCCAGACGTCGAGGGCGGTGAGCGTGGTGAGGGCGGTCAGCAGCGCGGCGACCGCGAAGATCAGGTGCTCGGCGAGGTGCCAGCGGTTGATCTGGCCGTTGATCTCGTGGAGTTTGTGGTCGAGGGTGCTCATGGGCGCCTCCCGGGTGACGGGTCGGTTGAAGAGGGTTTACTTCTTGGTTTTCTTGGAGGGCACGGGCCCGCCGATCGGGACGAAGGGCTTCTGGCCGGTGCCGCCGGTCCACGACTTGCCGTCGAACCCCTTGGTGGCGGCGCCGGCGGTGATCTTGACGGTGTCGGCGAGGCCGATCTCCTCGACCTTGACGTCGTCGACGTAGAGGTAGCCGGTGTTGCACTTGTCGACCCCGGTGGCGTCGAGCGCCAGGATCTTGAGCATCAGCCACTGGCAGTTCTCAAGGTGGCCCTGCTGCAGCTCCGAGCGGCCCGAGGTGGGGATGACGCGCTCGGCGCGCTTCCACTGCGAGGGCACGTGGGAGAACTCGCCGGTGTCGGCGTTGTTGAAGTAGATGGGCTGGAAGCGGACCGCCTCGCGCAGGTCGTTGAAGGAGGGGTTGTTGCTCTTGACGGCCTTGGGGTGCCAGATGTAGCCGATGGGGTAGATGCGGCACTTGGGGCCGGGGCCGCCCTTGGTGCCGATGGAGCGGGCGGAGAGCGAGACCTTGTATTTCTTGGTCGGGTCGAAGCGGATCGGCGCGGTGTAGGCCATGACGCCCTGGTTGATGCAGACCTCGTGGATGGTGGCGTCGAGGCGCAGGACGTGCGGCCGCATGGAGGCCTTGTCCTCCACGACCGAGACGTACTCGTGATTCTTCATGTAGTGCTTGTTGTGGTCGAAGACGTAGAACCAGTGGTTGAGGGGGTCTTCGGCGTCGTCGAGATGGCCGTTCTTGACCAGGTTGAGCGGCGGCTGGCCAGAGCCGGGCAGGGCGGTCTGGGCCGGCAGGCGCGCGGCCTGGAGCGCGGTGAGGGCGAGGAGCGTGAAGCTCAAGGTACGGGCGGTGTGGCGCATGGTGCCTCCTGGTCCGGTCTCGGCGGTCCGGCTATTGAACAATACGCGTCTCACGACAGGTTCCTTAATTTTCTGAACACCCATTCTAGCGCGAGCAGGGCGATCAGACAAGAGAGGACGGTGAAGGTCTGCCAGAGCGAGTGGTACTCGAGCTTGCGCTCGCGGCGCTCGGTGACGCGCAGGTCGCGGAGGGCGGCGTCCAGCTCGTCGGGGGTGCCGTAGCGCCCGCCGCTGGCGCGCGCGAGGTTGCGCAGCGCGCGGTCGTTGATCGGCTTGAGGACCAGCTCCTGCGAGGTCGAGCGGACGGAGAAGAGGCAGGGCGTGGAGAGCACCTGCTTGCCGTCGATCTCCACGGTGGCCACAGCGCGGAAGTTGCCGGGCTCGGCGGGCACGAACTCGGCCACATAGCCGGGGATCTCGGCGCCGCCCGAGGCCTGGATGTTCTTGCCGGTCATCGCGAGGCTGAGGGTGCGGTCCGCGGGGGTGGTGACCTGGCACACGACCTTCCAGCTCTTGCGGGTCTCGCCGGGCGGGATGACGAGGCGGGCCTGGAGGATGGCGGGGTCGCCGACGGCGATGGTGCCGGCGTCGGTGAAGAGTTCGAGGTGGTACTTGTCGAGTTCGCCGTCGGAGGGCGACATCCACTGGACGATCTGACGCCAGAACTTCGGGTAGGGCTTCTCGTCGCCGGGCTG
This sequence comes from Verrucomicrobiota bacterium, assembly GCA_022704145.1. Classification (GTDB taxonomy): domain Bacteria; phylum Verrucomicrobiota; class Kiritimatiellia; order RFP12; family UBA1067; genus JAKJGY01. The sequence goes on from JAKJGY010000139.1 coordinate 5,191, forward strand.
CATGGCCCAGCGCCAGAGCGAGTCGGTGAGGACGGTGAGGACCTTGCCCTGGCCGTAGATGCGCGAGACGAGGACCGGCTGGCGCCCGCCCGCGCCGGTGTCGGCGTCCACCAGCGGCAGCGCGCCTGCGGAGAGCGTGCAGCCGGTGAAGAGCGAGAGCACGGGGGGCAGGTCGGTGGGCAGGTCGGGGTTGTTGGCGAGCGCGGGGTGCGCGCGGCCTTCGGCGGTCCAGGCCACGGCGAACTTGCCCTCGATGGCGGGGCCGCCGGGCCGGGTGAAGGGCAGGAGCTTGCTCAGCTCGGTCTTCGCGATGCCGCCCTCGCCCCACAGCCGCTGGCCGCCGAGCAGGACGAGGCTGCCGCCCTTCTCGACGAACTCGACGATGGCGCGGCAGTGCTCGGGGGTGAGCGCCTCGGCGTCGAAGTCGCCGAGGATGATGATCTTGTTGAGGCGGAGCTGCTCCGGGGTGAGGTCGAAGGTCAGGCCCAGGCGGTCGCCGTAAGGGATCCACTCCTTGGTGCCGGGGAGCTTGCGGCTGGGGAGCTGGAAGAAGGCCAGCGGGGTGATGTCCTTATTGGCGAAGAGGGCGCGCGAGAGGTGCTTGGACTCGAAGCGCGGGGTGTCCTCAAGGAAGAGCACGCGGTTCTTGGCGTCCAGCACGTCGACGGCCACGGCCAGCTCGTTGTCGTTGGTCTGGACCTCGTCCGGCAGGACCGGGATGCGGACGAGGTAGGTTTCGGTGGCGACCTCGGTGTGGGTCAGCTTGAACTGCACCTCGCGGTTGCCGCCTTCGGGGGGCAGTTGCACGGCGACCTTCTCGACCTCCTTGCCGTTCTTGTAGAGCACGACGGGGAACGGCGCGCCCTTGCCGCCCTGGCCGGCGACGGTGACCGAGAGGGCGGTGTCCCAGCCGACGATGGCGCGGCGCGGGGTGTCGATGGCGTCGACACGCATGTCGGGCTTGTCGTCCGGCAGGCCCGGCTTCTCCAGCTCGGCCACATAGAGGGGCGCGGCGAAGCCGCTTTCCGACCAGGCGTCCTTCTTCTCGCGGGTGTCGAGGCCGTCGGAGAGCAGCAGGACACCGGCCAGGTCCTGGCCGCGCAGCCGGTCGAAGAGGCGGTTCAGGCTGAGGTTGAGGTGCGAGGACTTGCCGTCCGGGGCGAGCGTGCCGAGCTGGTCGAGGGCGACCGGCGTGGCGAGGTCGGAGTGGAACGGGTAGACCTCCATCTGGCATTTGCGCGCGACGCTCTTCGACCAGTCGCGGCCGAGCAGGTCCTGGGCGGCGGCCCAGCGCGAGCGGCCCGCGGTGGGGTCGGCGCTCTGGGACATCGAGGCCGAGGTGTCGAGCAGCACGAGGAAGCGCGGCCGGACGACCTCGGTCAGGGCGCGCTTCTTGCCGGGCATCAGCAGCACCCAGGCGAACAGCAGGAAGAAGAGCGTGCGCAGCGCGCCGACCACGAGCGCGGAGCCGTTGCGCGGCAGGTCGCGCCAGAACGAGAAGGCGATGGCGCCGCACGCGCCGAGCAGCGCGAGGGCGATCAGCGCGGCGGGGAAGCTGTGCTCAAAAATCCATTCGGCGGTTGGCATAACGGGCTGGCGGGTTGGTGAGTTTGGCGGCGGTTGTGCTTACGAGGTGATGACCTTGCCTGCGAGGTCGACCTTCATGCGTTCGGTGGCGCCGGCCTTGCTGCGCAGGATATGGTTGGCGAACCACCACTCGGTGACGGCCAGCAGGAAGGCGAGCCAGAGGAAGAGTTCGGCGAGCGAGCGGCCGTTGCGGAACTCATCGATCAGGCGCGCCAGCTCCTCGGGCTCGCGGGCGGAGAGCAGGCGCTTGAAGCCGGTCCATTCGGCGATCTCCTCCGGGGTGGCGGGCGTGAGGAGCGACTCGCCGCGGTCGGTGTTGACCGCCAGCACAGGCTCGGGCTGGCCGGCGGAGGCCTTGGCGCGCGTGTAGAGGCCGGGCTCGGCCAGCTCCTCGATCACGAAGGTGCGGTTGCCGCTGTCGCGGATGGCGAGCGGGGCGCCGCCGGGCGTGGCGACGGCGTCGTCCTCACGGTAGTTCGGGAGCGCGTCGTTGACCGGGATGTTGGCGCCGAGCACGAGGTGCGGGGGCTGGACGGAGGCGCCCGCGCCCTGCCGGATGAGCTGGTGGGAGACGGGCAGGAACAGGGCCGTGAGCGGGAAGGTGCTCCAGTCGCGGTTGGCGGAGACGGCGAACTGGAAGACGCGTCCGCGGCCGACGGCGCGGCCGAGCATGAAGGGGGTGTCGTCGCCCGCGGTGACGAGCACGGCGCCGCCCTCGGCCAGGTCGCCGAAGGTCTGGACGCGCTTGAGCGCGACCAGCGGCACGGTGCCGGGCGGGAGCGAGAGGTTGAAGGTGACGACCTGGTCCTTCTGGTTCGGGATGCGCTTGAGGGGGCGCGCCGCGAGTTCGGTGGGGATGTCGGCCACGGCCTTGGGCTGGGCGGGCAGGAGGGTGAGGGCGGCGAAGTCGGAGACGTCGGAGCGGTCGCCGGGGAAGACGATCAGGACGCCGCCGGTCTTGACGTACTCCTCGATGCGCAGCACGGACTGGCCGGAGAGCGGGAGCGCGTCGCAGAGGAAGACCGCCTGGAAATCGCGCAGGTCGATGCCGTCCAGCTCCGCGGCGTCGGCCTGGCGCACGCTCTCGTCGGCCGCGCCCGGAGCCAGGGCGGCGCGGAGGTAGCGCGTGGCCTCCTGGGGCCCGACCACGAGGGCGGGCAACTGCTTGCGGACGCGCAGCAGGAAGAGGAAGGCGTCGTCGTCGGGCAGGGCGTCCTGCGGCGTGAGGAGCTTGGCGACATGCACGCCGGGCTCAAGGCCGCCGAGGGCCAGCTCGACGGCGGTCTCGGTGTCAGGCTCGGTGTCGACGGCGCGCCGCGCGCGCTCCTGGCCGTCGACCTCCACGCTGACGGTGACCGCCTTGGCCGGGCCGGAGCGCGAGAGGCGCGCGCTGAGGCGGGCGGGCTGGCCGGCCAGCAGGAGCAGGGGCGTGACCTTGACGTCGGTGGCGCAGGCGTTGTCGGGCTGCTGCGCGCCTGCCAGGAGGGTGAAGAAGGCGGTCTTCTCGCGCTGCTCGCGGGTGATGGCGAACGGCGAGGCGTCGGCGCTGGCCTCCTCCTTCTGGGCGGCGTCGCGGAAGCCGTGCCAGGGCAGGGCCTGGCCGTCGGTGAGGATGTAGACCTCCTTCTCGCGGCGGTTCTTCTCCTGGTTGAGGGCGCGGAGGGCGAGCGCGACGGCCTGGTCGAGCTTCGAGGAGGTGGGCAGGCTGGGCAGGGCGCGGACGGCCTGGACAGCGGCGGCGTGCTCGGTGGTGAGCTTCTCGATCACCGGGAGCGGGGTCTCGGCCGCGGCGTAGACGCAGACGCGGTCGCCCGCCAGGAGCCCGCCGATGATGGCGGCGGCGGCGTCCTTGCAGATGTCCCAGACCTTGCCGCGCTCCAGCTCGTAGTTCATGCTGTAGGAGGCGTCGAGCACGATCGCGACGTCGCGGCTGGTGCGCGAGAACCAGGAGGCGTTGCCGGTGGCGCGCAGCACGGGCAGCGCGAAGGCGAAGACCAGGGTCAGGATCAGCAGGGTGCGCAGCAGCCAGAGCAGGAAGTTCTCGAAGCGGATGCGGCTGGAGGAGCGCTTCTGGGCCGCCTTGAGGAACCGCAGGGTGGGAAAGGGGGTGACCACCGTCTTCCGGCGCTGGAAGAGGTGCAGCATCAGCGGGATGGCCGCGGCGGTCAGGGCCCAGAGAAAAGCTGGATTGGCGACGAAGAGCATGGTGGGTAAGGGTTCGGGTCAAGTCGGGGTTGAGGCGCCGCAGGCCCGGAGGGGCCTAGCGGGACAGCCGTTTGCGTTCCTCCAGGTAGGCGCGGACAAAGGTGTCCACCGGCTCGTCGGTGCGCACGAGGCGGTAGTCGACCTTCATCTCGGAGCAGGCCTTGCGGTAGTCCTCGATGAAGGCGCCCATCAGATCCTTGTACTCCTTGGCCATGGCGCGCGGGTCGGCGATCATGCGCTCGCCGGTCTCGAGGTCCTCGAACTCGGCGCCGCTGCGCAGGTCGAGCGAAAGCTCGATCGGGTCGAGCGTGTGGAAGACGATCACGTCGTGCAGGTTCTTGCGGAAGTGCGCGATGGCCTTGATCAGCTCGGGCTGGTCGTCGAGCAGGTCGGAGATGATCACGATCATGGCGCGGCGGTTGATGGACTCGGCGATCTGGTGCATGACGTCCGCGCCGGCGGTGCCTTTGGCGGGCTTGTAGCCCTGCAGGATCTTGAGGGCGTTGTTCAGCTCGTTGAAGGAGTTCTTGCAGGGCAGGGCGGCGTCCATCTTCTCGCCGTAGATGTACATGCCGACCGCGTCGCGGGCCTTGAGCACCACATAGCCGATGGCGGCGGCGAGGGTGCAGGCGTAGTTGAACTTGGTCTTGTGCGTCCCGGACGAGTAGTTCATCGAGCCGCTGCGGTCGACGAGCAGGTAGACGCGCAGGTTGGTCTCGTCCTGATAGCGGCGGACGTAGTACTTGTCGGTGCGGCCGAGCACCTTCCAGTCGATGCGCTTGAGGTCGTCGCCGGGCATGTAGGAGCGGTGGTCGGCGAACTCGGTGCTGGCGCCCTTCTGCGCGCTGCGGTGGCGCCCCGCCAGGGTGCCCTCGACCACGTAGCGCGAGTTGAGGGCCAGGCGGTTCAGCTTAGCCATTTGGGCGGGGTTCAGGTAGGCCCCGATGCCTTCGGCGCTCATCAGCGGCTCCTTGCGGGTGTCGCGACCACCCAGAAATCGCATTCGCTGTCGATCAGCAGGGCGAAGCGGCCCTCCGAGTCCAGCTTGAGGAAACGGATCCCGTTGATCAGCCCCTTCTCGGAGGCCACGCCGCGCTGCGTGCCAGCCTCGGTGTGCGTCTCGAACTCGACGGTCAGGGGCGTGGCGCTCTTGCGGCCGACGAGCGTGGCGCTCTTGCGGCCGTAGGCCGTGAAGGGGAGCGCGGCCAGCCGGGTGGCGGGCTTGCCGATGGTGCGGCTGTAGAGGGCGTAGCGCTGGTTCGCCACGCCGCTGAGGCGGCTCAGGGCCTCGGTCTGGTAGACCCACGGGTCGCCGAAGCGGTCGGTCTTGGGCGGCGCCTGGCCGGCGGGCAGGCTGAGGAGGGGGGCGAGGCTGGAGGGGTATTCGACGTGGTCGGCGTGATAGCTCTTGAGCGCCTTCTCGACGGCGGCGTGGTCCAGCCGGGTGAGCCAGCGCCGGGCCATGGTGTCGGCCCAGAGCGTGATCGCCGGGGCGCCCTTGTCGGCGGTCAGGGCCGACTCGAAGATACGTGTGGCGTCGGCCGTCTTGCCCGAGGCGAGCAGGTGCCAGGCGGCGAGCGTCTTGACCGCGGGGAGGAACTCGCCCAGGGTTGAGGAGCGGTCCATGACGGCCTGGCTGGCCGCGATGACGGCATCGTGGGCGAGGGGGTCGCGGGCATGCGTGGCCCAGACCTTCAGGAAGGCGTTCTCCTGCGGGGTGGCGGCCTGCGCGGCCAGACCGAGTGCGAGCAGCGGCGCGAGGAGGAGGCTCGTCTTGAGTCTGGCGGGTCGTTCGGGCATGGCGTGCGGTCGCGTCGGTGTGAGGGGGGGC
>JAKJGY010000346.1 GCA_022704145.1 Verrucomicrobiota bacterium
AGCGCAGGCCGAAAAGCGCGGCGGGCGCGAGCCGCTTGTCGCGAGCGTCCAGCGCGCGGCCCCAAGATTCAGGCACGCGCAAGGCGAAGCCGACGGTGTCGTATTCAAACGGCGGCAGCGTGATCGGCCCGTAGCCCACGTTCTCCAGCGAGCGCTCGCGCACTTTTTTGAAGAGCTTGGGCTGCCGGTTCACGTGCAGCGCGCCGAAGCGCAGATCCGCGCCGTGCAGCGCCTTGCGTCCCTCTTCCGCCGTCAGGTCCAGCCGGCTCTCCCACTCCGATTCGGTGTAGTAGTCCACCTCCACCGGTTCGACCGTGCAGAGTTTCTTGTCGAGATCCAGTTCCATCGACATGTAGCGGCGACCGAGATGCTGGTAGATCGCGTCCTTGTACAGCTCGGCGCGCGCGCCGATCGGATCGATCTCGCCGATCACCTCGCCGCGGCAGACAATCTCAACGTTGTAGTCGGTCATGCCGCGCAGGTTGACGCCGCGCGCCGGATAGTCGGGCAGGGCGTAGCGCCAGCAGCCTTTGTACGGCTTGAGCGTGCCGTCCTCTTTGAGGATATCGAGCGCGAAGCCGTAGGCGCGCGTGTCGAAGAGCGGCTCTTCGTCGCGCAGCGGGTGTTCGTGCGCGGCGCACGGCAGGTGCTGCAGCATGATGTACGGGTTGTCGGCATGCAGCCACGCCTGCTCGATCGGCGTGCCGGTGAGAAATTCAGGGTGGTTCACAAGGTACTGGTCCACCGGCGCGTCCTGCGCCACATAGAGGATCAGCGCACGGTTGCCCTTGCGTCCCACGCGGCCGGCCTGCTGCCAGAAGCTCGCCATCGAGCCCGGGTGGCCGGAGAGGATGCAGACGTCAAGATCGCCGATGTCGATGCCCAGCTCGAGCGCGTTGGTCGAAAGGATGGCGGTGATGCGTCCCTCGAAAAGATCCTTCTCAAGCTGGCGCCGTTCGGCCGGCAGCAACCCCCCACGATAGGGCTTAACCCGCTCTTTCAGTTCGGGGTGGCCGTCGGTGACCGCGCGCCAGAGACGCTCCACCTGCTGCCGCGAACGGCAGAAACAGATCGTGCGGACGCCGGCGGCCGCGGCGGCGCGGATGACCGGGATCGAGACCGAGGCCGGCCCCTTGCGGAAGCGCGCGGAACCGGCGCTCTCCACGAGCGGCGGATTGATCAGATAAAGATCGCGGCGCGGCCGCGGCGAACCGTCGCGGTCGATCACCGTGAACGGACGGTGGAAAAGCGCCTGCACATGTTCGCCGGGGTTCCCGACCGTCGCGGAGCAGCAGACAAAGCGGGGCGACGAGCCGTGCATGGCGCAGACGCGCAGCAGGCGTCGGAAGACATTGGAGACGTGCGACCCGAACGCGCCGCGGTAGGCATGCACCTCGTCCACCACGATGTATTTCAGGCGCCCCAGGAAATCGCTCCAGCCGCGGTGGTGATTGGGCAGGATCCCCGCATGCAGCATGTCGGGGTTGGTGATCACGAAATCCGCGCCTTTCATGATCTTGCTGCGTTCTTCGCGCGGGGTGTCGCCGTCAAAGGTGCCGAGCTTGCGGGTGTCGAGCGCGGCTTTGAGCAGAGCGCCGAGCGTGCCCTCCTGGTCGCGCGAAAGCGCCTTAGTCGGATAGAGCAGCAGCACGCCGAAGGGCGCCTCGCTGCGGCAGTAGTCGCTCAGGATCGGCAGCAGAAAGGCCAGCGTCTTCCCCGAGGCCGTGCGGGAGACGAGCACCGTGTCCTTCCCGGCGGCAACCGCCTCGAACGCCTCGGCCTGGTGCGAATAGAGCTGCCCGATCCCGCGCTCGCGGAGCACAGCGGCGAGGCGCGGGTCAAGTCCGTCGGGGAACGGTCCGCAGGTCGCCTCCTCCGCCGGCATCACCTGATGCGCGCGGATCTGTCGTTCGAACCGCGTGCGCAGCACCGTCTCGACGGCGTCGATATGGGGAACCCTCGATTTCATAACCACCTGTTGATTGGGAGTGTAACACGCCAAGAATGCCTCGTCTAGGGCGCACGGCCGTTCTGTCAGGCAAGCCCGCCGCGCGGCCGTGCCGCGAATGATCGAGGGGGTACCTTTCAACGCTCAACTTTCAACGTTCAACGCTCAAGTCATGGACGAGATTATGAAGACAAAAATTTAGATGCGTCGGCCCTGGGCTTGAAGCGTCCCCCCCTTTTCGCCTATACTGGGCGGCGTCCTTCATGGAGGGGTGTCTGAGTGGTTGAAAGAACCGGTCTTGAAAACCGGCGTGCCGCAAGGTACCGGGGG
>JAKJGY010000347.1 GCA_022704145.1 Verrucomicrobiota bacterium
GCCATAGACCGTGTTGTCAGGCCCGTAACAATAGTATCCGAAGTTGGCATACCAGTGGCCGTCGTTGACATGACTGCGCACGGCGAAGACGATCTCGCTGACGGTGCCGTATCCGCTCGAACGGAGCCTGTCAAACCGTTGCGCGAGAGCGGAAGCGCCCGTTATAACCGACGCCAAAGCTGCGGGCCTGACCGCCGCTAAGAACGCGATCAGGCAGACGAGTGTAGGTTTCACGTCTCCTCCAAGGTTACGACCGAGTCCCATTCGGTATTTGCACCATCACAAAACCTGTCTGACGAATCAAGAAAAAACGGAGGCGAACAGGTAATCGGTTAGTGCCTTACGAACCAACACCAGCAATAAGTAACAAGTTCTTTTACCACGCACAAAGGGGAAGGGGGGGGCATTAAAAAACCTCTGTGCCTCCGTGTCTCTGTGGTTTAATCAATTTCACCACAGAGACACGGAGGCACAGAGAAAATGGTTATGGGTTCAATCTGTGTAATCTGCGTAATCTGCGGATAAGGTTACCCCATCTTTTGCTCCCGTTCCGCGCGCGGCGGGCTTGCCGATTACAGTGATCGGAGACTCGATGGACCTCGACACTCGGTTGACCCGGCATCGGTCTTTCCTTTACCATACCGGCATGAAACTTACTGGATGCGCACTGGCGACGGTCCTGTTTATTCACGCTGCGGGCTATGCGGCGCTCGAGGTCGATAACAGGCCCGCGCGCGCCGACGAGTGGGGCTATCGGCCGGTTGACGGTTCCATGTCGGTCATGAATCCGCCCTCCTTCACTTGGCTTCACGACAAACGCGCCGCGCATTATGACATCGAGTGGTCGCAGACGCGCGACTTCGCCGCGCCCGTTTCCGCCAAGAAGGTGCCTTGGTGCGTCTACACCCACCATGAACCGCTCAAGCCGGGCGTCTGGTTCTGGCGCTACCGCTTCACCACCGCCAAGCAGGAGGTGGCGGCGTGGAGCGCGGTGCGGAGCGTCACCGTTCCGGACAGCGCGATCCCCTTCCCCATGCCGACGCGCGCCCAGCAGCGCGAGCGCCTGCCGGCCCGGCACCCGCGCCTCTTCATGCGCCCGGAAGACCTGCCGCGGCTGCGCGCCGCCACTCAGGAGGGTCCCGCCGCCGTACGTTTCGCCGCACTGCGCAAAGAGGCTGACGCGCTGATCAAGAAAGGTCCGACGCCCGAACCCGTCCACCGCGGGTCCGCCCGCAACAAAGAGGACGACGAGGCCGTCAAGCATTGGTGGCCCAACCGCGAAATCGGCGATCGCGCCAGCAGCGAGGCCGAGCTGCTCGCCTTCGTGTGGCTGATGACCCAAGACGCGCGCTATGGCGAGGCCGCCCGCTCGTTCCTGATGGCCTTGGCCGCGTGGGATCCGGACGGCCCCAGCAATTTCGCGCTGAATTGCGAAGCCGCCAAAGCCGTGCTCTACCGTCCCGCGCGCGCCTACGACTGGCTCTATGACCTTCTCACCGACGCGGAGCGCGCCCGCTTCCGCGCGGTATGGTCGCGCCGCGTGACCGACGCCTGGAAGAGCGGCGAGGTCGGCCACGGCAACGGCCACCTGACACGCCCGCTCAACAGCCACGGCAACCGCATCTGGCACAAGATCGCCGAAGTCGCCATCGCCTTCCACGGCGATGTGCCGGAGGCTGAGACGTGGCTCGATTACGCCGTCAACAAATTCTACGCCGCCTATCCTGTCTGGTCGGACGACGACGGCGGCTGGCACGAAGGCGCCAGCTATCTCACCGGCTACATGACCAAAGTCACCACCTGGATGCAGGTCGCGCACAGCGCGCTCGGCATCGAAGGCCTCAAGAAACCGTTCTTCAATCAGATCGGCAACCTTCCGCTCTACGTCGTGCCGCCCCACTCGCCAAATGCCGGCTTCGGCGACCTTTCCTACCGTCCGGCCTCCTGCGCCTTCCTCCACTATTTCGCCCGTATGAAAGGGGCCGATCCCGCAGGCGCCGCCGCGGCCGGCCACTGGTCGTGGTGGCTCCAGCAGACCCGCACGCGCGAACCGGGCGGCGTCACCGGCTTCCTCTACGTTGCCAATCTGCCGCCGCTGCCCGCGCCCGTCCCGCCGACCGACCGGCCGCAGTCGATGGTGTTCCGCGGCACAGGCGTCGCCAGCCTGCACGCGACCCTGCTCGACAGCCGCGACGATGTGCACCTGCTCTTCAAGGCCGACCCCTTCGGCACCAGCAGCCATGGCCACAACGCGCAGCTCGGCATCCAACTGAAC
>JAKJGY010000140.1 GCA_022704145.1 Verrucomicrobiota bacterium
GGGGGGGCGTCGCCGCCCGCGTCGAGGGCGGCGCGCAGGTCGCGGAAGATCCACGGGTTGCCGATGGCGGCGCGGGCGACCATGACGCCGTCGGCGCCGGTCTCGTGGAGCAGGCGCCAGGCGTCGAGGGGCGAGCAGACGCCGCCGTTGCCGATCACCGGGATGCGGGCGCGGCTCTTGACTTCCGCCAGGAGGTCGAGGCGCGGCGCGCCGCCGTGGCCCTGGGAGGTGAAGCGCGCGTGGAGGGCGAAGGCGTCGGCGCCCGCGTCCTCGGCGGCGGCGAGGGCCTCCAGGGCGTTGGGTCGGTCGGGGGAGGGCCCGAGGCGGGTCTTGACGGTCAAGGGCAGGCGGACGGCGCGGCGCATGGCCGAGAGGATGGCGTAGATGCGGCGGGGGTCGCGGAGGAGGGCGGCGCCCGCGCCGTTGGCGGTGACTTTATGTACGGGGCAGCCTGCGTTGAGGTCGATGGCCGCGAAGCGGCCGGAGGCTTCGGCGCGGGCGGCGGCCTCGGCCAGCGAGGCGGGGTCTGAGCCGTAGAGGTGGGCGACGACGGGGCCTTCGCCGGGGAAGGTCTCCAGGAGGCGCCAGGTGCGCGCGGCGTCGTGCAGCAGGCCGAGGTCGTTGGTCATCTCGGTATAGCAGAGGTCGGCGCCCTGGAGGTGGCAGAGGCGGCGCAGCGGCGCAGCGGTATAGCCCGCCATCGGCGCGAGGATGAGCACCGGGCCGGGCCGGTCGGGCAGGCCGAGCAGGGTGCGGAGGCGGGGGCGGGCCGCCTGCTGGACGGTGGAGGGGTTCACGGGGGCATCGTGGCATCTTTCGCCGTGCGGCGTCAAGCGGCGAGTGCGGCGCCGTGCGGGTGCGATCCAGGGTTGGCAGGGTGGGGCAAAGATGGTATCCTACGGCGGCATGTGTGCAGTTCTGGCCTTTTCGCTGGGAAGGAAGTGATTTCTGCCATGAGACGTATCGACAGCTCGAATTATCTGGCCGCGCTGGAGGCGGTGCGGCGGCCTTGGCACGAGCGCTATTTCGCGATGTTTTCGAGTGTGCTGGGCGGTGTGGTCACGGAGCCGCTGCTGATGCAGGTTCCGATCGACGACCACCTGGTCCATCGGGGGGACGGGGTGTTCGACACCTTCAAGTGCGTGGGCCGTGCGGCCTATAACCTGGACGCGCACCTGCAGCGGCTGATGCGTTCGGCGGAGTCGATCGGGCTGGCGTGGCCCGGCGGCATGGCGCAGGTCCGGGAGCTGACGGTGGCCACGCTGGCGGTCGCGGGACGCGAGGCGTGTTCGGGGCGGGTGATGCTGGCGCGCGGCCCGGGCAGCTTCGGGGTGAGCCCGTATGAGTCGCCGGAGCCCGCCCTGTACATTATCGTTTATGCGGCGGGGGTGCCGTTTATGCGGACGCATCCGGAGGGCGCGCGGGTGCGGCGCAGCCGGGTGCCGGTGAAACCGGCGCAGTTCGCGACGTTCAAGCACTGCAACTATCTGCCGAACGTGATGATGAAGCGCGAGTCGGTCGACTGGGGCGTCGATTTTGTGGTCGGTTTCGACGACACGGGGATGATGGCGGAGGGCGCGACCGAGAACCTGGGGATCGTGACGGCGGCGGGCGAGCTGCTGTTCCCGCGTATGGGCACGGTCCTGGACGGCACGACGATGCTGCGGGTGATGGTGCTGGCCGAGCGGCTGGTGGCCGCCGGCGCGCTGCGACGGGTCGGTTTTGCGGACATCACGGAGGCGGATGTGGGCGCGGCCGCCGAGCTGCTGGTGGTCGGCACGACGATCAATGTCGTCTCGGCCTGCTGGTATGAGGGCCGGCCGGTCGGGGCCGGCGTGCCCGGCCCGGTCGGTCGGGAGCTGGACCGGCTGCTGGCGCAGGACATTGAGTCGAACGGCGGGTTGCGGACGGCGTACTGACGGACGGAGCGTGTATGGCAATGGCGAACTTCGGCGAGATCGTGGGGCGCAGTCTGGTCTGTCTGGACATGCGGCAGGAGGACGGGCAGGAGGTGATGTCGCGTCTGATCGAGGAGGCCGCCGAGCGGGGCCTGCTGGCGCGGGAGCATCTGGAGGAGGCGGCGCGTGCGGTCTTCAACCGTGAGCGCAGCGCCTCGACCGCCATGCCGGACGGTATCGCGCTGCCGCATGGGCGGACCGAATGCGTGCGGGAGATCATCTGCGTGGTCGGGATCCACCGCGCCGGGGTCGAGTTCGGTGCGCCGGACGGGCTGCCGACGCAGATCTTTGTTCTGCTGCTCGTGCCGGCGACGGTCGGCTGCAGCCACATCCATTTCCTGGCCAACCTGAGCCGGCGTCTGCTGGAGGGCTCGGTGCGGCAGGCGCTGCTGGCCGCGGAGACGCGCGAGCAGGTGCTGGCGGCGCTGGCGGGCGTGTCCGTAGGGGGAGGGGTCGCATGAGTCTGGTGATGCTGGTGGGGTCTGAGGCGTTCTCGAAATTCCGTCTGGAGTCGTTGACCGAGCGGCTGGCGAGGGCTCTTCCTGAAGGCGGGGCGTTGCGCGTCGAGGCCGTTTTCGTCTATCTGCTCGAGGTCGGGCCGGCTTGGGGCGAGGCGTGTCAGGCGCGGGCCGTCGCCCTGCTGGGCGCGGCCGGGGCGTATCGGGCGGAGGGGGGCTTCTTTGTCGCGCCGCGCAAGGGGACGATCTCGCCGTGGTCCTCGAAGGCGATCGATATCTTTCGCAACTGCGGCCTGGCGGAGGTGAGCCGGGTGGAGCGCGTGATCCGGTTCAGGATCATGCGGGACGGGGCGGAGCTGGAGCTGGGGGCGTTGCGCCCCGGACTGGGCCTGCTGCATGACCGGATGACCGAGGGCGTCTACCTGGCCCTGGACGACCTGTTCGAGCACCGGCCGCCAGCGCCGGGGCGCGCGTTCGACGTGCTGGGCCGCGGGGTGGCGGCGCTTGAGGAGGCCAACCGCAGCATGGGCCTGGCGCTGAGCGGGGACGAGATCCGCTACCTCTGCGAGAGTTACACCCAGGCGGGCAGGAATCCGACCGACACCGAGCTGGTCATGTTCGGCCAGGTCAACTCCGAGCACTGCCGCCACAAGATCTTTAACGCCGAGTGGGTGGTGGACGGCGAGCCGCAGGCGTCGTCGCTGTTCCAGATGATCAAGCACACGCACGCCTGCCATCCGGAGGGCACGCTGGTCGCGTACAAGGACAACTCGAGCGTGGTGGAGGGCGTGCGCGCCCCGGTGCTGGCGGTTGATCCGCAGACGCGCGCCTACCGGTTCGAGGAGGATCAGGTCGACCTGCTGATGAAGGTCGAGACGCACAACCACCCGACCGCGATCTGCCCTTTCCCGGGCGCGGCGACCGGCGTGGGCGGCGAGATCCGCGACGAGGCGGCGACCGGCCGTGGCTCGAAGAGCAAGGCGGGCCTGTCCGGCTTTATGGTCTCGAACCTGAACGTGCCGGGGTTCGCGATGCCGTGGGAGCGCACGCTGGGCGACTTCCCCGCGCGGCTGGCCAAGCCGCTTGAGATTATGGTCGAGGGCCCGATCGGCGGCGCGGCCTTCGGCAATGAGTTCGGCCGGCCGCAACTGGCGGGCTTTTTCCGGACCTACGAGGAGCAGGCGGCGGGACGGTATCGCGGCTACCACAAGCCGATCATGCTGGCGGGCGGCATGGGGAGCATCCGGCGCGGCCAGGTGTACAAGCGTGACGTGACGCCGGGCTCGCTGATCGTGCAGCTCGGCGGCCCGGCGCTGCGAATCGGGCTGGGCGGCGGTGCGGCGTCATCGATGGCCACGGGCAGCAATGACGAGGCGCTGGACTTCGACTCTGTCCAGCGCGGCAACGCGGAGATGGAGCGGCGCTGTCAGGAGGTCATCGACGCGTGCGTGGCCCTTGGCGAGGCGAACCCGATCCTGAGCATCCACGATATCGGCGCGGGGGGCCTGTCGAACGGCTGCCCCGAGCTGGTTGAGAAGACCGGCGCCACCTTCGAGCTGCGCGACGTGCACAACGAGGAGCGCTCCATGAGCCCGATGGAGGTGTGGTGCTGCGAGGCGCAGGAGCGCTATGTGCTGGCGGTCAGGCCTGAGGCGCGCGGCGCGTTTGAGGCGCTCTGTGCGCGTGAGCGCTGTCCGGTGGCGTTTATCGGCGTGGCGCGGGACGACCGCCGCCTGGTGCTGCATGACGCGCATTTCGGCGACAACCCCATCGATATGGACATCGGCGTGCTGCTGGGCAAGCCGCCGCGGCTGGTCCGCGACGTGGCGCGCGAGGGCCGCAGGCCCGCGCCGCTGGCGCTGGACGGCGTGACGCCGTCCGAGGCGCTTGAGCGTGTGCTGCAGTTGCCAGCGGTGGCGGACAAGACGTTCCTGGTGACGATCACCGACCGTACGGTGACCGGGCTGGTCCACCGTGACCAGATGGTCGGGCCGTATCAGTTGCCGGTCGCGGATTGCGCGGTCACGGCGACGGGCTTCCGCTCCGTGACGGGCGAGGCGATGGCGCTGGGCGAGCGGACGCCTGCGGCCCTGGTCGACGGTCCGGCCGCAGGCCGGCTGGCGGTGGCGGAGGCGCTGCTCAACCTGGCGGCGGCGGAGGTAGGCCCGCTCGGCAACGTCAAGCTATCCGCGAACTGGATGTGCGCCTGCGGCGAGCCGGGGGAGGACGCGCGGCTGTTCGACACCGTGCGTGCGGTCGGGCTGGAGTTCTGTCCTGCGCTGGGGGTCTCGATCCCGGTCGGCAAGGACTCGCTTTCCATGCGGACGGTCTGGCGGGACGCGGCAGGGGCGGAGCGGAGGCAGGTCGCGCCGCTCAGCCTGATCGTCAGCGCGTTCGCGCCCGTGCGCGATGTGCGCAAGACGCTGACGCCCGACCTCAAGGGCGGCGCGAGCGAGCTGCTGCTGATCGACCTCGGGCAGGGACGTAACCGGCTTGGCGCGAGCGCCCTGGCCCAAGTCTACAACCAGGTCGGCGACGTGGTGCCGGATGCCGATGACCCGGCGCTGCTGCGCGCCTTCTTTGCGGCAGTGCAGGAGCTGGTCGCAGGCGGTCTGCTGCTGGCCTACCATGACCGGTCGGACGGCGGCGTGGCGGTGACCCTGGTCGAGATGGCGCTGGCGGGGGGGCGCGGCCTGAATGTCGCGCTGCCCGGTTCTGACGCGCTGGCGGCGCTCTTCAGCGAGGAGCTGGGCGCGGTGCTGCAGGTGGCGGATCGCGACCTGGAGGCGGTGCTGGCGGTGCTCGGACGACACGGTTTGACGGGATCCGGCTGCTGTACGCGTATCGGACGGCCGACCGAGGGGCGCGGGTTTACGGTCGAGGTCGGCGGTGTCCGCGTCCTCGACGCCACGCTCACCGGTCTGCGGCGCGCGTGGTCCGCGCTGACCTGCCGCATGCAGGCGGTGCGGGACAACCCGGCGTGCGCTTGGCAGGAGTATGACAACGCGCTGGATGAGGCCGATCCCGGCATGCGGTTCGCCCTGACCTATGATCCGGACGCGCGGCCGGAGTGGTGCTGCGGCGTCGAGGTCCGGCAGCGCCCGCGGCTGGCGGTGCTGCGTGAGCAGGGTGTGAACGGCCATGTGGAGATGGCGGCGGCGTTCACTTTCGCGGGGTTCGAGTCGGTCGACGTGCACATGACCGACCTGCTGGAGGGCCGGGCAGACCTGGCCGGTTTCAGCGGTCTGGCGGCCTGCGGCGGCTTCTCGTACGGCGACGTGTTAGGCGCGGGGTCGGGCTGGGCGGGCAGCATCCTGTATAACGCGCGCCTGGCCGAGATGTTCCGCCGGTTCTTTGAGCGTCCCGACACGGTGACGCTGGGCGTGTGCAACGGGTGCCAGATGGTGTCGCAACTGAAGGGCATCATTCCGGGCGCGCGGCACTGGCCGCGGTTCCGGCGCAACGTCTCGGAGCAGTTCGAGGCGCGCTACGCGACGCTCGAGGTGTTGGAGTCGCCCTCTGTGCTGCTGCGCGGGATGGTCGGCTCGCGCGTGCCCGTGGCCGTGGCGCATGGCGAAGGCCTGGCGGTCTTTGAGCGGCCCGAGGACGCTGCGGCCGTGCGGGCGGCCTTGCGCTTCGTGGACGGCCGCGGTCGGGCGACGGAGCGTTACCCGTACAACCCGAACGGTTCGGCGGGCGGTCTGACGGGCTTCACCAGCGAGGACGGCCGCGCCACGATCCTGATGCCGCACCCCGAGCGCGGTTTCCGCGCGGCCCAGCTTTCTTACCGCCCGCCGGAGCTGTTCACCGGCGAGGCCGGCCCGTGGCTGCGCCTGTTCCGGAACGCCTACGCCTTCGTGACGGGCGGGAAGAATTGGTTTGCTTCCTGACCGGCAGACGGTAAACTCCTGAGGCCATCATGGCATATGAAGTATTAGCGCGCAAGTGGCGGCCGAAGCATTTCGAGGACGTGGTGGGGCAGGAGCACGTCACGCGGACGCTGAAGAACGCGATCGAGGTGGGGCGCGTCGCCCACGCGTACCTGTTCGTCGGGCCGCGCGGCATCGGCAAGACGTCGCTGGCGCGGATCTTCGCCAAGGCGCTCGACTGCGAGCGCGGGCCGACGGTGCAGCCCTGCTGCGAATGCAGCATGTGCCGCGAGATCGCGACGGGCAACGCGCTGGACGTGCTGGAGATCGACGGCGCGTCCAACAACGGCGTTGAGCAGGTGCGCGACCTGCGCGACCAGGTGCAGTTCGCGCCGACCCGCGGCACCTACAAGATCGTGATCATCGACGAGGTCCACATGCTCTCCACGGCGGCGTTCAACGCGCTGCTGAAGACGCTGGAGGAGCCGCCGCCGCATGTGAAGTTCATCTTCGCCACGACAGAGGGCGACAAGGTGCTGCCGACGATCATCTCGCGCTGTCAGCGCTTTGACCTGCGTCGTATCCAGACGCCGCTGATCGTCGAGCGGCTGCGGCGCATCTGCGAGTACGAGCGCATCACGATCGACGAGGACGCCCTGCTGGCGGTCGCGCGCGGTGCGGAGGGCGGCATGCGCGACGCGCTGTCGGCGCTCGACCAGCTCATTTCCTTTAAGGGCGACGCGCTGACCGAGGACGACGTGCTGGCGGTGTTCGGCCTGGTGTCACGCAAGTCCCTGGAGTCGTTAGGCACGGCGATCCTCACGGGCGACATGGGTGAGATCCTGCGCCTGGTCGACATGTTCGACAGCGCGGGGAAGGATATGCGGCGGCTGACGGTCGAGCTGATGGAGCATTTCCGCAACCTCCTGGTGTACCAGCATGTGGGCGAGAACCTCGCGCATCTGGACGCCACGCCGGAACAGATCCGCGCGCTGGCGCAGCAGGCGACGCTCGCCGACGCCACACGGGTGATCCAGGTGGCGGACCAGTTGGCGGAGATGGAGGGCCGGCTGCGCTACGCGCTTTCGGTGCGCACGCTGATCGAGATGACGCTGATCCGCTGTGCGCGGGCGGCGCGGGTGGTCACGCTGGAGGAGGTGATGCGGCGCCTGCAGGCCATCCGCACGTCCGAGCCGCCTGCTGCCACGCCGGCGGCGCCCGCGAAGCAGGCGGCGGTGCCGCTGTATGACGACCCCGCGCTAAAGCGCGTCCTGCAAGAGTTTGACGGTAAGATCGTCGGTGTCGAAGACGGCGACGACTGAGGAATGAAGAACGTGATCGCACTAGACCGGCTCGTCGGCCTGCTGGACTCGACGCTCAAGCGGGAGAGCTTCCGCGACGACTCCCACAACGGGCTGCAGGTGGCCAACAGCGGCCGGGTCGCTCGCGTGGTGACCGGGGTGGACGCCAGCCTGCGCCTGCTCGAGACCGCAGCGGGTCTCGGCGCCCAGTGCGTGGTCTGCCATCATGGGTTAAGCTGGGGGGACTCGCTCGCGCGTATCGTCGGGCTCAACCACCGGCTCGTCTCGTTCGCCCTCGCCCACGATATCGCCGTCTACGCCAGCCACCTGCCGCTCGACGCCCATCCGCGTTACGGCAATAACGCGCAGCTCGCACGGGCGCTGGGCCTCACACGGCTCAAGTCGGCCTTTCCCTATCACGGCACGCCGATCGGATGGGTCGGAAGCCTTGCCGAGCCTCTCGCGTTCGATGCGTTCTGCGACCGGGTGCGGCGCGCCGTCACGCCCGCGATCCGTGCGCTGGACTTCGGGCGCAAGACGGTCCGGACGGTCGGCGTGGTCTCCGGCGGGGCGGCCGACATGGCGGCGGCCGCCAACGAGCTGGGGGTCGATGTGTTCCTGACCGGCGAGCCTTCGCTCCAGGGCTATATTCTCGCGGAGAACCTCGGCCAGCCGGTCATTTATGCCGGCCACTACGCCACCGAGACCTTCGGTGTGCGCGCGCTCGCGGGGCTGATCACGCGCCGTCTCGGGCTGCCCGCCACCTTCGCGGACTTCAGCCTGCCGTTCTGAAGCTGTTGCGGCGCACGCGTCGTTCAGGGCGGGGTGACCGCATGGGCGCGGCCGGCGGGAGGCGTCGCAAGCGCGGCGGCCGCCGCCTCCTGGAAGGCGCGCCGCACGTCGGAGGCGTCGGAGTTCGGGAAGTTCGCGCGCTGCACCATCAGGATATAGGCGCGCCGTTTGACAGGGTCGATCCACGCCTGGGTGCCGAAGGCGCCGCCGTGGCCGTAGGAGCCGGGCGAGAGCGCGGCTGTCACACCCTGCGGCTCGCGCACGACACAAACGCCCAGGCCCCAGCCGTTACCCTCGGTGAAGCCGGTCTTCAATTCTCCGCTGTGGATCTGGCTGAGGAGCTTGACGCTCTGCGGCTGCAGATAGCGGCGCCCGTCGAGCGAACCCTCGTTGAGCAGCATCTGGCAGAAGCGCGCGTAGTCGGCCGCCGTCGCATAGAGTCCGCCGTTCGCGGCCGGGAAGTGGTCGTGCCGCGCGGGGTCGACATCGCTCCAGAAGGGGGTCTCCTTCAAGGCGCCGTCCACGCGCAGGTAAGGTTTCGCGAGGCGGGCGAGCTGGGCCTCGCTCAAATAGAAGGCCGTGTCCTTCATGCCCAGCGGCGCGAACAGCCGCGTCTGGAAGAAATCCGGCAGGGCCTGGCCCGACACGATCTCGATCACCCGGCCGAGGGTGTTGATGCCCGACTGGCTGTACTGCCACTTGGTGCGCGGCGTGAACTGCAGCGGCTTGGACGCGAAGAGGGGGATCAGGTCAGCCAGTGTGCGAGCCGCACGCGACTCGTCGCGGGAGACCTCGGCCAGGCCGGAGGTATGGGTCAGCAGGTCCTTCAGCGTCAGCGCGGCGGGGGCGCCGTCACGAGTCTTGAGGCCGGCCAGCTCGGGCACGTACTTCGCGACCGGGTCATCGACCTCCAGCCTGCCCTCGTCGCGCAGCATGAGCAGCGCGACGGCGGTGACCGGTTTGGTCATCGAGGCGATCCAATAGATCGTGTCGGGCCGGGCCGGGCGTCCGGCGTCGATATCAGCCTGGCCCTGACAGGCGAGGTGCAGGATGCGGTCCGGCGCGGCGACCAGCGTCACGGCGCCCGCAATCTCCTGCCGCTCCACAAAGGGCCGCAGGGCGTCGGTCACGCCGGGCAGCTCAGGCCCGTCGGCCGCCTGCACGCTGAGGCCGAACAGTGCCGCGACCGCGGCAGGCGCGATGAGGCGGGGGCGACGGTACGGAATCGAGGCGTTCATAGAGTCTCCAAAGGATTTACGGGCACTAGCATCCCATAGGATTCGCCGGATACATTCCGGTTCCCATGATTGGCACCTATTATGCGGGGGGGGTTAAAGCAATCAACCCCGTAATTCCGCAAAAAAATGTCGGCTTCGGAGTCGTTCGCCTGTAGCCTACAGGCGCATGAAAGAACTGATACCCCAATTGCTCGGGGGCACGCCCCCGAAGCCGACGAAGACAGAATACACCGTGCTGCGGCAGCTCGTCCAATGGATTCCCTCCGGGATGATCCAGCGGCTGGCGGATGAGCACAGGCTCGACATCCGCAAGTGGTCGGCGGTGAGCCACGTGGTCGCGCTGATGTACGGGCAGCTCGCGGGCTGCGACAGCCTCAACGGGATCGTGGACGCGGCGCGAGTCCACGAGGGCGAGTGGCGTAACATCCGGGGTGCGGAGCCGCCGAAGCGCAGTACGTTCTCCAACGCGAACCGGCACAGGGACGCGGACATGGCCGAGCGGCTCTACTGGGAGGTCTTCGACCACCTGACCGCCGTCTGCCCCGGCTTCGGGGAGTACCGGAAGCACAAGGGCTTCCTGGCCCGGCTGAAGCGGGGGATCTTCGCCATCGACTCCAGCACGATCAAGCTGAGCCTGAACTGCATCGACTGGGCGCGGCACCGCAGGAAGAAGGCGGCAGCCAAGCTGCACCTGCGGCTCGACGTCGGCAGCCGCCTGCCCGCCTTCGCCGTCGTGGAGGGCGCGGCACACCACGACTCCGCGCGCGCGGACGCGCTCTGCGCCGGCCTGAAAGCGGGGGACGTGTGCGTCGCCGACCGGGCCTATACGGACTTCGGCTTTCTCGACGGCCTGCGGGCGCGCGGGGTCTTCTTCGTCGTCAGGCAGAAGAAGAACATGCGCTTCAGGAGCGTGAGGGCGCTTCCGAAAGGCGGGGACGCGTGCGTCGTCGCGGACGAGCTCGTCGAACCCGCCCTCGCCCGCTCGAAGGGCCTCTATCCCTTCCCGCTGCGCCGCGTGACCGCGCGCGTCGAGGTGGACGGGAAGCTGAGGGAGATGGTCTTTCTGACGGACAATCTCGACTGGAGCGCGCGGACCGTCGCGGAACTCTACAAGGCCCGGTGGTCCATCGAGCTGTTCTTCAAGGAACTCAAGCAGACCTGCCTGAT
>JAKJGY010000141.1 GCA_022704145.1 Verrucomicrobiota bacterium
GCCTTCAGGCCGGCAGCCCGCTTGCGGGTGCCCGGTGGCGGAGCGACGGCTGCCGCGGCGCGGACAGTCCGTCTCTCGCCGGTCCCCGGACGGAGTGCGATACAGCCGAGCCACAGCAATCCGGCGCGGCGTCAACAGAGGGTGGTTTTTGTATGAGGTTAAGTTTCCGCGTTAGGTAGAGGGGCTTTAGCGGAGGGATAGTCTATGAGCGATATCGACCAGTTCGAGGAGCACAAGTTCAAGGCCGGGCAGTCGGGCAACCCGTCGGGTAAGCCGAAAGGCATTTGCGGCGGCCGGGTGAAGGCGCTGGGCGCGTTGGATCGGATCACCGGCAAGGAGGAGAACATCAGGCTCATCGAGGCCGCGCTTGAGGAGGCCCTGCAAAAGAAACCGCTCTGGTTTTTCATGAACATCATCATGCCGCTGCTGCCCAAGGAGACCAAGGGCGTGCTTGAGGGCGGCGACCGAGTGATCGAGTGGCGTAGCCTGGTGTCCACGGTTGGCGGGACGGGCGGACAGGCCGAGGGGGCCGGATGAGGATCGAATACACGCCGCATGCCGCGCAGATGGAGATCCACAAGGCGCGGGACGCCCGTTTCCGGACGGTCTGCACGGGCCGCCGTTTCGGCAAGACGATGTGTATGGCGGCGGAGATCCTCGACCGGGGCGGCGGCGACGCGGGTGGCGATTACGGCTGGGTCGCACCGACCTACACCGTGGCGGACCGCGGCATCGATGCGTTCCGGCTGATCGCGCCGGATTTCGTGCGGATCGTGGGGCGCATGCCGGCGCGGGCGGAGTTCGAGGGCGCGGCAGGGCCCTGCCGGGTGTGGTTTCTGAGCGCCGACAACCCGGACGGCATCCGCGGCTTCGGGTTCCGGGGTCTGGTGGTGGACGAGGCGGCGGCGATCCCCGTGAACGTGTGGAACTACGTCTTGCGGCCGACGCTGGCGCAGACGCTCGGTTGGGGTGTGTTCATTTCGACGCCGGCCGGGCGCAACTGGTTCTACGACATGTTCACGCGCGGTGTTGAGCGGCAGCCGGGGTTCCGGTCTTTCACGTTTCCGTCGAACGTGTCGCCGTATTTCCCGGCGCAGGAGTGGGAAGAGGCGCGGCGTACGCTGCCCGAGGACGTGTTCCGGCAGGAATACATGGCCGAGTTCCTTGAAGACAGCGCCGGTGTGTTCCGTGGCATCGATGCATGCCTCGAGTTAGGAGTTAGGCTTGAGGAGTCAGGAGTTGGGGGCACGGTGATTGTCGGGTGCGACATCGCGAAGCACACGGACTGGACGGTGCTGGTGGCGATTGACACAAAGACCGGGCGGTGCCTGGAGATGGAGCGTTTCAACCAGCTCGACTGGCCGGTGCAGCGGGAGCGGATTGCGGCGTTTGTGAGGCGGTGGCAGGCGCGGCTTGTGATGGACGCTACGGGTGTCGGCGATCCGGTCTTTGACGACTTGTGCCGCGTGCTGCCGCAGGTCGAGGGCTTCAAGATCACGGCGCAGACGAAGCGCGAGCTGGTGCAGGGCCTGATGGTGGCGGTCGAGCAGCGGCGCGTGATTTGGCCGGCGTCGTGGGACGTGATGACGGCGGAGATGAAGCGGTACGAGTACGAGATCGGCCCGACGGGTCAGGTGAGCTACTCCGCGCCTGCCGGTTACCACGATGATTGCGTGATGGCGCTGGCTCTTGCGGTGTGGGGCAGCGCCAGATTTGGAGTCGCGCCGGGCCGCATGCTGAGGTTGGTCGGCGGCGGCTCGGCTGGGCCCGCCACACTGCGGAGAACGCTGACGCTGGCGTAGGAGGTGTTTGTGGCGCTGACCATCTATACGAGCAAGGACAACCAATGGCGGGAGTACCTGAACCCGCTGCGCGGCTTAACGCTTGAGCGGATCGTGCAGTACATCGAGCAGGGCGAGCGCGGCGCGTTCGCCGACCTGCAGTGGTTCTATCAGGCGATGGAGAAGAGCGACGCGCTGATCGCCACGGTGGTGATGCGGCGGCGGGCAGCGCTGTTGTCGTGCGGGTGGGACGTGAAGACCGAGGAGGTGCCGCAGGATCAGGTGCTCGCCCAGGAGCAGTCGGCGTTCCTGCGCGACCAGTACGACGCGGTGGAGAACCTGCGCGAGGCCGTGGCGTTCCTCGCCTCGGCGTCGTTCCGGGGCTTCGCGCACGTCGAGAAGCACTACGGCGAGGGCGGCGAGGGCGTGGTGAGGCTGGAGCCGGTGGAGCAGTGGTTCTGGTGCCGCGAGGGGATGTTCGGCGAGTGGACGTACAACCGCAATGCGCGGTCGGGCGTGGAGCGGGGCGAAGCGGTCGAGCCCGGCAATTTTGTGACGGTCGAGGCGCCGATGGCGCTGGACCGCATCCTGTCGGTGCAGTACTTCCGGCGCAACCTGTGCATGCGCGACTGGGACGGGTTCCTGGAGGTTTACGGCATACCTTCGACGTTCCTTGTCGGCCCGCCCGGCGTGACGCCGGAGAAGGAACTGGAGTACCTGCAGATCGCGCGTGACCTCGTGAAGGACGGTCGCGGCTACCTGCCGAACGGGACGGACGTGAAGTACGTGAACGGCGGCGGCAGCGGGCGTCCGCCGTTCCGGGACCATCTGGACTACCTCGACAAGCAGATCACGCTGCTGGGCACGGGCGGGCTTCTGACGATGCTGACCGAAAGCGGTAGCGGCACGCTGGCGGGATCGGCGCACCAGGAGGCCTTCAACCAGGTGGCGAAGGCCGACGCGGTGATGGTGAGCGAGGCGCTTCAACGCGATTTTGACGCGCCGCTGCTGGAGGCGGCGTTCCCCGGCTGGCCGGCGGTGGCCTCGTTCGAGCTGAGCATGGAGGCGGCAGGCGGGATGGCGGGAGTGGCGGCGATGGCCGGTATGGCTGCGGGAGGTGCGGTATGAGCGGAAACGGGTTTGTGATAGCGGGCGACGGCTGGGTGCAGGTGACGCCGTGCGGGGAGTTCCCGCATTCGGGCGCGGGCGTCACGCAGGTGGTCGACCGCAAGGCGTGCGACAGGATCGCTGCGGAGTTCGACGGCCGCAAGGCTGATCCCAATTTCCCCGGCGTGCTGGTGGACTTCGACCACTTCTCGCTGGATACGGACAAGTCGAGCGAGGCGGCGGGGTGGATCACCGAGCTGGAGGCCCGCGACACGGGCCTGTGGGCGCGTGTGCGCTGGTCGGACTCCGGGCTGGCGGCGGTGCAGGGCGGCAGGTTCCGGCTGGTGAGCCCCGTGTTCCCCGCTCCCGACGCGTGCGAGGATCTCGGTTCCGGGCGCATCCGTCCCGTGAGACTGGTGAGCGTGGCGCTGACCAACGAGCCGAATATCAAGGGAGCGAGGCCGATCGCCAATCGGAAGGCCGAGGTCGGAGGGCAGAGGCCGGACGAAAAGAGCGAAACCGCGAATGAGGCGAATCAAACGAATGGAGAAGCGCCCAAGGGCAATGTGATGAGCGGGCCGGGCGCGAAGAAATTCATGTGGCTGCTGGGCGACCCGCCCAAGGGGCCGCACTGCGGTGAGTGCGCGTCGCGTAACGGGCGGGTGAAGACGCTGCTGGAGTGGCTGCGGATGCCCGCGCCCATGTGCCACTGCTATTGCCGGCTCGCCGAAGTCGGGAAAGATGTGCCCGAAGGCTACGACCCGACGGCTGTCACGCTGAATCTCGGCAACCGCTGGAGCGATGCGGCCCGCGCCTCCGCGCGCGCCTCGCGCAAGGCGAACGGCAACTACGGAGGCTGGACGGACGCGGCGCGTGCGGCGGCGCTGGCCGTGAGGCGTGAAAAGGCTGCGGCGCGGCAGGCCGCGCTGACCGCGCTCGGGGGCACGTACTCGGACGGCACGCCGGTGATTCGTGACTGGGCGGCGGGGTTCGACGATTACGAGCCGGGGCAGACGACGATCAGCGACGCCGCCCCGTTCGAGGAGCGCCAGCGCCAATACGAGCAGGCGTTCCGTGAGTGGTGGGACGGCGTGGAGACCACGGCGGGCAATATCGACAAGTTCAACGAGTTCGTGGCGGCGTTCGGCGGCATGGCTGCGGCGGCGGCCGGCTCTTCCAGTCCGGCGGGCGCCGCCTCCCGCGCGTTCGGTGTGGGCGGCACACGCGCGGGTCAGCCGAAGGCCCGGCGCGGGGCGCTGTCCCGCGCGTGGGACGGCATGCGCGACGCGCTCAAGAGGCTGGGCGAAGAGCCGGTGACTGATGAGGCTGTGGTCGCGGTCGAACGTGCGAAGGCTGAGTTCAAGGCCCGCCGCACAGCCGAAAGCTCGGCGCTGGCGGAAGCGATCCGGCGCATTGATCCGAACGCACCTACGGGGCTGGAGAATTTCGCCGTGTCGCAACTGCGTGACTATCTGCGTCGTCTCGGCGGCGACCCGGGCAAGGCCGCGCCGCGCGACAGCGGGCCTGAGTCGTTCGACACGTTGCGCGCGAAATACGGTGTGCCGGTGTCGAAGCTGAAGGCCTCGGCAAAGAACGCTCCGAAGCTGACACCCGCCGAGATCCGCGAGTCGCTGGCGGAATATCTGATGGAGACGCTGGGTCACAGGCCGGGCAACGTCGACCAGAACCTGGGCGAACTGAAAGCGCAGACGCTGGCGGCCCAGCGCGGCGTGGCGCGAGCCAAGGAGGACGCGTTGCGCACGCAGCGCGAGGCGAGTCTCGCGCGGTCGATGTTCGGTGAAGGGTCGCCCGAACACGCCAAGGCTGTGAAGGCGGCGGAAGGCGCGATGTGGGATTACGAGCACGCGACCCGCATGAGCGACCGGATCTCCGGCGAGTATCTGAGTCTGAAACGGAACCTCGACCAATTTCTTGAGCGAGTGCGCGAGGGTGGGCCGATTGACTGGGGGCCGAAGGACGCGGACTACAACGCGCTGCTTGAGGCTGCGCGGCGGGCGGACCCGCTCGGCAACCGCTGGTCTGACGCTGCGCGGGCTGCCGCGCGAGCGTCGCGCCAGGCGAACGGCTGGGGCGGCGGCGGGTGGAGTGACGCGGCGCGCGCGGCATCTCTTGCGGTGCGGCGGGCCAAGGCGGCTTTACGCTCGGCGGGTGATTATCTCCGGCGCGGCGGTGCCGACACCCCGGCCAAGGAATCCGGAGAGACCGGGGAGAGCGATTCGGCGCCCGAAAAGAAACCCTATTCAGGCCCGGGGTCGGTGTCGTCCGCCGCGTGGTCGGCGGGGAAAGAGCTGTTCGAAGAGCGCAACGGGCGCAAGCCCGACAGCCGCAAAGACTCGAAAGAGATCCGTGCGCTGGGCCGCGAGTGGGAGAAGCGTCAGAAAGAGGCCGACCCGGCGGGCGCGTCTGTGATGGCTGCACTGCGCTCGCGCTATGAGGATTTCGGCAAGAGGCTGGCGGCCTCCGGCGGGTCGCATGACGGCGTCGTGGCGGCGGCGGTGCATTATCTGGCGGGCCGTTACGCGGACGGGCACGGCATCGACCACGCGGACGTGATGGTCCTGGCAGAGGCGGTCGAGGCTGACAAGAGCCTGTCGCCGGTCGAGAAGGGGAAACTGAAGGACAAGCTGTGGGACGTGTCTTACGCGAAAATGTATTTCAGGGGCGACAACGGGTTCCGCCTGAGGGACGGCGCGCCGGTCGCGGAGTATCCGGACGGAGAGGCGGATCGGTTCAAGTCGAAGAATGCTTATGACGCGCTCATGGGTGTCGTGTGGGCGCTGAAAGGAACGGGCAAAATGAAGAACAGATGGAGCGATTCGGCGCGTGCGGCTGCAAGGGCTTCGCGCAAGGCGAACGGCAACTACACGGGATGGACGGATGCGGCGCGGGCCGCGAGTCTGGCGGTCAGGCAGGCGAAGGCCGCGGCGCGGGCCTCTTCGGGCGGCGGGTCGGGCGGTTATCCAGGCGACTATTTCACATATGACGACGGGACGCCTGTGATCCGCGATTTTGTGTCGGAGATCTCTGACGCGGCGCGGACGTATGAGCCGGGGCAGACCGTTATCAGCGACGCCGCCCCATTCGAGGAGCGGCAGCGGCAATACGAGGAGGCGTTCCGCCAGTGGTGGAGCGGCGTCGAGACCACGGCGGAAAACATCGGGAAGTTCCACGAGTTCGTGGCGGCTTTCGGCGGCGCGGCTGCTGCCGCGGCCGGGGCCGCACGGCCCGCGGGCGAGGCTACGGGGTTGTTCGGGGCTACGGGCGGGCGGTACGGCGGGCAGAAGCCTGTGTATGACCAGTCGGGCAACGTGGTCGGCTGGGCGAAGGTGGGCGGTCGGCCCGCCGCCGCACGCCGCGGTTCCAAGCCCGCGCGCGAGGTTGTGACGTCCGACCCGCTCAACAACCCGAAGACGCCGGCGGACCTCGCGGTGCGGGAGTCGTACGACAGCCATCTGGCGAATGTGCGTCGCGGTTATGAGGCTGAGATGGCCGCGAAGGGGCTCGACCCGCAGGGTTATCCGCTGGCTGGCAGTGGTGCTTTGCGCAGTCTGGTGCCCGCAGCCGCAGCCGAGGCGATCGAACTTTACGGCAGGCTCGCTGAAATGCCGGTGCGCACGGCTGAAGACCGCGAGGCGTACGAGGCGGCTGCGGAAGGGCTGCGGCGGTTCGGCGATCTGTACGACTCGGACATGCTGGAGCGTGCCGAGAGGGAGGGCATCCTCCCGAAAGTTCGTGCGCTGCTGGACGGCGAGAACCTCGACGGTCAGCCGCGCGGATCATCCTCCGCCCGCGAGTCGGCCACAGGATATCCGGAAGAGGATCTGCCCTGGTTCGCGACACCGCCGGGCGTTGTGAAAGAGTCGGCGGCGCCGTACGGCGGCGGTTTGTCCGCGAACGCTGCGCGTGAGGCGGCGCGTGCCTTGGGCGTGCTGCACGGCGCTTACGGCGTGGGCGAAGACGGGGTGGAGATCCCGGAAGCCCTGCGCGGCGAATACGAGTTGGGCCGCGCAGAGGGTGCGAAGGGTTATGACTATGGCGTCGTGCCGCCCAAGGACCGCGTCGCGGTACTGCGGGGTGCGCAGGCGTATCTCGACGGTGCGGTAGGTGAGGATGACGGCTATACGCCCGACCATCTGAACGACCGCTATAACCTCGCGGACTGGGACAGCGCGGCGTCTTGGGCGACGCGCAACCAGGGCAAGAACGGTGTCTATGATCCCCGCACGCCCGACACGCGCGGGCAGTACAACCCGGCCAGCCTGATGCGCACGGCGATGGAATGGTTCCGCGACGCGATGGTGCGCGGCGACCGGGGCGAGTCAGACGCGGCGCTCTCGTACATGGGCGACCTGCTTGTGTCGGTCTCGTCCGACCGCAGGGCCGCAGTGGACGCTGTGCGGGGCGGGTCTGACGAGGGCGGAGAAGACGGCGAGGAGGCGGAGATCGACGCGACGATGCCGGAGTATGACGCCGACGGCGTGGAGGTCGGCGGCGAGCCGTTCTTCGAGGACAGCTATGCGGATCCCAACGCGCTGCCGCCGTGGTGGCGTCTGCTGGGCAACCGCTGGAGCGACGCGGCGCGAGCGGCGGCGCTCGCCGTGCGCCGGGCAAAGGCGGGGGCCGGTAAAGCCGCATCAGGTCAGGCGACCGGAAGCGGCGTGCCGCGTTCGCGGATCACGAGGCCGAAGATCCGGCGACCTGTCACAGGCGGCGGCGAGTGGAACATTCTTCCCATCCCCCGGTTGCCGCGCAGCCCGGCTATCGGCGGCGGGGAGTGGCACATCCTTCCCGTGCCGCGGTCGCCGTATCTGCCGCCGCAGCTTTTCAACCGCTGGTCTGACGCGGCGCGGGCTGCCGCGCGCGCTTCGCGCAAGGCGAACGGCTGGGGCGGCGGAGGCTGGAGCGATGCGGCCCGCGCAGCCGCGCTAGCGGTGAGACGTGCCAAGTCGGCTGCGAGGAAGGCCGCCGAGGCGGCACAGGTGGCCGGGCCTGCGGACCAACTCCCGCTGGCGCATCCCGGGTTCGGCGCGGCGGACGACGCGCTGGAGGACTATCTGAAGCGCAAGCGCCGCCATGAGGCGAACGAGGCCCGCAAGGCGGCGGACAAGGATCGGCTCCGGGATGAGCGCGAGGAGCGTCGGCGGAAACGGAATTTGTCCCTGAAAGAGAAGTTTGATAAGCCCGACCTGCGGGAGAAATTCGAGCAGCCCGGCCTGCGGGAGAAGTTTCAGGCGGCGAACGAGAAAGTCGACCGCGAACGCCTGAAGGACAAATACGCAAAGAGCAATCCGGTGGTTCCTGCCCAGGGGTTCAGCGTGCCTGTGAAAGGCGCGGTGTTCTACTACAACGGGAACTTCTACGACGACAAAGGCAAGTGGGTCGCCAAGGCGAAGCCGTCGCAGAAAAGCGGCGTGGTGTGGCAGAACGGTCTGTGGTACGACGCCGCCACCGGGAAGACGCTCGGGCGCACGGTCGCGGCCTCGTGAGAAAGGAAGTGTGAGCTATGAAGCGGTCTGATCTTCTTTATGTGATGAGCCTCGGGCGCGGCGGCATGCCCGACGCGTCTGCGTTGCGCAACTGCCGCACGCTGCGGCGGGCGCTGGCGAACAAAGAGCACAGCTCGGCGTGCGCGGGGGCGAGCGGCGACGAGTGCAACTGCTCGTGCGGCGGTTCGATGCACGGTGGCGGGCAGTCGGGTGATATCGACACGCTGAAGTCGACGAATGTGTCGGCGCTCAATCTCGCCCCGAACGGGAAAACGTATGTCGGCTTCACGGACAACTCGGCGGAGCCGCCGCGCAACCACTATCTGCCCGTGGGCGGCGAAGAGGACGGCTGGAAGGTCGTGAGCGCGGACTATGATTCGGAAGAGGTCGTGCTGGAAAAGGACGGCAAGCGGATCGCCGTGAAGCTGGGCGGTGTTCCGAAAGAGGCGGCACCCGAAGAGGAAGAGCCCGAGCCGGAGAGCGGGGGGCCGACGCCGGATGATGACGGCGACATCCGGAGCCCGCTTGACGACGAGGGCGAGGGGTTCGATCTGGGTGACGCGTGGGAGGATTTCCAGGAGAGCGGCATCTGGAGCATGGATGACGGCAACCGCGAAGGGATTCTCGAAGACATCCGGGAGCGCTACGATCAGGATGGCGAGGAGGCGTTGGAGCATGGCGAGCGGAAATTCCTGGAGCAGTACGAGAAGTGGGAGTCGGTGCAGAACATGGCCGGGATGATCGTCGAGGGCGGGGGCGGCGAGCCGCCGCCGTTCGCGGAGACGCAGGCACGCCTCAACCGGACGTACGACGATCCGGACTCTACGGATGTAGACCGCGGCGAGGCGCAGCTCGTTTACAAGGCCGAGATGGAGGCGGCGCGGCGTATCTGGGAGGCCAAGGCCGGACAGGCGTTCTTCACGAAGTATGGGCGCTCCCCCGACAGCCAGGCCGAAGCGCGTGAAGGCGAGCGGCTGGCGGGTGTGCCGTACGAATACGAGGGCTCGCTTGCTGACGGCTATCTGGAGAACCGCCGCAGGTGCAGGCGCCGGCGGCGCGAGTTGGCCAACCGGGTTGAGACAGAGGCGCTGGTGAGGTTGGCGAATGTCGGCTGGACGGATGAGGCCCGCGCCGTGTCTCTGATGGTGCGCCGGATGAAGTCCGCCATGCGGGGCAAGGTCGTGAGGCCGCCGTCGCCGCCCCGCGATCCGGGTGTCTCGGCCGCTCCCCCGCGCGAGGGGATGGTCGTGCCGAGCAAGGACGGGTTCGCCGTGATGCGGAACGGAGTCCCTGTGCGGCTGGGCAGCTCAAAGGCGCTTGTGATGCTTCCGGATGGTCGGATCGCGGTGAAGCGCAACGGGTTCGCGTATCCCGTCGATGATCCGATGATGCTCATCGGCGGACGGTCAACTGTTGAGGATAGCAACGGCAGACGGATCATCAGTCTTGCGATCGGCGACATGATAGACCTGGAGACCGGTGAAATGAAGAAGCTGCCCGACCAGCTCAACGCGACGCTGGTCAGCCGCACGTCCGGGCTGCCGGTGGCGGTGAGGATGCCTTTCCTTGGCAAGGGTGTTCCGATTCCGGATGAGACGGGAAGCACGGTCGATGAGGACAGCGGGATTCAGTATTGAGGATCATGCGGAAGGGGGTCTTATGAAGGGCGATGCGGGTGTCCATATGGAGAACTGCGGGTGCGCGGAGTGCCTTGTGCGGCGTGAACGTCTTGAGACGATCCGCAACCGTGTGGAGGTGGAGGCTCTCGGGCGTCTGGCCAACACCGGCTGGACGGACGCCGCACGCGAGGTGAGCCTTCGCGTCAGGCGGGATAAGGCTCGGATACGTGAGCTTCTGAAGGACAGGCCGGACGGCACATCGTACCGGGATGCCGGCGGGACGTGGATCAAGCGCGGCGACGACGTTGAGCTTGTGCGTGTGGACGGCGTGTATTCCGCTGGCCAGAACAACGGGCGGTTCATCACGGAGCTTGCGGCCGGGCGGCGCGGCGATTTTTTCGACCCCTATTCGAAGGGAACGATCAACGCCATGGAGCATTACGGGTATCTGACACCCGCGCAAGGTGCAGCCGCACGCACATTCTATGGATATGGCGATACGGCCAACAGGAATTCTATCCCCTGCGGTGGTGCTCTTACTAATGTCGGTTGGACGGACGAGGCGCGGGCCGCGGCGCTTGCGGTCCGCCGCGCCAAAGCGTCCGGTGCGGCTTCCGCGCCGGCCGGCGGGATCAGGGCGAACGGTCGGTACAAGACAGAGAACGGGAAAACGGTTTTTG
>JAKJGY010000348.1 GCA_022704145.1 Verrucomicrobiota bacterium
CCGCGTCCGCGGGGATAGGCCCCACCTCACGGCCGCCCCGCGATCACGTGGTCAGGTTCCCCCGCGTCCGCGGGGATAGGCCCCTCCACTCGTGTGTACGGGATGCCCGTTCCACGGTTCCCCCGCGTCCGCGGGGATAGGCCCGGCTCGGTGTGCGCGGCAAGGAGGCTCGGTCTGGTTCCCCCGCGTCCGCGGGGATAGGCCCGGAGTCGCTCACGGTGTTCTCGGTGTAGGCGGGGGTTCCCCCGCGTCCGCGGGGATAGGCCCGAGCGGCCCGAGTATCCGCCGGTGCTGACCGGGGTTCCCCCGCGTCCGCGGGGATAGGCCCCAGTACTTTGGCCTCACCACGCCCGAGCTGCAGGTTCCCCAGCGTCCGCGGGGATAGGCCCTTCCCTTCTAGATGTGATCTTGAGAGGGCGAGCGTATGACCTCACAGGCATGCTGCCTACGATCACGAATATCCGCTCACCGGTTCACCCACCCCCCGCACACCGGAAACACCTGCCCCACGAAGCAGTTCGCCGCCTCGCTGCACAGATAAACCGCAAAGCTGGCGTCCTCGTCCGCCGTGACCAGGCGCCCCAGCGGCACCTGCCACTTCAGGCGGTCCTTGAACGCCGGCGTGGCCTGGACCTCGGGCGGGAAGTAGGTGGGGTTCTCGACGAAATTCTGCGCAATGGCGTTGACCTGGACGCCGTGCGCCGCGGCCTCGACGCCCACCGCCTGGATGTAGGCCAGTTGCGCACCGCGCGCGGCGGCGTAGCTCGAGCGCAGGGCCATCCCGCGCAGGGCGGCGGCGCTGCCCATCAGGAGGATCTTGCCCGCCTTGCGTTCGATCATCTGCGGCAGGACGGCGGCGACCATCTCCCGCATGGGATGGACCAGGGCGGCGAAGGTGGTCTCCCATTCGCCGTCCGACACCTGATGGACGGGCGTGCTCGGCGCGGGAATCGCCAGGTTGAGGACCAGCACGTCGATGCGGCCGGCCGCCTCGATGACCGCGCGCCCAGCCCCCCGCTCCAGCAGCGCGCTTTGGTCGGGGACGACTTCGGCGCCGGCGGCGCGGAAGGCCTCGCACAGTGCCGGGCCCATGAACGCGTCGGCCTGCGTGACCAGCACCCTGCGGCCGCTCAATGAATTCGCATGCATGTCGTTTCTCCTCGGCTGCTGGGCGGGGCAGCCTCCCCACGGGGCGCGGCACGATCATCGGCGAAGCGGCGGCCCGGCAGCCGACTGTTTTCTCCTGCGCGAGCGCGATTCCGGCCCCTACGTTCCATCCTAGATGAAGACGTCTAAACTGCATCGAGAGGGATCGATGTGACACAGGCGCACGCCGCCGCCACGATTTCAACACACCGGCACCGTTTCGATCTCGCGCTCGTCGTCACCACCTTGTGCGAAGTGGAGCGCCTGCTGCCGGATGCGGGCTTTTCCCTGCGGTCGTGGGCGCAGACGCTGGCCCGGGCGCTCGCGGAGAACGGGCACATCGAGCCGGCGCGCCCGGGGCGGGGCGAAGGCGCCTTCGTGGTCGTCGATGCGGTGCGCCCCTCGTGATCTGTCGCCGGCCGCGGATGAGGACGGCAGCGCGCGGGAGCGCGACATCGGAATCTTCACGGCGGAAAGGCATCCACAACATGCGCCACACCCACTTCCAAGGGATCGTCCCTGCGCGGAGGAGATCGACATGAAGCAAGTGCAAGCGATACGACCGGACCGTGAAGTCCTGACGCGTCAGCGGCTGCCGTATTTCATCGGGATCTCGGGGCAGACGGTCGGGGCAAGCGGGCTGAGCATGCATCTGGTGACGATCCCGCCCGGGGCCCGGTCGGAGCCGCATGTCCACGTCGGCTACGAAACCGGAATCTATGTGCTCGAAGGCAGGGTCCTGACGCGCTGGGGCGCGAAGCTGGAAAACGAGGTGATCAGCGCGGCGGGGGAGTTCCTGTTCGTTCCGGCGGGGGTTCCCCACGAGGCGATCAATCTCAGCGCCACTGAAGCGGCGCGCGCGGTGGTGGCCCGCAACCATCCGGCAGAGCAGGACCAGGTTCAGCCCTACGTTGCCGGGTAGGGGCTCGGCGCGGCGGATCCATCAAGCGGCGCGGCTTCGATGCGTGCCGGCCGATCCCTTGCGCCGCGCAAATCTCCGCGGACATGCCCCGGCACGGGCGTTACAATTGCAGGCTTTCCAGGCAGCAATCGGAGTGCCCGCAATGCCCACCCAGACCGAAAAC
>JAKJGY010000349.1 GCA_022704145.1 Verrucomicrobiota bacterium
ACAGGGCGTGCCGGCGGCGGCCAGTGCGCCGGCAAGCAGACGGATCGTGGTCGCCGAATTGCCGCAATTGAGCGGCGCGGCCGGCGGCGTGAAGCCGCGCAGGCCGCGTCCCTGTACCGTCAGGCGCGCCCCGTCGAGGCGCCACGCGACACCGAGCGCCCCGAGCGCATTCAGCATCGCGCGCGTCACGCCCGACACCAGAAAGCGGTCGATCACGCTCTCGCCTTCAGCGAGCGCGGCAAAGAGCGCGGCCCGGTGCGAGAGCGATTTGTCGCCGGACAACAGACAGGTGCCGGCCAGCGGGGCGGCAGCGGAAAGCGCGAGATCGAGCGGAGGTTGCATGGCGGGTGATTTTCTGCGATCATGGCACACTTTTCAACACCAAATCGTACGACGATGCACTTCCCGATCTTTGAAGCGGTCATGATGCTCTGTTTCGGCATGGCGTGGCCGGTCTCCATCCTCAAGTCCTGGCGCTCGCGCACCAACAAGGGGAAGAGCCCCTTATTTCTGCTGATCGTCCTTACCGGCTACGTCTCGGGCCTCGTCCACAAACTCTGGTGGCAGGCGCAGGTCGACGGTGTGGTCTGGCTGTATGTGCTGAACGCCGCCATGGTCGCCGCCGACGCGCTGCTCTACGTGCGCAACCGCCGCTTCGACAGGAATGAGAAGTTAGGAGTTAGGAGTTAGGATATGACTGTCAAACATGCTCCCGCGCGATTCTGCCTAGAAGTATCACCGGCACCCTGCGTGCTTGTTCTGTTCGGCGGCACGGGCGACCTTGCGCGACGGAAACTATTCCCTTCTCTGTTCCAGCTTCACACGCGCGACCTGCTGCACGCCACCTCGCGCATTGTGGGCTGCGGCCGCACGCGCCACGATCAGGCATCTTTCCGCGCCTTGGTCGCTGAGGCCCTGCCGCCATCGGCCTCCACAGACGCGCGCGAGGCGTTTCTGGCGCGCGTCTCGTATGCGCAGGCCGACGAGGCCGATCCGGACTCGTTTTCGCGCCTCGGGCTGCATCTCGCCGAATTGGACCGCATCGAGACCCCGGCGCCGTTCAACCGCCTTTACTATCTCGCCATCCCGCCCTCCTCCTACCAGCCGATTATCGCGCGCCTCGCGGAGGCGGGGCTGCTCGAAGAGCCGGGCCATGACTCAGCGTGGCGGCACCTTCTGCTGGAGAAGCCGTTCGGGTCAGACTCCGCCTCGGCGGCCGCGCTGGATGCCTTTTTGCAGCGGCATGTGCATGAGGAACAGATTTTCCGGATCGACCACTATCTGGGCAAAGACACGGTTCAGAACATCCTGATCCTGCGTTTCGCGAACATCCTTTTCGAGCCGGTCTGGAACCGCGCCTGCATCGACCATGTGCAGATCACGGTTGCGGAGACGCTGGGCGTCGAGCACCGCGCCGGCTATTACGAGCAGTCCGGCCTGCTGCGAGACATGTTCCAGAACCACCTGCTGGAGATGCTCGCCCTGGTGGCGATGGAACCGCCCGCCGAATTTTCCGCCGATGCGATCCATCGTGAAAAACTGGCGCTGATCCGCGCCATCCGCGCCTTCCCGTGCGACGCGCTCGAAAGTGCCGTGGTGCGGGGACAGTACGCGGCGGCGCACGGCATGGCCGGATACCGCGATGAACCGGGGGTCAGCCCGAACTCCACGACCGAAACTTTTGCAGCCGCCAAGCTGTGGATCGACACGCCGCGCTGGCAGGGCGTGCCCTTTTACCTGCGCTCGGGCAAGCGTCTCGCGGAAAAGGCCAGCACCATCACCCTGGTCTTCAAGCCCTCGCCGCACACGCTGTTCGGCGCCTGCGACCCCGACTCGCTGGTGCTCAAGGTGCAGCCGGATGAAGGCATGAGCCTGCACTTGCAGGCCAAGCGTCCGGGGCCCAAACTGTGTATGGGCGAACTGCCGCTCGCGTTCAGGTATGCCGACCTCGGGGACGAACTGGACGCCCCCGACGCCTATGCGCGGCTGCTGCTGGACGCCATGCTTCACGACCACACGCTCTTCGTTCGCAACGAGACGATCACGGCAGCCTGGCAGCTCTTCACGCCAGTCCTTGAAAGCTGGCGCGACCCTGCGGACCGGTATCCGCTGCACCCCTATGCCGCAGGCTCGGACGGCCCCGCGGCCGCCGCCGAGCTGCTGGCCCGCGACGGCCGGGCGTGGCGGCCGCTTTAA
>JAKJGY010000142.1 GCA_022704145.1 Verrucomicrobiota bacterium
GCCGGACTCGTATCCAATTTGGCGAGGGGCTTCCGCAACCCGGAAATCCGCAAAATCGCCTTGTTTCATGCCTTGGGTGACCTGCCTATGCCGCCCGAGTACACCCACAGATTTTCGTGAGGTGCCGAAAAAAGATCTTCCGCTTCTCGCCGCCCTGCTGTGCCTTCCCCTCGCCGCGCTGTGCGCCGCCGGCGCGCCGGAGCCGAGCCGTCGCGCGCCGCAGACCGCCGAAGGCAAGCCCAACATCATCCTGTTCCTCGCCGACGACCTCGGCTACGGAGACCTCGGCTGTTACGGCCATCCGGTCATCCGGACGCCGCACCTGGACGCGCTCGCGAAGCAAGGCGTGCGCCTGACGCACTGTTACGCCGCCAGCGCGGTGTGCAGTCCGTCGCGTGCGGCGCTGCTTACCGGGCGCACGCCCCATCGCAACGGCGTCTACACATGGATCGCCGACGGCGCGCCGGTCCATCTGCGCACCAGCGAGATCGCG
This sequence comes from Verrucomicrobiota bacterium, assembly GCA_022704145.1. Classification (GTDB taxonomy): domain Bacteria; phylum Verrucomicrobiota; class Kiritimatiellia; order RFP12; family UBA1067; genus JAKJGY01. The sequence continues at coordinate 494 of JAKJGY010000142.1, forward strand.
CTGCCGAAGCTGCTCAAAGCCGCCGGCTACACGACCTGCCACGTCGGTAAATGGCATTTGAACGGCCGGTTCAACGATCCGGCGCAACCGCAGCCTGGCGACCACGGCTACGACTGGTGGATGGCCACGCAGAACAACGCCGCGCCGTCGCACGCGAATCCGGAGAACTTCATCCGCAACGGACAAGCCGTCGGCAGGCTCGAGGGCTACTCGGCGCCGCTGATCGTCGATGAGGCCATCGCGTGGCTGCGGGACAAACGCGACAGGTCAAAGCCGTTCTTCCTGGCCGTGTGGACGCACGAACCGCACTATCCGATCAAGTCAGACCCGGAATACAAGGCGCTCTATCCGGAGCTTGCCGACGACGTGCAGTGCGAGCATCACGCGAACGTGACACAGCTGGATGCCGCGTTCGGGCAACTGATGAAGGCGCTCGACGACCAGAAGCTCGCCGGCAACACCTTTGTTGTTTTCACCTCGGACAACGGGCCCGAGGGCGACGGTGTGAAGACGCCGGGACGCGGCTCGACAGGCGGGTTGCGCGGGCGCAAGCGCGACCTTCACGAGGGCGGCATACGCGTTCCGGGCATCGTGCGCTGGCCGGGACGCATTCAGCCCGGAAGCGTTTCTGGAGTCCCCGTGATCGGCAGCGACATGTTTCCGACGCTGCTCGCCCTCGCGGGGCTGGAGCCGCCGGGCGATCGCGTGCTTGACGGTGCGGACGTCCTGCCCGTGCTGACCGGCGCCGCGGCCAATGTGGAGCGCCCGCAACCGCTCTACTGGCGGCTGCATATGTCGCCCAAGGTTAAGCTCGCCATGCGCGTGGACGACTGGAAGATCCTGGCCAATGCCGAACTGACTGAATTCGAACTGTATCATCTCGGAACCGATCCCCGGGAGACCGTCGATCTGAAGGAGAAAGAAGCGGAACGCTTCGCTACGTTGCGCGAACGGCTCGTCCGGCACACCGCGGCGATCGATGCCGAAGGGCCGGACTGGTGGAAAACCCACACGGCCAGCGGCGGCAGACCGATGTCCGCTGAACCGTCCGCCAGGCAGAGGCGGAAGGCGCCATGAAAAGCCCGCGGCACGCTTTTGGCCGCCAAGCAAGCTGGGAGAACGCGTTGACCGATCCGGAGGTGCGTTGGGAGGTCGGCCTGGCCGTCCGGTACTTCTATTGAGCGGCGCAGGAGACCTTGGAGGCCCCAGTTTCCGCCGGCTTCCTAGGGGTGCGCGCGGGCACTTTGTGCCTTACGAACCAACAACACTGATAATATCAAGTTGTTTTGGAATGATGGAATAATGGAAGATCAATGCGAAGGCACGCGATTCAACACCATCATTCCACCCTTCCAATATTCCACCCTTCCAATTGGGTTACGGGCTCCGCCCGCATTAGAAATCAGCGGGCTAAATCCTCCTGTTTGAGCCGGGCGTCGGCGAGGTCAAAGGTGCCGCTGGTCTCGCGCGGCAGGCTGAAGCGCAGGGTGGTCTCCTCCTTGAAGGGAGCCTTGATCTCGAACGTGACGGCGTGCTCCTGCCACGGCTCGTTCAGCTCGAATTGCGCAACCGAGGAGACCTTGCGCCAGTCGTCGGCCAGCTCAAGCTCGACCTTCTGCCCGGGCGTTCCCCGCAACCGGCAGTTGAAACGGTAGCGTCCTGGGGCGAGCGTGACGCCTTTGCCCAGCGTGTAGCTCAGGCTGGCGCCCTTGCCGAAGTCGCCGGTCACGCGGATGACACGGCCGCCGCCGGGCCCGTCGGACAGAATACGCTTCTCCAAGGCATGGCCCTGGGCGTGCAGGTTCCAGTACCGCCGGGGATTGATGAGTTCGATCTTCGGATCGGGCGTCCACGGCCTCACGGCGCTCACCGGCAGGGGCGGCGCCTTCGCCGCCAGCAGCCGTTCCGGCACCTTGTACGAGAGGGTGTCGTCAAACGCGGGGCTGTCGAACGCGACGCCTTTCAGGGCGGGCTCCTGCGGCGTCTCGCCGAGGCCGATGAGACCCAGCGGATGCCAGCCGCCGCGAAAATACGGCTGGATCGCGAAACGCGCGCTGGGGGACATGCCGCCCTGGCGGTCCAGGATCGCGAGGGCGAGGAGGTACGTTCCCGGCTTCAGCTCCGGCGGGGGCGCGGCACAGCCCTCGTCCTGATACAGCGCAGGCGGGCGGCGATAGGCGAAGGCCGTGCCGTCCCACTCCTCGCCGGGCAGCCATTTGCGGATGTCCACGCCGCTCAAGGGCGCGGACCAGACGGGTTTCCTCGTCGCGGGGTCAAGCAGTCCGACCGCCACGGGCCAGTCGAGGTAGAAGGGCGCGCTGCCGGTGTTGCGCACGGCCAGCCGCACGGTGAGTTTCTGACCCGGATTGATCGAGAGCGGATAGCTGGCGGACTCGAGCACGAAGCGGTAGCCGAAGGCTTTCTGAAGCTCCGCAGCGCCTGCCAGAACCTCGGGGTTCTTTTCGTCGTAGCTGCTGATCCAGCCGAGGTAGCTCGCGTGGTAGCGGCGGATCTTGTCGGTCATGTAACGGCGGTAGGCTGGCACCGTCAGCGTCTCGTCGGGCGTGCGGCCGAAGGTCTCCTCCGGCTTCGCGCTCGCGCGCTCATTCTGCCAGTTGAACTCGACCTCGCCCTCCATGGGGGAGCTTTTCCAGAGATCCGGCCACACGTGCGCGGCCTGCCAGGGAAACTGGTCGCGGGGCCCGTCCGGCGGCTCGCGGCTGAGGTTGGCGAAGGTGTCGTAGTAGATGCCGAAACCGGCCTTCACGAACTCCGGGTCATGGTGCCGGACGAGCACGGGCTTGTTCTTGAAAGCCTTCTGAAAAGCCTCCGTCAGCAGCCGGCGCTGCTCGGCCGTCGGCGCGGGGTGGTGGTGCTCGCCGAAATGTCCGATGAGGCCCATCTGCACGGCGAAGATGCGCGGGTCTTCGTCCCAGGCCTCGCCGAGCTTCGCGACCAGGCGTCGCAGGCGCTCCTGAAAGGCGGGGCTGTCGTAGTCGAAGGCGTGCAGGTCGGCGGGCCAGTGCTGTTTGCCGGGGGAGCCGTCCCAGTCGAGATAGACGCGCGGGACGAGCTTGACGTTCAGATCCTCGAAGCGCTGGCCCCTGGCTTGGGTGATGCGGGCGGTGTGGGCGATGACGCGCGCGACGGTGTCGTCCGCGCAGACCTCGATCTCGCTCCACTTGACGTACTTGCGCTCCAGCAGCCCGAAGCCGCCCTTCTTGTACGCGCGGAACCCTTTGAGCGGGTTGTTGAGCGCGCCTTGGTACTCAGCCGGCACGACCGTGACCCAACCGTCGCGGACGGAGGTGCCGGCGGCCGGCTGCGCGTGGGCCAGCAGGGCCGATAACAGCCAGACAAGACTTGCACAGATACGTATTACGGTCATTGGTTCAATTGTAGCAGGGCACGGCAGCGTCCTGCAACTGACAGGATGGGCGGCCAGGTCATCGGTGGTGGCCGGGAGACACGAGGTGCGGGTTCCGCTATAAGGTCATGGCTGCCGCAGCCGATAGAAGCCGTGCCCGCGGGCAGTCGCGTTCGTATCCACGAAGGTCATGCGGGCGGAGAGGGCGTTAAGGGTGGCGAGCGTCTGCCAAACCGGCGCCTTCAGGTCAGCCGCGCACTCGACGCGATAGGTGGCGCCCGACACGGTCGACCAGGAGGTGACCGCCTGTCCTGAAACGGCGCGGGCGATCCCGATTCCCGCCCCAGGCGCGGGCGCGGGAGTGAGCGTGATCGCGCGGATCTGCGTATTGTCTCGTACCCGGGGGACCAGGTGCGCGGTCGCGCCCCAGCCGTAGAGGGTCACCGGCGACTCGGTGTGGTTGCCGGAGGACCACGCGACCTCCGGTACGTTTCCCGGGCCGTTATCGCCTAAGACGTTCAGGCCGCCGGTCTCATGGTCGGCGAGCACCAGCACCAGCGTGTCCCCTTCGCGCCCCTGGGCCCACCGCAGCACTGCCCGGACCGCCGCATCGAAGCCCAGCGTCTCACCGATGACGCGCACGATGTCGTTGCCGTGACTGGCGAGGTCGATCTTACCGCCCTCCAGCATCAGGAAGAACCCTTGCGGGGCGCGCTCCAGCACGGTTAGGGCTTGAGCGGTCATCTCCGCGAGACTCGGCAGGGTTCCTAAACCATCACTCTCATACGGCAGATAGCCCCAGCCGAACACCCCGCACAATTTCATGCCGTCGGCTGGAACCGCCGCCTGAAGTGCGGCGCGGTCGGTGACCACAGAGTAGCCTGCGGCGGCAGCCGACTGGTCGTCCAGCCCGGTTGCGCCGGCGCCCAGCAGGACATCCGGGCGGGTGCGGTTGAGATACTGCCAGGCGATGGCACCGGCGTCGGCGAACCGGTTCGCGGCATGCGCGGCGAAGGCGGCGGGGGTCGCGTCGGTCAGATAACACGTTGTGATCAGGCCTGTGGCCTTTCCTTGGCGCTGGCAGGCCTCCAGCAACGTCTCCAGCTCGGCGCCGTCTCCCGGAACAGCGAGGCTGAGCACCTGGTTGCTGACCTTCCGCCCAGTGGCGATCGCCGTTGCCGCTGCTGCGGAATCGGTGATCCCGCCGGCCGCATTCGCAGTCGTCATGCGCGAACGGTAGGGGAACAGCTCGAAGGAGAGGCTCGCGCCGGAGAAGCAGCGCGCAGCGGCGATCTGCCCCTCACCCATGCCGTCCCCGATGCAGAGGATGACGTTCTTAGGGCTGCCTGCAAGTGCCTGACCCAGCAGTAGGAGGAGACAGGCGAAAGGCGCGAAGGAGATACGGGGCAACCGAGACCCCGCACCTATTCTGCCACACCACCCGTAATGAAGAGATCTGGCTGCGATTCGCATACCATTCACCGTTGCGGAATTGTAGCAGGGAACGGCCCGATCCCGCAATCGCTGGACAGGCCTCTTACCGCCTGTTTCCTTCGGATTCTGCGGTCAGGCGCTTGAGCAGGCCGAAGAAGCCGCGTTTGCGCGCGGAGCTGAGGCCCCAGTTCACGGGCACGCTCTGGAAGCCCTCGTCGAAGCCTTCGCCCTTCATGCGGAAATCGAAATAGCCCCAGCTCGCGTAGCGGCTGACAGCGGCGAGCAGGTTGTTGTCGGGCTTGTCGAAGTCGAAGTGGTCGTCCTCGTTGAAGAGGATCGGCTGGTCCCGGTAGGCGGGGAGCGCGCGGGTGTCGTCCACCATCTTGCGTATACGGTCGGGCTCGCGCACGCCGTTGCCGTGCAGCAGCAGGAAGTCCGCGGCGCGGACGACATTCTCCTTCGGGATCGTGCCGCCGCCGTAGCTCGTGCTCACGAGCAGGCGTCGGCCGTCGCGCTGGCGCGACTTGACCCGTTCGATCAGCTCATGGACGCGGTCGGGCCGCAGGAGGGCGTGGTCGTAGCGGACGTTGCACTCGTTGTTGATTTCGATCAGCACGTTGCGGTATCCCTTGCCGAGCACCCAGTCCACGGCGTTGTCCACGCCGCGCACGACGGCGGCCTCGTCGGCGAGGCGTTCGTCCTGTCCGAAGTAGAAGAGGCCGAGGATGACAGCCATGCCGAGTTCGTCGGCGCGGTCCAGCACCCGCTCCAGGCGCGCCATGAACTCGGGGCGCAGGCCACCGTCGGCCGTGAAGGCGGAGTTGTGCCAAGGCTGGGCCTTGCTGTAGCCCTCGGGGCTGCCGCCCTGGAGGTTGAGGGTGAAGGCCAGCAGGCCGTGCGCGCGCCAGAGCGGCAGCGCGGCGAGGAACTCGCGCGTGTTGCGGTCGGGATCCCACGGGCCGTCGGGATAGGCCCAGCGGCCGCGCGTCTCGGGGTTGAGATCGTCGAAGGTGGCCTGCACCAGGCGGGCGTTCATCAGCAGGCCTTCGAGCTTCAGTCCGTTGCAGGAGCGGCCCTCGTAGGTCGGACGGCCGTTGAGGTGGAATGACTGGCCGCGGATGGTCACCTCGGTTCGGCGCGGGGGGAGTGCGGCGCTGGCGTCGGCGCGGCTGCCGAAAAGGGTGAGGCCGCGGATCTCGCCGCGGAACTGGCGGTCGAGGCCCGCGCCGCGCAGGGTGGCGTTGAAGTTGCCGACGGCGAGCGGGCCGATGTCCGCGCCGAGCGGGCCCGCCGCGTGGCTGGTGACGCGGTCGGGCGCGAGCGGCGCGGCGGGGTCGGGCGCGTCGAGCGGGGAGGAGAAAGACCAGCGCACGTTGTCGCGTTCGCGGGTGCCGTCGTAGGCGACCGCGAAGCGGATCCACTTGCCGGGCACGAGCCGGCCGGGCGAACTGTCGTTGGAAACGCCGTCGGGCCACTGGTTGACGGCGAGGCGCAGGCTGCCGTCCGCGAGGCAGACGAGGTCGATGCCGTCACGGTTATGATTGAGGCAGAAGAGGATGCGGTTGCCGCCCTGGCCGGCGGCGAGGCTCTCGGGCTTGAGCCAGCCGGTCAGCGTGAACGCGCGCAGGCCGCGCAATTCTTCGACGGCGCCGGTCTCGGCCCAGCCCCACGGCGCGTCGGCGCTGAACAGGAACCCGCCCGTGTCGCTGCGCTTGGCGCTGCCGTGGAGCTTCAGCGCGTGCGTCTCGCTGTCGGGCACGCCGAGGCGCAGGAGCGCTTGCGCCGGGTCATGATCGACCGCGATCTCACGGACGGACGAGGCGCTGCCGCCGTGCGCGTCCGTGACGGTGAGGGTGACGGCGTAAAGACCCGGCTGTTTATACCGGTGGGTTGGGGCGGGCTCTTCGCTGACCGCGCCGTCGCCGAAATCCCAGCGGGCTTTGAGCCCGGCAGGCGCAGCGAAGCGGACGTCGAGCGGCGCGCGGCCCGCGGCGGGGGCGGCGGCGAAGGCGGCGTCCGGGCGCAACGGCTCGCCGGCCGCGTAAGGCGTGAAGCGATAGGCCGCGCCCGCGCGGGACGGGGTGAAGGGGGCCGTGCCGGGCGCCCGCGTGCCGAGGGGCGTAACGGTCATGGTCCAGCCGTCGACGAGGTCGACCTTATAGGGCCGTTCGCCCGCGAGGTCGAGGGGCTGCGGACGGATGTCGGTGGCGTAAAGCAGGTAATAGGCGCCGGGTTTGGCGAGCAGGTAACGGCCTTGGGTGTCGCCTAGAGGCAGCAGCTCGTGGAACGGGGGGGCGTCGGCCAAGAAGGCGTTGAGCCATTGGATGCGTATCGGGCTGCCGCCGTGGAGGGTGCCGCCCTTAGACCACCAGAGGATGTCTTCAGGGTGCTTGTAGGTTTCGCCGTGGCCGACATAGCAACCGGAGAGCGTGCCCAGCCAGAAACAGTCAGACATCGCGCGCGCGCTCAGGTTTCCCCAGCCATGCGGCACATCGCCCTCGTAGCGGCATTCGTCATAGATCACGGGCTTGTTGAAATGCTTGCGGAACTCGACGCCGCGATTCAACTGCGAACTCTGGATGCTGGCGTGGGTGACCCACGGGCGGGTGTAGTCGTAAAAGCCGTGGCAGTTGTGGATCGAGCGCAGGCGCTGATAAGGATCCTCGGACTGGAGGATCTGGAAGAAGCGGTCCCAGTCCGCCATCGCCTTGTTGCCGCGGTGGCCTTTCATCGCGCCGGGCGCCATGAGGTCGTATTCGTTGGCCAGCGACCACCAGACATTACGGAAGGCGGAGAGGCGCGCGATGCAGTAGCGCAGATAGCGGTCGTCCTGCGACTTGGACATTTCGGAGAAACCCCAGCGGTCGTAGGGGTGCCAGAGGATGAGGTCGGCCTCGATGCCGAGCGTCTGCAAGTCCAGGAGGCGCTGCTCGAAATGCCGCCAGAAGGCCGGGTCGGGCCGGTCGAAATCGAAGCCCTTGCCGTCCGCACGTTTCACGAAAGCAAAATTCGGCGGCTCGTTGTTGTTGTAGGTGTAGGCTTTCGGGAAGATACAGAACCGGATTTTGTTGAAGGGCGAGGCGGCGAGTGTTTTGAGCGTCTGTTCCTGAAGGGCTTCGGTCTGGTGTGTCCACGCGTAGCAGGTGGTGCCGAGTTGGCGGTACGGCGTGCCGTCGGCGTAGCGCAGATAATGCGTGTTGAAGACTTCGACCGGACCGCGGTTACCTCGGGATGGCACGCCGGCGGTGAGCGCGCCGCGTTGGCCGTCGAGCTCCGGGCGGTTGCTGCGCGTGACGTACTGCCATTCGCCGTCCGTCGGAGGGGAGAAGCGCAGCCGGTAGGTTGTGCCGCCGTCCCAGAAACCGGGCATGTCGAGCGAGCGCCCGCCCTGAGTGAAGGTGGCTGTAACGGTCACCTCGGTGTACGGGCTTGTCACGGCAGGGCCCTGCAGCTCGGTTTCCCACATACCCCAGCGCTCGGCGGCGGGGGCGGTGAGGCCGAGCGCCCCGAGGGCCAGTGCGAGGCATTTCGTCAGTCTTGTGAGCGTCATATTATCCCCCATGAGGCGCAGACCGGCCGCATCGGGCGGGTCACTGCGCAACGGTCAGCACCAGCACCCAGTCGAGCGGGTGGATTTCCGCGGGCGGGGCGATCTGGAGTTCGCCCGTGTTCGCGCGGGCGCCCTGGTCGTGTGTGGCGCCGGTGCGCGGGTCGAACCAGCCGACGCGCAGCATCGGCGCGGCCAGAGGTGAGGTGTCGAAGCGCGCCTCGGCATGATGGGGGAAGTAGGCCATGATAAAGGTCGCGTCCTGTCGGCCGGGCGTACGGTCGCTGGTGACGGCGATATGCTTCCACTCCTCTTTGGGCCCTTGCCTGAGCAGGGCCTGGTCGGGGATGCGGGTGAGGGCGGGCTTGGACTCGAGCAGCGCGCGCAGGTGGCGCATCTGGTTCGCTCCGGGCAGGTCGAGCGCCTCGCGCCAGGAGGTGAGCGGGAAGTTGATCGGCGTGCGGCCGGGCTCCCAGAACTGCCAGACGGCGTGGCAGCCGTAGGTGTGGCCGCAGGCGCCGGAGAAGACGGCCCAGTAGGCGCTGCGCCGCGCGTCATGCGGGCCGAGCCAGCCGTTCTCGGACTTGAAGCCGTTGGGATGGTCCTCGTAGCCGGGCTCGCCGTCGAGGCAGGGCTTGACCGGGGTGCGGGCGTAGTCGCGAGCGATGAACTCGAAGTTCTTGGCGTTACGGGCGTGGCCGGTCTGCGACATGTTGAAGGAGAGCCAGGGCGCGTCGTGGAAGTACTGCGACGACTGCTGCTGGCCGCAGGGGTGGAAGGTGATGAGGGGGCTGCCGCCGTCGCCGGCGCGCAGGCCATCGGCCATGCCGCTGATGATCGCGCGGTGGCTGTCGTCCTTGACGGGCCGGTCGCCGCCGAGGATCCAGATGACGGGGCGGCCGCGGTAGCGCCGGCCGAGGAACTCGCCGTAGGCGCGCGCGTTCTGCGGGGTGAAGACGACCGGGCCTTTGCCCCAGGCCTGGTTCCACTTGTCGCCCCAGGTCGGCAGGAGGCCTGCGACGAGGCCTTTCTGCTGCATGCGCGTGATGATCCGGTCCACATGCCTGAAATAGGGCTCGTTGGGCTGGGCGGGGTCGTTGTTGAGGAGCGGCAGGTCGCCGTTGGCGTTCGGTACGCGCAGGCCGTCGAACTCGGCGAGGAGGACGCATTGGATGACCGTGAACCCTTGTTCGGCCCGTTTGGTGAGATAGTGCTCCGCGTCGGCCTCGTTCAGCCGGTGGAAGAGTTCCCAGGCGGTGTCGGCGAGGTAGAAGAAGGGCTTCCCGTCCGAGTCTGTCAGGCAGCGTCCGTTCGCGCTGACGGTGAGCGCGCGAGGCGTGGCGGCGGGGTGCAGGGCGGGCAGGGCCAGGAGCGCAAGGGCGAGCAGGTTTCGCATAAGAGTCCTTGGGTCGGGGGTGGGTGTGCCGCTCAGACCCACATGAGGCGGTCGAGCGAGCGGTACTGGATGGCTTCGGAGAGGTGGTCGCCGATGATGTTCTCGGAGCCGGCCAGATCGGCGATGGTGCGGGCGACCTTGAGCACGCGGTCGTAGGCGCGGGCGCTGAGGTTCAGGTCGCTCATGGCGAACTTCAACAG
>JAKJGY010000350.1 GCA_022704145.1 Verrucomicrobiota bacterium
TGACCGCATAGCGCAACGCCGAGCCGATAAAACCGCCGCAGCCGACAAGCAGGAAAGACGTAAGAGTAGTATGCATGGGTATTGAAAAGCCCGACGCTATCACAATCGCCGGGGGCTTTATTCCTCGTTCGTGGAATACGGTACATGCCCGCGTGCAGGCTGTCAATCCGGGTGAACGATCCTCAGCAACTCCACATTAACCTCACCTCGCGCTGCAGTGTGCAGAGCGAGGGATAGTCGAAGACGGCAGTGCGGCGTTTGGAGAAGCCGTGGCGCCCCCCCGTGATGATCCGGGGGGTACGTTGCTGCGTGTTTCGGGCTGGAGCACACGGGCCGCGGCCGGTCAGGCGTCGGAGAAGCGGAGTTGGAATGCCGGCAGGGCCCCGTCGGGCGGCGGCCGCGCGTGCAGCGCCTCCGCCAGGAGGCTGGCCAGGCACACGTCCGTCAGTTTGCGGCAGCCGGCGCACGCGCGGCGGAGGCAACCCTTGCAGAGGAGTTGCCACAGGTTGTGGGCCAGTTGCATGAGCAGGTGGTAGTTCGCTGCCCCCCGGTCTGTTTCGCGGAACGCGTGCTCCAGCCCGAAGCCGCCGTTCTTCTGCACGTTGTAACTTTCCTCGATGCGCGACCTGCACCGGCCGGCGGCGGCGATGCCGCGTGCCCGTTCCGGTTTCGGGATCAGAAGGTTCGTCACCCAAGCGCAGAAGTACAGCGCCGTGCCGTCGATTTCCCCTTGGAAGACGACCGACAGGTTGCGGGCGCCGAAGGCGACGCCGTCCACCCAGCGGGTGTCCTGAAGGAAGTCCGGGGCTGTCACCCGTGCGGCGTTGCCGCGCGAGAGCGGCAGCAGGTCGAGGGCCTCGTCATAGGCGGCGGGGTGCGAGCCCTCCTTCAACGTGAAAATGAATTTCCACCCGTACCCCTCGCAGATGCCGAAGACCGCCTCGCAGGCGAACAGCGCGTCGCCGAGCAGGCAGATGTCGAGACGGGGGAAGGCGGCTTTGAGGCGCGCCGACAGGCGTTTGAAGGCCGCGAGCTCGCAGTCCAGCTTGCCCCGCTCGCTGTCGTAGTGGTCGCACGGCTCGGCCATGACCGTGAAGGCCGTCCCGTCCGGGCCGATGATTTTCGCGTGCAGGACGTAACGGTACTTGCGCCGCCAGGGCGCGGACCAGCGGCGGAAGTTCTCCTGTTTCGTGCCGTCGACGGCCACCAGCACCCGTCCGCCCAGCCTGGCGCCGTCAAGGATTTTGGCGCGCAGCAGGCTGTAGGCGACCGCGACCAGCACCTGCTCCAGCCTGTCGGGCAGAAGGATGTCCAGGAAGCGGGTGGCCGTCTGCGTGCAGGGCGCCGTCAGCGGCCGCCCCTGCGGCCACCGGCGCTGCCCGCTCAGCGCCATCAGGTTCGCCGGCGCCGCCCCCGTGTTACGGTCGGCGTCCATCGCGTTGCGGGAGCCTTTGCGGCAGAGGAAGCCCAGCACGACCATCCACAGGATCGTGGCGGGCGTGTAGAGGCAGTCGTCCGGCGCGCGCCGGTCGGTCAGCGCGTTGAACAGGCCGTTCAGGTATGGGAGCCTCTGGCGGACGAGGGCGGCCAGTTTCGCCGGGAAGTCGCCGCCGTCCGGCGCGGGGGCGGCGCGGCGGCCGCGGGGCCATCCCCGGCGCGCAGCTCCTCCCGCGACGCCTCCGAGAGTTCCTTCAGCAGTTCCTTGGCCTTTTTCCAGTTGGCTGTCCATTGGCGCACCTCCCGTACCCGCGCCGCGGGCACGTAGAGGGTGCGCGTCTTGCCGGCCGGCCGATCGGTCAACTGCCACCGGGTGCTGCCGCCGCGGTGGATCTCGCACAGGCTGCCGTCGATGACCGGGCCGAGGGTTTCCAGCGCGTGAGACGCCGCCGCGCGCTTCCGTGATGCAGGTGGTAATTTCATGGTATATACTAATACTTACCTTTTGGGCCTGCGTCAACCTAAAAAACCGTCTGCGCGAAGAAAAAGTTGCCGTTCACCCAGCGCAAGCGTCACAACCGGCGTCGGGACAAGGATAACGGAGAGGAATTAGCGCGAAGAATTGCTAATGTGGAATTGCTGAACGATCCTCAGTTTGATGATGACCTTCATCAACGCCTTCTCCGGCAACGCCAAGCCGCTGCCGCGCGAGGCAGCGCAGACCTACGTGCTGTTGCTGGCCCCGTTCG
>JAKJGY010000143.1 GCA_022704145.1 Verrucomicrobiota bacterium
CACGAAGCCCGCCTCGTCGGAACCGTCACCGTCAAAGATGTGCGCGCCGCAGACCGTCAGGGCGGTCAGGGCGGAGAGGGTCAACGTCGTGATCCTGCGCACGAGGATGAGCGCTTGGCTATTCATCGCAGTTCTCCGTGACAAGTTAAGATACCCGGACACAATAAATAAGTATCGGACAGGACCGGCCCGCAAGTCAAGGACGCAGGAGGGCCCCGGTAAAAAAAATAGCCGGACGCGGCCTGCGCCGCGTCCGGCCGGGGCCGGCGTCACGCTCAGCGGATGTCGGCGTGGTAGGCCTGGAGCGACTTGACGCCGCCGGCGGTCGCGCGCGCGGCGCGGATGCCCTGCGCGCTGGCCAGCGCGGCGGCGACGGTCGTCAGCACCGGCACCCGGTACTTGAGCGCCGCCTTGCGGATGGTGGCGTCGTCGGCGCGGGCGTCGCGGCGGCCCGAGGGCGTGTTGATCACCAGGCACACCTGCCGGTTGACGATCACGTCCAGCACGTTGGGGCGGCCCTCGTTGATCTTGTGCACGCTCTCGCAGGCCAGGCCGTGCTGGGCGAGCCACGCGGCCGTGCCCTCCGTGCCGATCAGCCGGTAGCCCAGCTCGGCGAAGGCCCGGCCGGCCCGCACGGCGGCCTCGGTCTTGTCCGACAGGCTGATCAGGATCGCGCCCTCGGCGGTCGGCAGCTTGGCGTTCGCGGCCTCCTGCGACTTGAAATAGGCGAGGCCGAAGCTGGAGGCCAGCCCCAGCACCTCGCCGGTCGAGCGCATCTCAGGCCCCAGCACCGGGTCGACCTCCGGGAACTTGTCGAAGGGCAGGACCGCCTCCTTGGCGCCGAAGTGCGGGATGACCTTCGCGCTCAGCCCGAGGTCGGCGATGCGCGCGCCGAGCATCAGCCGCGTCGCGATGCGCGCCATCTGGGTGTTGCAGACCTTGGAGACCAGCGGCACGGTGCGCGAGGCGCGCGGGTTGGCCTCCAGCACGTAGACCTTGTCCTTCTCGATCGCGTACTGCATGTTCATCAGGCCGACGACCTTCAGCTCCTGCGCGATCTTGCGCGTGTAGTCGAGGATCGTGGCGAGGTGCCTCTCGGGGATCGAGACCGGCGGCAGCACGCAGGCGGAGTCGCCGGAGTGGACGCCCGCCAGCTCGATGTGCTCCATCACGGCGGGGATGAAGACGTCCTGCCCGTCGGCGAGCGCGTCGGCCTCGCACTCGAGCGCCTCCTGCAGGAAGCGGTCGAGCAGCAGCGGCCGGTCAGGGGTGACGCCGACCGCCTTGTCGACGTACTCGCGCAGCATCGGCTCGTCGTAGATGACCTCCATGCCGCGCCCGCCGAGCACGAAGGAGGGGCGGATCATGAGCGGGTAGCCGATGGTCGCGGCCACCCCGACGGCCTCGTCCACGGTGGCGGCCATGCCGGACTCGGGCATCGGGATGCCGAGCCGGTCCATCAGGTGGCGGAAGAGGTCGCGGTCCTCGGCCATGTCGATCGAGTCGATGCTGGTGCCGAGGATCCGCACGCCCGCCTCGGACAGCTCGCGGGCGATGTTCAGCGGGGTCTGGCCGCCGAACTGCACGATCACGCCCTCGGGCTTCTCGCGCTCGTAGATCTGCAGCACGTCCTCAAGGGTCACCGGCTCGAAATAGAGCTTGTCCGAGGTGTCGTAGTCGGTCGAGACGGTCTCGGGGTTGCAGTTGACCATGATGGTCTCGTAGCCGGCCTCGCGCATCGCGAAGGCGGCGTGGACGCAGCAGTAGTCGAACTCGATGCCCTGGCCGATGCGGTTCGGCCCGCCGCCGAGGATCAGCACCTTCTTGGCGTTCTTCGAGACCGGCATCTCGCCGTCGCGCCCGTTGTAGGACGAGTAGTAGTAGTACGAGCCCTCGACGCCGCTGACGGGCACGGGGTGCCAGGTCTCGCGCACGCCCAGGTCGCTGCGGCGCAGGCGGAGGCTGCGCTCCTTGATGCCGAGGATCTTGGCGAGGTAGCGGTCGGAGAAGCCGTCCTTCTTGGCCTGCACGAGCAGCTCGTCCGGCGGCATCGAGCCCTTGTACTGGAGGATCTTCTCCTCCAGCTCGACCAGCTCGCGCATCTGCTGGATGAAGTAGCGCTTGATCGACGTGAGCGCGAAGAGCTGGTCGTCGGTGGCGCCCTTGCGCAGCGCCTCGTACATGAGCCACTGCCGCTCGCTGCTCGGGAAGCGCAGCAGGTCGAGCAGCTCCGCCAGGCTCTTGCGGTTGAAGTCCTTGGCGAAGCCGAGGCCGTGGCGCCCGTTCTCCAGGCCGCGGATCGCCTTCTGGAAGGTCTCCTTGTACGTCTTGCCGATGGCCATCACCTCGCCGACGGCCTTCATCTGCGTGCCGAGCCTGTCCTCCACGCCGCGGAACTTCTCGAAGGCCCAGCGCGAGAACTTGATGACGATGTAGTCGCCCGAGGGGGTGTACTTCTCGAGGGTGCCGTCGCGCCAGTAGGGGATCTCGTCGAGGGTCATGCCGCTGGCGAGCTTGGCGGAGACCAGCGCGATGGGGAAGCCGGTGGCCTTGGAGGCCAGCGCCGAGGAGCGCGAGGTGCGCGGGTTGATCTCGATGATCACGATGCGGCCGGTCCGGGGGTCGTGCGCGAACTGCACGTTGGTGCCGCCGATCACGCCGATCGAGGCGACGATGCGGAAGGCGTAGTCCTTCAGCCGCGCCTGCACCGACGGGTCGATGGTCAGCATCGGCGCCGAGCAGAACGAGTCGCCGGTGTGCACGCCCATGGGGTCGATGTTCTCGATGAAGCAGACCGCGATCATCTGGTTCTTGGCGTCGCGCACCACCTCGACCTCCAGCTCCTCCCAGCCCAGGACCGACTCCTCGATCAGGCACTGGTGGGTGAGCGAGACGTCCAGGCCGCGGCTCACGACCGTGCGCAGCTCCTCGACGTTGTAGACCAGCCCGCCGCCCGTGCCGCCCATGGTGTAGGCCGGCCGCACCACGACCGGGTAGCCGAGCCGCGCGGCGACCTCCTCGGCATGCTCGACGGTGTACGTGATCTCGCTCGCGGGCATCTCGATGCCCAGCTTCTGCATGGTGTCCTTGAAGATCTGCCGGTCCTCGCCGCGCTCGATCGCGTCCAGGTTCACGCCGATCACCTTCACGCCGTACTTCTCGAGGATGCCCTTCTTGGACAGCTCCATCGAGAGGTTCAGCCCCGACTGCCCGCCGAGGTTGGGCAGCAGCGCGTCCGGCCGCTCCTGGGCGATGATCTGCTCCAGCCGCTCGACGTTGAGCGGCTCGATGTAGGTGGCGTCCGCCATCACCGGGTCGGTCATGATCGTGGCCGGGTTGGAGTTCACCAGCACGATCTGGTAGCCGCACTCGCGCAACGCCTTGCACGCCTGGGTGCCGGAGTAGTCAAACTCGCACGCCTGCCCGATGACGATCGGGCCGGAACCGATGATCAGTACCTTGTGGATGTCGTCACGCCGCATGTCTCAACCTGACCTTTCAGAGTGCGCGCGCCCGCCGCCCCGCCCTGGGGCGCTCCCGCCAACGGGCTGGGTCGCGCGATCAAGAGTGTGAGCTTAACAGGCGCGGCCGGAGGCTTCGAGATAAAAACGTCAAAAAACGACAAGAGTGTCGGAAAATGACAGAACGACAAAAATGACACTCGCTCCTGCGGGCCGAGCAGGAGGCACAACCGGAATGATGGAATAGTGGAATGATGGAATAGTGGAATGATGGAATAGTGGAAGGGTGGAAGGGTGGGTGGGAGGGCGGGAGGGGCGGGGGGGGGGGGGGGGTTTGAGACCGAAGCGGCCGAAAGGATCTTCCCGTATCCCACCCTTCCAACACAACGTGCGGGTGATCGCTGTTGTGGGCTTGAAAGGGCTGCCCAGGGACAGGCGGCGCGGGCCTCACCGCAGGCGGCGGGCGAAGGCCTCGGGGGTGAACGCGGCGAGGTCGTCGAGCGTCCAGTCCGCGGCCGAGAGGTCCTGGGGGTGGGCGCTGCTGCGGGCCAGGGCCACGCACCACATGCCTGCGGCCTTGGCCGCGGTGACGCCCGCCCAGGAGTCCTCGAAGACCAGGCAGGCGCCGGGCGCGACGCCCAGGCGCTGCGCGCCGAGCAGGAAGCCGGCGGGCGCGGGCTTGCCCGGGGCGTAGTCCTCGGCGCCGAGGTAGAAGCGCACGGCGCGCTCGGCGCCGAGCAGGCGCACGGCCTCGGCGATGTCGGCCCGCGGCGAGCCGGAGACGATGATGACCGGATGGGTGCTGGCCAGGCGCTGGAGCAGCGCGGCCGAGCTGCGGATGACGATGCCGTCGCCGCTGTCGCGCAGCCGCTGGTAGTAGTCGCGCAGCCGGTCGGCCATCAGGCTGGACGGGATGCCGGCGAGGCCCGGGAAGCGCGCCGTGAGCGCGCGGTAGATGTCGGTCCAGGAGTGCCCGAACACGAGGTTGAGCACCTCCTCGCGCGCGCAGGCGCAGCCGTTGTCGGCGAGGTAGGCGCGCAGGGCGTCGGCCCACAGCAGCTCGGTGTCCACCAGCGTGCCGTCAAGGTCGAAGATAAAGGCGTCGAGGGTCATTTCTCAGGTGTCGCCTGGCAGCATTTCTTATACTTGCGGCCGCTGCCGCACGGGCAGGGGTCGTTGCGGCCGACCTTCGGCTGGTCGCGCCGCACAGGGTCGGCGCCGAAGATCTTGCCGTCGATGAAGCGCCAGGCGCCGTCGAGCCGCGCGAACTCGGCGCGCTCGTGGTGGTTGAAGGGGGTGTCGTTGATCGTGTAGTGCGCCACGAACTCGACGATGCCGGTCTCGTCGCCCTCCGCGCCGCCCTCGGCGGCGAGCACCTCGAGGCCGGTCCACTTGGCCGACTCGGCCCACTTGCGGCTGCTGTCGGCGTCGAACTCCTTGCGCACCTTGGGCCCGGAGGTCGCGTACAGGTAGTCCACGGCGCCGAGCGCGTAGGCGCTGTACCGGGCGCGCATCAGGGCCGTGGCGGTGGCGGGCTTGGCCGCGTCGATCAGGTACGGCTCGCAGCAGGCCTCGAAGGCCAAGCCGCTGCCACAGGGACAGGGGTCGCTCATAAGGTTGGGGTCCTCCGGCCGCCTGGCGACGGGGCCGCGGTTTCGGCGCGCGCCCCCTCCGTGCGGTGCAGGACGCAAACTGTAGCGAAACGGCGGCCGAAGCTCAATGCGGATTTACGGCCGGGCGCGCGCGAAATTTCGGTGGAAGCGGCCGGGCGTGAAAGGATATACTAGCCTTACTTATGAGTGAGAAGACCCTGATCGTGATCCCGACCTATGACGAGCGGGAGAATGTGGAGGCGATGGCGCAGGCGGTGCTCGAGCGGGCGCCGGAGGCCCATCTGCTGTTCGTCGACGACAACTCGCCGGACGGGACGGGCGCGCTGCTGGACACGATCGCCGCGCGCGAGAAGCGCGTGTTCGTGCTGCACCGCGCGGGCAAGGAGGGCCTGGGCCGCGCCTATATCGCGGGCTTCAAGTGGGCCCTGGAGCGCGACTACGCCCGGGTCTGCGAGATGGACTGCGACTTCTCCCACGACCCGGACGCGCTGAAGGGCCTGTTCCAGGCGGCCGACGAGGGCGCGGACCTGGTGCTCGGCTCGCGCTACGCCGGCGGGATCCGCGTCATGAACTGGCCGATGAGCCGCCTGCTGCTCTCGACCGGCGCGGCGCAGTACGTCCGCTTCGTGACCGGCCTGCCGGTGCACGACCCCACGGGCGGCTTCAAATGCTTCAAGCGCGCCGTGCTCGCGGCGATCGACCTCGACCGCATCACCTCCAACGGCTACTCCTTCCAGATCGAGATGACCCACACCGCCTGGATGAAGGGCTTCGTGATCCGCGAGGTGCCGATCGTCTTCGAGGACCGCCGCGCGGGCTACTCCAAGATGAAGGCGAACATCGCGACCGAGGCCTTCCTGATGGTGCTCAAGCTCTGGTTCCGCTGCGGGCTGCGGCGTTCGCCGCGGCCGGGAGGCCGGGGCGCGTGAGCGCGGCCGCGGCGTCGCCCTGGCTCCGTGCGCTGCGCCCCGCCCAGTGGCTGAAGAACGCGGTGGTGGCCGCGGCCTACGTCTTCGCCTGGGGCGACCCCGGCGAGAGCGCCCGCACGCTGGGCTGGCTGCCGGTCGCGTCGGCGGCCTGGGCCGTGGCCTGCTTCTGCTGCGCGTCGAGCGGCGTGTACCTGGTGAACGACCTCCATGACCGACGCGCCGACCAGGCCCACCCGGTCAAGCGGCTGCGGCCGCTGGCCTCCGGCGCCATCGGCGCGGGCGCGGCCGCCGCCGTGGCGGCCGCCCTGCTGGCGCTGGGCCTCGCGGGCTCGCTGGCGCTGCCGCACGCCTTCACGGCGGTGCTGGCCGGCTACTGCGCGCTGCAGGCCGTGTACACCTTCCTGCTCAAGCGCGTGCCGTATGTGGACGTCTTCGTGATCGCCTCGGGGTTCGTGCTGCGCGCCGTGGCCGGGGCCACCGCGCTCGCGGTGCGCATCTCGCCCTGGCTGCTGCTGTGCACCTTCCTGCTGGCGCTCTTCCTCGCGCTGTGCAAGCGGCGCCATGAGAAGGTGCTGCTGGAGGGCGCGGAGGGCGACCACCGCGAGGCCCTCTCCGGCTACGACCGCCACGTGCTGGACGTGCAGATCGCGGTCACCTCCGCCGCGACCGTGGTCTGCTACGCGATCTACACGCTGGCCGCGGAGACCGTCGAGCGCTTCGGCACCTCGCGCCTGGGCCTCACCGTGCCGTTCGTCGTCTTCGGCATCTTCCGCTACCTCGACCTGGTCTACCGCCACGACGAGGGCGGCCGGCCGGAGAAGGTGCTGCTGACCGACCGCATCCTGCTCGCGACCGTGGCCGCCTACGCGCTGGCCGCGCTGCTGATCTTCCTGACGCTGTAGCGGCCGCGCTCAGGCGCCCAGGCGCGTGGCGGCCCACCACACGGCGTGGTTGAGGGCCAGGGCGTAGAGCGAGGCGACGAAGTCGTCGATGACGATCCCGAGGCCGCCGGTGAGGCGCTGCAGGCCGTGCGCCGGAGGCGGCTTGACGATGTCGCAGACGCGCGCCACGACGAAGCAGACTGGTATCAGCCACAGGTGCTGCAGCAGCGGCAGCCCCACGGTGCAGAGCGGGAAGAGCATCCATTCGTCGGCGCAGATGCGGCCGTCGTCCTTCTTGCCGAGCACGCGCTCGGCCGTGCCGCAGAGCGGGATGGCCAGCAGGGTGAGCCCGGCGCAGGCCAGGAGCTGGAGCGGCAGGTGCTGGGCGGTCAGCCAGAGGGCGAGCGCGACGCCCGGCAGCGAGCCGACCGTGCCGGGGGCGACCGGCGTGACCAGCCCGAGGCCGAAGCCGGTCGCGAGAAAGACTGCGGCCTTCTGGCCGGGCGTGTTTCCGGGAAGCGTGAGCATGGCGTCCTCCGTCACAGGTACTGGGCCGCGGCCGCCGCAAGCTGGCTGCGCTCGCTGCGGCTCAGGGTCACGTGCCCGTGCAGCGGCAGCGCCTTCAGCCGCTCGGCGGCGTAGGTCAGGCCGTTGCTCGAGGCGTCCAGGTAGGGGTTGTCGATCTGGTAGGGGTCGCCGGTGAGGATCACCTTGGAGCCCTCGCCGGCCCGGCTGACCACGGTCTTGACCTCGTGGGGCGTGAGGTTCTGGGCCTCGTCGATGATGATGAACTGGCGCGAGATCGAACGCCCCCGGATGTAGGTCAGCGCCTCCAGCTCCAGCGTGTCGCTGTCCAGCAGTTGCGTGATGCGGTCCTGGGGCTTGGGCGGCCTGCCCGACTTCTTCACGCCCGCCGGGGGCAGGTCGGGCTGGTGGCGGCGCAGGATGTACTCGAGGTTGTCGAAGATCGGCTCCATCCAGTGCGCGAGCTTCTCCTCCTTGCCGCCGGGCAGGTAGCCGATGTCCTTGCCCAGCGGGACGATCGGGCGCGACACCAGGATGCGGTCGTAGAGGTGCGCGTGCAGCACGAGGTGCAGCCCGGCGGCGATGGCCAGCAGGGTCTTGCCGGTGCCGGCCTGGCCGACGAGCGTCACGATGCTGACGTTCGGGTCCATCAGCAGCTCCAGGGCCATGCGCTGCTCGACGTTGCGCGACTGGATGCCGTACACGCTGTCGATCGCGAGGTTGATCTCCGCCAAAGTCTGGTCCGGGAACACGCGCGCGATGGCCCGCATGTCGGGGTTCTCGGCCGCGCTCAGGTGGAGGAACATGTTGGGGTAGGTGTTGCCCGTGAAGGAGGTCAGCACCTGCCCGTCATAGAGCCGCGCGATGACGTCCTGCGGCACGACGACCTCGGCGTAGCCGCTGTACAGCTCGTCGAAGTTGACCTTCTCGTGCTCGAAATCTTCGGCCTCGAGACCGAGCGCGTTGGCCTTGACGCGGACGTTGATGTCCATCGAGACGATGATGACCCGCTCGCCCTTGCGGCGCAGCGCGTAGGCGAGGCGGATCAGGCGGTTGTCCGGGGTGTCCTCCTCCAGGCCGGCCTTCTCGACCGGCGGGGTGATCAGGACGCGCAGGTCGCCGCCCTTGGGCAGGGCCACGCCGGCCGAGAGCGCTCCGCCGACGCGTAGCGCGTCGAGCTTGCGGATCGTCTCGCGCGCGTTGCGCCCCAGCTCCGAACTCTGGGTCTTGAAGGTGTCCAGCTCTTCGAGCACCGCCATCGGCAGCACCACCCGGTTGTCGTCGAAAACCGCCAGCGCCACCGGTGAGTGGAGCAGGACGTTGGTGTCGAGCACAAAGGTCTTGGCGGGCGCCTTCTTCTTGCGGGTCACAGGTTTTTTTTGGGGCATGGCGGTAGGGTGGGGTGGGGAGGCTTAAGAGTGGGCGCGCTTGGCCCGCAGCGACAGCCAGCCGAACGCGGCGATGACGACGAAGCTGAGGAGCGGCAGGAGGAACGCGGCGCTCTCGCCGGTCAGCCGGACGCAGCCGAGGTCGAGCGTACCCTGGTCGATGAACCAGCCCGCGCCCATCGGCATCAGCGCGCCGCCGACGATCGCGAAGATCAGACCGGCGGAGCCGATCTTGGCGTCCTCGTCCAAGCCGTCCAGCGCGATCCCGTAGATCGTGGGGAACATCAGCGACATACAGCCCGAGACGCCGACCAGGCAGACCAGCCCCGTCACGTTCTGGAGCAGGATCGTCAGCGCCGTGAGCAGCCCGCCCGCCACCGCCAGCACGGTCAGCAGGCGGCTCGCGTTGAGATATTTCAGCAGGAAGGTGCAGATGAAGCGGCTGCTGAGGAAGAGGAGCATCGCCGCGATGTTCCAGTCCTGGGCGCGCTCGGCCGTGAAGCCGCAGTTCTTGCCGGCGTACTGGATGATGTAGGTCCAGCAGGTGATCTGGGCCGCCACGTAGAAGGTCTGGGCGACCACGCCGCCCACCCAGTTGCGGTTGCGGAAGAGGCGCTTGGCCGACTCGAGGGGGTGGATGTGGTCGGTCCGCCCCTGCGCGGGGATCTTGCTGAAGAGGAACACGAGGAAGAAGACCGCCACCACCAGCCCGAGGATCACGTACGGGTCGCGGATGATCGCGATGTCATGCGTCTTCATGGCCGCGTAGCTGGCCTGGTTGGCGGGGTCGGCGACGTAGGCCTTGAGCGCCTCGGGCAGCGCCTCCTTGGCGACGCCCTGGCCGCGCAGGGCCTCGGAGGCGGCGGCGAAATACTTCTCCGCCTGCAGGTTGCGCAGCACCAGCTTGCTCGCGACCACCATGCCCAGCAGCGAGCCCATGGGGTTGAACGCCTGGGCCAGGTTCAGCCTGCGGGTGGCGGTCGCGGGGTCGCCCATCGAGAGGATGTACGGGTTGGCGGTGGTCTCAAGGAAGGCCAGGCCGAAGGTCAGGATGTAGAGCGACACCGGGAACCAGTAGAAGTTCTGGGTGATCGCCGCAGGCAGGAACATCAGCGCGCCGACCGAGTAGAGCGCCAGCCCGAGCAGCAGCCCGGACTTGTAGGAGTACTTGCGGATGAAGAGCGCCGCCGGGATCGCCATGGTGGCGTAGCCGCCGTAAAAGGCGAACTGCACCAGCGAACTCTGCGTGTTGTTGATCTCCACGAAGATGTTCTTGAACGCCGCGACCATCGGGTTGGTGATGTCGTTCGCGAAGCCCCAGAGGGCGAAAAGGGTGGTGGTGAGCACGAACGGGAAGATGAACTGCGGCGGGATCACACGGGTGGCCGCCTTCGCCTGAGTGTCTGCCATAGATGCCCCTCTCGGTTGTTCCGGCACGGCGGCACCGGCCGCCCTGACCCTTACCGGGTTTCCGCGATACTATACACGCTTTCGCTGCGGCGATAAATGGGGAAGTTACGGTTGAATATCCAATAGCCAACACGGAATGTCCAAGTAAGAAGGGTGCGGGGTACTTTGTCGGGGGCGGGGGG
>JAKJGY010000351.1 GCA_022704145.1 Verrucomicrobiota bacterium
AGCGCCTCCCCCGCCAGATCCTCCTCAGCCACCAGCCCGACACCCTCACGCCCGACGCCGCCCTCGACAAGAAGAACTACGGCCTGCTGGTCTTCCGCCCCGACGGCAGCGTCTGGAGCGCGGGCGACACGCGCTGCCACTACCTCTGCCTCTACACCCAGCCGCTCTTCAACAAGCAGCCGCTCGTGCGGATCCTGCGTGTGGACCTCACCACCGGCCTCGCCACACCCGTCAGACAGGAGGTGGAGCCATGACCGCCCCCGACCGGCCACGCACGGCCTTCACCCTCATCGAGACCGCTCATGCGTTCATGCGGCAAGACAGCGCATCTTCATTGAAAAAACGACATTGCGTTTTGCATTTTCAAGGATTATGCTTGATTCATGGTTGAAAGGCACACACTCCTATCCGCGATCCGGGACGGTTTCCGCACCAGCCCCATCGTCTCCTTGCTCGGGCCTCGCCAAGTCGGCAAGACCACGCTGGCGCGCGCGTTCTCCCAGACCGTAACCGGGAAGGTGGCCTTCTACGACCTTGAGTCGCCGCTCGACCTGCGTCGCCTCACCGTCCCGTATCTGGCGCTGTCGGAACCGGTCGACTGGGTCGTCATCGACGAGATCCAGCGCAGACCGGAGCTGTTTGAAATCCTGAGGGTCCTCGCCGACCGTCCCGACGCGAAGACCCGCTTTCTCATTCTCGGAAGCGCCTCGCCCTCGCTCGTCAAAGGCGTCACGGAGTCTCTGGCCGGGCGGGTCGCGTTCATTGATGTCCCGGGTCTGTCGCTGGCGGAAACCGGACCGGACACGCTTCGCAAGCTCTGGATGGCCGGCGGCTTTCCGCGCGCCTTTCTGGCGCCTGACCCTGCGGCCAGCCGGACATGGCGCGACGATTTCATCCGCTCGTTCCTCGAGCGCGACCTTCCTGAACTGGGCATCCGCGTGCCCTCCGAGACCCTGCGGCGCTTCTGGATGATGGTCGCCCACTACCACGGACAGGTCTGGAACGGCACCGAGTTCGGGCGTGCGCTGGGCACAGCCGAAGCCACCGCCCGCCGCTATCTGGACATTCTGGCGGGCGCGTATGTCATCCGCGTCCTCCCCCCGTGGTTCGAGAACATCGGCAAACGCCAGGTGAAATCGCCGAAAATCTACGTGCGCGACAGCGGCCTGCTCCATGTCCTGCTGGGTCTCGATGATGAGCGCGCCCTGCTGGGACACCCCAAGGCCGGCGCGTCCTGGGAAGGGTTTGCGCTAGAACAGATCCTGACCCTTTTCGGCGCCCGTAACGCCTTCTTCTGGGGCACGCACGCAGGCGCCGAACTCGACCTGCTCGTCTCCTTCGGCGGGAAGCGCTTCGGCTTCGAGTTCAAACTCTCGGACGCCCCCGGCACCACCCGTTCGATGCACGTCGCCCTCGAGACACTCGGCCTCGAAAGGCTCTTCGTCGTCTATCCCGGAAACGCGACCTACCCGCTTGCGCCCCGTATCCACGCGGCCCCTCTGACCGCCCTTCCCACACTCATCGGAGGTGCGCCATGACAGACATCCGCGACCCGCGAGGCACGCTCTACGTTGAGCGATTACCTGTTCCCTCTCAGCGTGAAACCGCCCGAGGCGGTTTCACGCTGATCGAGACCGCCCTCGCCCTGCTCGCCATCGGCCTCGGCCTCCTCGGCGTCTTCGGCCTCGGCAGCATGGCCCTCAACGCCAACCGGGAGTCGAACAACGAGGCCCGCTGCACCCTGCTGGCAGACGCCCTCTTCGAGACCCTGCGCGACACCAACGCGCGCTTCGTCGACGAGGCGCGCTCGAACCTCGTCGCCGACGCCTGGCATCAACTGTGGGTCAAGGCCGTCACCACCGCCGACACGATCCCCTTCCCCCCTGTCGCAGGTATGGCCAGCAGCCGCCCCAACCTCACCGGCGACCCGCTCTACCTCCGTTTCCAGAACCTCGCCCCCGCCTTTTTCATGGACAACCTCTCCCTGAACGAATGGAACCCGCGCTACGAACTCATGCTTCTCGGCGCCGACTACGGCAACTCCCACGTCGCCCGTCACGCCAACATCCTCCGTTTCCTGCTCGTCGTCTACCCCGACGGCGACACCTACTCCAGCGAGCGGCGCCTCTTCTACACCACCGTCACCAACACGGGAGGGCCGCTATGACCCCAC
>JAKJGY010000144.1 GCA_022704145.1 Verrucomicrobiota bacterium
TTCGGCGGGTCGGCAGCTCCAGACGCAGGTCGCAGGGCGCGGCCGCACCAGCCTCCCACCCTCCGGTCAGCGACTCCAGCGCGCGCGCCAGCCGGTCGGCCCCGGCGTCGAACGGCGAGCGGGGCGGCTCGCAGGGACGCGCCGGCTCACATTCCCCCCACACCCACAGTCCGCCGTCCTGCCACACTATGTGGAGAATTATCATCGCCGGAGGGACAGTATAACCGCCTCCGGCCCGTGCGAACAGGCTGGATTTTGAAATTCGCCGCACCGGCACCGGCCGGTCGGCCGGGGCTCACCACCCTTGGGGGGCGGCCGGCCGCGGCACCTGGGCCGCGGGCCGCTTGGCGGCCTCTGCGGGAGCGGCGCGGTTAGGGGCGGCATTACGCTCGCGCCCGCCCTCGCGCCCGCCGCCTTCGCGCTCCTCGCGCCACCGCTGCTGGTCGTCCGCCAGCACCCGTGCGGCCCGTTCGCGCTGCTCGGGCGTCAGATGGTCGCGGAGCGCCACCAGGCGCCGGGTCGCAAGCTTGGCCTGCTCGGTCCGCATCTGGCCGATCTTCTCGACCAGCTTGATCATCTCCTCGGGGTCGGCGCCAGGTTCGGCCAGCACCTTTTTGGCGACCTCCGCCTGCTGTACCGCAGCCTGTCCGATCTGCTCGTCCAACCGCTGCGACTCCTTTTCGATCTGCTCTAGCGAGCCCTTCAGCTTCTCGGCCTGCTCCCCTTTGATGCCGACCTTCTCGATGAACTCGGGGTGGTTCAGCCGGCGGCCGATCCACTGGCCGCGGCCCGTGGCGCCCCAGTTGCGCCGCTCTCCCTCGCGTGGGTTGTTCTGTCCCAAGGCCACAAGCCCGAAGGTGCAGAGGATCAGAATGGCTTGTCCGGTTGTTGTCGTCATGGCACTCCTGGTTCTCGGTTTCCCGCTGTCTCTGTATACGGGTCACAACGGCCCCCGCCCCCGCTTTATTGCCGTTTGTTCATAACTATTTCAGCAGGGGCGGGCGAGCGCGGCGCTTGCCATGCGGCGCCCGTCCGGCGTAGAATGCGGCCATGCGGTATGCGGGAGGCGAGAGCGGAGGGTGGGCGTACGGTCTGCTGGTGGCGCTGGCTGCGGCGGGCTTCGCCTGGGTGTTCGCCTGGCCGGCGGGCAATTTCTGGGTCAAGATCACGGTCACGGTCTGCGTCCTGTGCGCGGGCTCGTTCGCTTCGGCGGGCGTGCCGTGGCGGCGGGCGGAGGTGACGCTGCGCGAGGTCGCGCTCGGCGCGGCTGCGGCGGTCGCGCTCTATGGGATCTTCTGGCTCGGCGACCGCTGCGCGGCACGGCTGTTCGGCTTCGCCCCGGGGCAGGTGGAGGCGGTCTATGCGCTTCGCGCGCTGGGCCGGCCTTGGCTCGTCGGGGCCGTGCTGCTGCTGGTGACCAGCCCGGGCGAGGAGCTGTTCTGGCGCGGCTACGTGATGCGGCGGGCCGAGGCGCGCTGGGGCCGTACGGCCGGCCTGGCGGTGGGGGTCGCGGCGTACGGGGCGGTACACCTGGCCTCCGGAAACTTCATGCTGGTCATGGCGGCCACTGTGGCCGGCGCTTTCTGGTGCGCTCTCTACCGCTGGCGCGGCACCCTCACCGCCTGCGTGGTCTCGCACGCGCTTTGGACGGTAGGGGTCTTTCTCCTGTTTCCGATCCGGTGAGGGCGCGGCGTCGAAACGCGAAAGGAGCTGGGGTGGACGAGCAGCAGACGCAGTGGCGCGAAGCGCACGAACGGCTGCGCGCGGTGGAGGCGGCCTGGGACGACGCGGCCGCCCGGCGCGCCGCGCTTGCCGCGGCCCGCGCGTGGATGGGCCAGCAGGCCGCGCTGCCTCGGCTCGCCGCACTCGCCCGTTTGCTGGAGCCGGACCTGACGCGCCGCCAGCTCTGGAGCGCGCTCGTGCCGGTCGAACGCGAGGTCGCGCGCCTCAAGGTCACCGACCTGGAGATCCTCGACGCCGACCTGCCCGAAGGCGCGCCGGTCGCGCGCCCGATGCCGGTGACGGTGCTGGCCGACTCCGTGCGCTCGGCCTTCAACGTGGGCGGGCTCTTCCGCACCGCCGAGTGTTTCGGTGTGGCCGAGGTGCTGCTGTGCGGCTACACGCCGCTGCCCGACCAGCCGCAGGTCGCCCGGGCGGCGCTGGGCGCCGAGCGCCTCGTGCCGTGGCGCGCCGCAGGCGAGGCGCGCGCGGCGGTCGCGGGGCTGCGCGCATCGGGCACGCCCTGCCTCGCGCTTGAGACGGTCGCAGGCGCGCCGGATGTGGGCGCGTTCGACTGGCCGTTCCCTTGCGCGCTGGTGCTGGGCAACGAGCGCTTCGGGCTCGACCCGGAGACCGTCGCCGCCTGCGACGGCGCTGTCCGCATACCGCTTTACGGAAGAAAGAATTCGCTGAATGTGGTGACGGCTTTCGCCGTCGCCGCCTGCGCCGTACGGCGGCGCTTCGAAGGGGGACGCACATGAGGGCTGCAGGGTATGCGGGGGTTGTTGTTGTCGGGATCGTGTGTGCCGCGGCCGCGGGCGGTACGGGGCTGCCGTCGCGCGACTCCGGGCTGGACGTGCGGCCGGGCTTCATGAACCCGCCGCCGGGCTATGGCGAGGTGCCGTTCTGGTGGTGGAGCGGCGACACCCTCGATACGCAGCGGCTTGTGTCCCAGATCGAGGAGCTGCACGATAAGGGCGTCAGCGGCGTGCAGGTGAACTACTCGCACCACGACACGCCGGGCTGGCTGACCGACCAGGACGCGCCGCCGCTCTTCACCGAGGCGTGGTGGGCCGTCTACCAGAAGGTCGCCCAGGCCTGCGCCGAACGCGGCATG
Organism: Verrucomicrobiota bacterium; assembly: GCA_022704145.1. Taxonomy (GTDB): domain Bacteria; phylum Verrucomicrobiota; class Kiritimatiellia; order RFP12; family UBA1067; genus JAKJGY01. The sequence goes on from JAKJGY010000144.1 coordinate 2,837, forward strand.
GGCATCGGCCTGAGCACCTACACGCTCGACTGGCCGCGCGGCGCGACCAACCTGTTCTACAGCCTCTTTTACAGCCGCCCCGTGCTGAACGCGTACCAGCTTGAAAAGGAGGGCCCCTGGCGCGTGAAGGCCGGCGAGCGGCTGACACGCACGCTGAAGGAGGACGTTGTCGCGGTGCGCGCCTATCCGGTGCGCGACGGCCAGCCCGCGCGCGGCGGCACGGACCTGGCGCCGCACCTGAAGGACGGCGCGCTCGCGTGGCAGGCGCCTGCGGGCGACTGGGAGGTGTGGGCCTTCCGCGCAGTGCGCCAGGCGGGCTCGCTCAACCCCATGCTGCCCGGCGCGGGCGCGACCGTCATCCGCGGCTTCTACCAGCCCTTCGAGGACCGCGCCCCGGACCGCTCCTCCAAGGGGCTGAACTACTTCTTCAACGACGAGCTGCACATCGGCGTGGGCAAGTTCGCGTGGACGTCCGACTTCCCGGCCGAGTTCCGCGCGCGCAAGGGCTACGACCTGTTCGAGGCGCTGCCCGCCCTGTGGCAGGACGTCGGGCCGCACACGCCCAAACTCCGGCTGGACTACGCGGACGTGCGCCTGTCGCTCATGGAGGAGCGCTACTTTAAGCCGGTCTACGACTGGCACGCCGCGCGCGGCCTGATCTTCGGCTGCGACTCGGGCGGCCGCGGGCGCGACCCTTATGAGTTCGGCGACTACTTCCGGGTCACGCGCTGGTACTCCGCGCCGGGCCACGACACGCCGGGCGGACGCGCCGACCTGATCAAGGGCAAGGTCTCGTCCTCGGTCGCCAACCTCTACCAGCGCCCGCGCGTGTGGCTCGAGGGCTATCACAGCTTCGGCTGGGGGGCCACCCCGGAGCAGCTCATGTTCGCCACGCGCGAGAACTACCTCTACGGCACGACGCTGCTCAACCTGCACGGGCTCTACTACTCGACCTACGGCTCGCACTGGGAGTGGGCGCCCCCCTGCTACCATTTCCGCATGCCGTACTGGCGTCATATGCGCACCTTCTTCGGCTACTTCGACCGGCTCTCGTATCTGCTCAGCCAGGGTCATCTGGTCTGCGATGTGGCGGTGGTCTATCCGGTGGCCCCGTATGAGGCCGAGCTGGACGGGAATGCGGCCAAAGACACCGCCTTCAAACTGGCGCAACAGCTCTTCTCGGCAGGCGTCAATTTCGAGTTCATCGACAACGAGTCGCTCGCACGCGCACAGAGCGGAGACGGCCTCCTGAAGGTGCGCGAGGCCGGCGCGGCCTACCGCGCGCTGATCGTGCCGAACATGAGGGCCGTGCGCTGGCCGACCCTCGAAAAGGCCGCGGCCTTCGCGCAGGCGGGCGGACACGTGTCGGTCGTAGGCGCGCTGCCCGAGGCGTCGGACCGCGCCGGGCGCGAAGACCCCCAGCTCGACGCGTTGAACGGCCGCGCCTTCGCAAAAGAACGCCGGTTCGCCACTGCCGCCCAGGCGGTCGAGGCCGCGCGCGCGGCCTTTGTCCAGGACGTGCGCGGCGAGGGCGGCACGGTGCGCGCCCTGCACCGCAAGGCCGGTCCGCGCGACATCTACTTCGTGATGGACGCGAAGCCCGGCCAGACAGTCGAGTTCCGCGCCAAGGGAGCGGTCGAGCTGTGGGATCCTTGGACGGGCGCGGCCGCGCCTGCGCGCGTGGTCGGCGAGACCGCCACCGGCACGCGGGTCGAGCTGCCGCTGGAGGCGTACGAGGCGAACGTCGTGGTCTTCACGCCCGGGGCGCCGCACCGCAACCCGCCGCCTGCCGATACGCGGCCCCTGCGCGCCAGACCCCTGCCGCGCGAGTGGGCCGTCGCGTTCGAGCCGACGCTGGATAACCGCCACGGCGACTTCCGGCTGCCGGTCACGCCGGACAACCGCACCATCGGAGTGGAGGCGCGGCGCTTCGCGTGGGCCGCGGAGGACGAGGCCCTGGCCGTGACGGCCATGCGGCCGGAGCTGGAGGACAGCGGCTGGACAAGGCGCCTACACGGCTTCGGCACGCAGCTCCTCACGCTCGGCCCGGTGCCGAAGGAGGCCGACCGCGCCGCGCTCGACGCGGAGTTCGCCAAACGTACGAGCGTCCGTCCGGGCGAGTCCGTGCCGGTCTGCGGACGCCCCCTCGCGTGGCAGCCCTACGACTTCTCCTGGCGTCTGGGCAAGGAGGGCGATCCCGGCCATCAGGGTTACCACGGCCTCAAGCGCACGGTGACCGACGATTTCCTCTGCCTCGGCAAGCCGGCCGGCGCGCTGAACGAGACACGCTACACCGAGGAGGTCGCGGGTGGCACGTACTATGTGTGGACGTGCGTGACGGTCGACGCGCCGACCGTCGCCGAGCTGCACGTCAGCCGCGCGCCGCCTGCGGACGCCAGCCATACCTCGCCGGTCCTGACGCCCGCTGCGGTCTTCCTGAACGGCGCGGCGGTCGTCGACCTGACGCAGGGCCTCGCGCTCAAGCCCGGCGCCAACGCGCTCCTGGTGCGCTACGACCGCGCCGGGCGGGGCCATCTGGTGCTGCGCCGCCGCGGCGCGCCGCCGCCTGCGGCGCGTACGCCGCTGTCGATGCGCTGGTACGACGACCCCGGCGTGCTGCCCTTCGACGTCGGCGCGGGCGCGCGGCGCGCGGAGTGGTTCCGGTTTCTCTCCGCGCCGGGTACCGCCGCGCTCCGCGTGCGGGCGCGGGGCGCGGTCGAGGCGTGGCTTGACGGCGTGCCGCTGCGCGCCGAGGCCAACGGCCGCTTCGTGGCCGAGCGGCCCGCCGCGCGCGCGGCGGTCGTGGCGCTGCGCGTCCGGCCGGAGCGCGCGGGCCTCACCGGCGGCGGCCTGCTTCCCGAGCCGGTCGTGATCGAGACCGACGGGCACGGCGTGCTGCCGCTGGGCGACTGGTCGAAGGCAGGGGTGCTGAACACCTACTCCGGCGGCGTGCGGTACCGCGCGTCGCGGACGCTGACGGCTGAGGAGGCGCGTGCGGCGCGCGTGACGCTGGATCTCGGCCTTGTGGCGGGAACGGCAGAGGTGTGGGTGAACGGCACGCCGGCTGGCGTGCGCGTCGCCCCGCCGTGGCGGCAGGAGGTGGGCGGCCTGCTCAAGGGCGGCGAGAACGTCTTCGAGGTGCTGGTCTGCAACACGCTGGCGAACCACTACCAGACCGTGCCGTCGCGGTATCGCGGCAACCCGGTATCCGGCCTGCTCGGGCCGGTGCGGCTGCTGTCGCGCGAGTGGGAGGGCGAGGAGGCGGCGGAGCGCGCGGAGGCGGTCGAGGAGGAGGAGCGCGACGGCCTTCTCGTGAGCTATACGGAAGGCGCGGACCGGCCTGCGGCAGGCAACCTGCTGGCCGACGCGGGCCGTTTCCGGGTCGAGGGCCAGGCGGCGCACATGGGGGGCGGCCGCGATTTCACCGCGCTCTTCAACGGCACGGCGCTGAACGGGCAGGGCGCTGAGGAGACCGACAACGACGGCCGCACCTTCGTCGGGTTCGCGGCGGGCGACACGCTGACCCTCACGTTCGCCAGCCCGGTCGCGGTGAGCGCCGTGCAGACGTTCTCCGGGCATCACGACGCCCGCGCCTCGCAGAGCTACGAGCTGTGGGCCGCGTCCGCTTCCACGCCGGAGCGCTTCGAGCGACTCGGCGCCGTCGCGCGTACCGCTGGCGGCGGGCTGCTCGCGGTCACGCTGCGGCGCGCCGACGGCAAGCCCTTGCGGGACGACGTCCGCGCGGTGCGCTTCCGTTTCCGTGACGGACCCTCAGGGTTTAACGTCTACCGCGAGATCGCGCTGACCGCGGCGACCGCTAAGAAAGGGGAGAAGTGAGATGCAACGTGTCGCGTTCACGATGCGGCTTAAGCCCGGCTGCGAAGCCGAGTACCGGAAACGCCATGACGAGATCTGGCCGGAGCTGTCCCGGAAGCTGCGGGAGGCGGGCGTCTCCGATTACTCGATCTTCCTCGACTCCGAGACGCTGACGCTCTTCGCCGTACAGAAACGGGCTGAAAGCAATACCGCGCACCTGCTGCCGCAGGACGCCGTCGTGCGGCGCTGGTGGGACTACATGGCCGATCTGATGGAGACCCATCCCGACCATGCGCCGGTATGCCGTCCGCTGGCCGAGGTGTTCCATCTGGACTGATAATGAGGCGCTTGGATCTTCGGGGTCGGAAACTCATTGTTGGTTGCGCTGAAGAAGTCGATTCAGAACCCTCATTTCGTTCTCGAAAAACATAATCGGCTAAACGGTTACCGCTTCTGGCGGTGGTGGCGTACGGGCGGACGTCCCGGACGCCCGCAGTTGGGGTTGGGGAGGCCTCACGCGAAGCCGCGAAGGCCGCGAAGCGGGCCGCGCCGTCTCCGGTGTGTGGTGACGTACGGGCGGACGTCCCGGACGCCCGCAGTTGGGGCGGGGAGGCCTCACGCGAAGCCGCGAAGGCCGCGAAGCGGGCCGCGCCGTCTCCGGGGTGTGGTGGCGTACGGGCGGACGTCCCGGACGCCCGCAGTCGGGGCGGGGTGGCCTCACGCGAAGCCGCGAAGGCCGCGAAGCGGGCCGCGCCGTCTCCGGTGTGTGGCGTCGCCAGCCCGCCCCGTCTTCAGGGGTCGGGGTCAGCCGCTTCGCCGCCGCTCATCATCCGCGCCGTACAGGGCATGAAGCACCCGCTTCCCTGTCTCCCGCCGCCGCCTCCCAAGGTTAGCCGAATCGCCGCCGCAGCGGCAAAATATCTAATGTCCAAATACGATTCGTCTGACGTTCTGCGGCGCGGGATGCCGAACACGTTGAAAAACGCGTCCCAGAAGGACTTTGCCTCGGCGTCCTCACGGGTCTCCCCGGCCCCTTCCCGCGAGAACTGGACCGCCCGCTGTTTGATCTCATTCCATCCCAATTGCATCGAACGTTCCCTCGTCCCCTTCCCTCAAACGACAGATGACTTTCTGTCTGATCTCATTCCGACTGATCGGCAGATCGGCTCCACAGGCTCGCGGGAATCACAGTCTTAACAGCCTGGCTGAAAATCGGCGACTCGTAATGTCACGCCGGATTTATCGATGATTAAGTGAAACGACACGGGCCAATCCTTACTAAGACGAATTAACATTTCATAAACGGATCGATTATAAGGAGACAGGCCTATTTTGGGCATGTGTTCCCTCGGAGATTCAGAAAATCCTTTGTCGTATCCCATCGCCTTCGCAGTCGCGTCGTTATACGTGATCATTTTGTCCCAAGAAGGAGGGACAACAACGCGTATTTCTACCGCTCCGTCACTGCCCCCGTTTTCCAGCTGTTTTTCGTTCAGTAGCCTAATGAACTCTTCGATGCTGACATCGGCGGCGTCGAAACTGACTTTCTTCGTTCTCATTTTTTTTATGACGGCGATTTCTTCCGGGGATGGTGCCGTCAGGAAGAAAACGTCCAGGCCTATGTCCACCGACTGACCGACATCTTCAGGAAGGGGACCGTATATAAAGCCGGTCAGGCCGCTTTGCAGATAGCGCCCCTCAGGGCGCGAGGCACATCCCGTGCATATCATTAAGGTTGCCCCCAATACGGCTGATGCCGTCCGGAGGATTGTTTCGTGGTCAGTTTTCATTTTCAGTACTCCGTCAGGATTGTCCCATACGACTGGCTGTAGAGCCAGAAATACTTTGCCCCGACAGCCCCGCCGGCTATCGGCAGATTATTGTCGTTCGAAAAACCAATGTCGGAGGGAGACAAATTGGGGCCATTGGGATGCGAATGGTAAAAAGCAACTGCGGTTAAACCTTTACCACACGACGTTATAGGGGTCGTATTTCGACATAGGGTTGCGCTGAAAAAGTCGGGCGGCAAGCGGCGTAGCCGCAAGCCGCCCTTCTTCATTCCGTTTTCTTCGCCTTGACCGGCGGCGGGGCCGTCCGGACGAGGTGAAGCTCCTTCCTGTCGAGCAGCTCCCACGAGACCTCCTCGCCGCCCTCGACGCCCAGCGCCGCCGCGAGCGGCATGGGGATGTAGACGAAGAACCGCACGTTCTGCCCCTTGGTCCTGATGGCCTGTATCCGCAACGGGTAGGACGCGGCGGACGCTTTTTCCTGTCTTTTCGGCATAGAGCCCCCTTTCGGCTTGATAATATAGCCCATAGGCTATATCATGTCAACCATGAACGCCATCACCGTCCCGGTCGACGGCGGAGCCCCCGCCGTCAGGCCGTTCGCCCTCCTGCGCGAGCGCGTGCTTCCGGCCCTGGAGAGGAGGAGGGCCGACCTGGAGAAGATGTACGCCCCTGTCATGGGGCGGCCGGAGACGGATCCGGTCCTGCTCATGGCCGCGACCGTCCTGCAGCTCATGCAGCGGCTTCCCGACAGGGCCTGCGCCGAGGCGTGCCTGTACGACGCCCGGTGGCGCTTCGCGCTCGGCGACATCCCGGCCTTCCATCCGACGACGCTGGTGAACTTCAGGAACCGGCTGGCCGAGAACGGCAAGGCCAGGCTCGCGCTCGACGCCTGCCTTGAGTCCATGCGCGACGCCGGCTACCTGAAGTCGTGCCGGGCCGTCCGGATCGACTCCACCCACCTGCTGGCGCGCATCGCGGACATGTCCCGGCTCGAATGCGTCCGGGAGACGCTGCGGCTGGCACTGGAGTTCCTGGCGCAGTTCGGCGGCGCGGCAGCCTGGGAGCCGTGGTCCGGGCGCTACGCGGACCGCAACCCGGAGGAGCTGCGCAAGGCGTCCCAGGCGGGACTGGCCGCCCGCATGGACGCGGCGGGCGCGGATGTGAGGCAAAGGGGTTGTATCTGGACATAGGACATTGCTCATCCTTTCTCCTTTAGCTCAAGCATCACCTTGCGGTGTATCCGATTCAGTTTCTTGTCGCCAGACAGCCGGGAACGCATGCGCTGGACGGCTTTCGAAACCCCCTCCGCGCTCATCCCCGACAGCGCCCCGAGACAATAGGAGACAAGGGACAGGTAAGAATTGGCGCTAAGATAAGCGTCGCGACCCACTTAATCATAATCGTACTCCTCATCATAATCCTTTCTTTTGGAACGATTAAGATTACGATAAGGACATGAAGTGTCACTATCTTAGCGCCCTTCGGGACAGGCAATTAGCGCCTTGCGGACAAACAACGCCAACAAGAAACAAGCTGTTATCTCGCAAAGACGCAAAGGACGCAAAGGGTGTTAGGCTTGGCGTCTTGGCGAGAAAGCTGTTGGTTGTGGTGTCGCCTTAGAGGTGACGTGCGGGTGGAGAGGCCTGTGGAGCAGGGACCAGGCACGGGCAGGATGCCCGTGCGACGGGGTACCGGACCGGGACAGCAGGCTCGTAGCGCCTGCTGTACTGGCGCATGGACCGGGCGTGGGCGGCTTTAGGTGACAAGGGACAGGTAAGAATGGCGCTCTTTAGAGGTGACGTGCGGGTGGAGAGGCCTGTGGAGCAGGGACCAGGCACGGGCAGGATGCCCGTGCGACGGGGTACCGGACCGGGACAGCAGGCTCGTAGCGCCTGCTGTACTGGCGCATGGACCGG
>JAKJGY010000352.1 GCA_022704145.1 Verrucomicrobiota bacterium
GTGACCGGTCCCGCTGCGGCCGATGTAGGTGAGTCCTCCGTAGTACCCGCCCTGCGTCCCGGCGGGCGCGACCGTGCCGCCGGCCATGGCGAAAGCGCCGGCGGTCTGGCGGTAGATGCCGCAGGAACCTGCAGCGAGGCCGAAAACGACGTCGCCGTTGTTGGTGACCGTGCCGCCGTCGTTCTGGATGCAGCCGTACGAGCCGTTGTTGATGCCGACCAGACCCGTGTTTCCGGTGCCCGAACGGCTGTGCAGCCGCGTGCCCGCAGCGAGCCGGATGATGCCGGCTGAACCGGTCTCACGCCCGACATCGAGGCGGCCGACCGAGGCCGAGGCGGTGTTCGTGAGGGTGACGACGCCGCGTCCGGTGGTCCCCGCGTAGAGGGCTGGCTGGCTGACACCTTGACCCAGATCCTCGGTGGCCAGCGAGGCGCCGCCGGGAAGATTCAAAAACCCTGTGCGTCCGAGAGACGGGGTGACGGAGATCGCGGCGGGCGCGGGCAGGGTGAGCGCGCTCGCAGGTCCGAGGTTCAACGTTCCCTCGCGGACGGCGAGCGGTCCCGATTCGGTCGGGCCTGACACGAGGTAGCCGAGCGTCCCGGTGCCGTATTTGGCGAGGCCGTGAGTGAAGCCGGCGAGCGGCGCGGTCAGCGACACATCGCGCAGCGACGTGTCGATGCCGAGCGTGGCGGTCAGGTCGAGGAAAACGGAGGGCGTGAGCACGCCCGCGATGTCGGCGTCGGTCCAGCCCTCTGCCGCAGTCGGCGCCGAGAGCAGGCGGAGCGTGCCGCCGTTCCTCACGGTGAGGGCGGACGCGGGCGAGAGCGCGGCGGGCGTGAGCGGGCGCAGGACGCCGTTGGAGACCACGGTCGTGCCGCTGTAGTCGTTGGCGGGGTTCGCCAGCAGGAGCTCGCCGCTGGCGGCGGTCAGGCCGCCCGGGCCGCTCACGGGGCCGCGCAGCGACTGCAGGGTATTGGCAAAGCCCGTGGCGCGGATGTCGCCGTCGAGCTGGATCGGCCCGGCATAGATGTTGAGGTTGGTGTTCTGAACGCTGCTGGTGTCGCGGATGTCCAGGGCGGTGCCGGCGGCGGCGCGCACGCTGTACGGAATCGGGTTGACGAGCAGGTAGACCGCCAGGCGCGCGGCGGAGGCGACCTCGACGGCCGAGGCGGAGCTGCCGCTGAAGGTGACGGAATCGGCGAACAGCAGCTCGCCCGCCTGCACGCTGAACGCGGTGCCGGATGGCTCATTGGTCACTGCGGTGACGCCGACGATCTGAACCGAGTTGGTCCCTGTTTTGGTGACCATATGGCCGCCGAGATCGAGCGTGCCGTTGCGGATGTCGAAGCGCCCTGAGCCGGTGAACCGCGCGCCGGCGGCGACGGTGACGCGCCCGCCGAACGCGTGCGACTGGTTGCGAGTGGAAAAGTTGCCGACCGTGCCGGCCACCGTGACGGGCTTGACGATCTTGATGGCGTCGCTGGCCGTCGCTCCGCCGATGTCGAGGACACCCGATGGATGGATGGTCAGCTCGGCGACGGCATCGCCGAGCGCCGCTTCGTCGTTGATCAGCAGCGTGCCGTTGGTGACGGCGACGGGGCCGGTGAATGCGCTGTTCACGCCCAGAAGCGCCAGCGTGCCGGGGCCCTCCACCACGAGCGCCCCCGCGCCGGACACGGGGCCGGCCAGAACGTTTGTAACGTCGGCGGGCGTGAACAGCGTCAGCGTGCCGGCCGCCACCGAAACACCGCCCGTGTATGCGGCGGGCGACGCAACGGACGCGGAGGCGGTGAAGGAGGCGAGATCATTTGTTTCCGCGGGGACGCCGGCAGGCGTCCAGTTGGCGGCGTCGTCCCACAGGCCGTTGGCAGCCGCCCCGGTCCAGAGATACTCACCCGCAGGCAGAAGCCTGACGGATAAGGCAAAAAAAACAGCCCAATAGCGACATGTACCACGGTTAATGTTCATTTCAGCCTCCACTGTCCTGACATACGAAACCGCCACAATCCATCTTCAGGCTAGCATGAGTGGCGATTTGTCTACAAGGCGAATCTGCGCACAACCTTGCATGCCGTTTCATTCCCCTCACGGAACGGCCAGGCGGTAGAACCCGGCGGGTCCGGCGGCGGGCAGCGGCAGCGTGTTGGTGACTGCGGTGGGCGGCA